>JACRER010000069.1 GCA_016234365.1 Elusimicrobiota bacterium | reverse complement strand
GCCGGCGCTGGCCGCCGCCGCCCTGGAGCAGGGGCGAAAGCTGGGCATCGAACGGGCGGTTTTCTTCGGCGGCGAGCCGCTGCTTTACCGGGGTCTGGACGCGCTGGTAGAAAAAGCGGCCGCCCTGGGCTTTATTACCCAGTTGGATACTAACGGCGCGCTGCTCACGCCCAGGTGCGTGGAGGCCCTGAAGCGCTCCGGCTTGGCCTGCGCTATGATAAGCCTGCACGGCGCGGACCGCCGCGGGCATGACAGGACCGCCGGGCGGGGTTCTTTCGACAAGGCCGCCGCGGCAGTGCGGCTCTGTTCCTCCGCCGGGTTGCTGACCTATGTCTCGGTCTGCGTCTTCGACGGGGAGGAGCAGGGACCGATGCTGCGCAGGCTTTTTGCCCTGGCCCGCAGGCTGGGGGCGCACGGGGCCAGGCTGTTGCCTTTCTCCGGCCCCGAGGGCGCCGGCCCCGCCGCCAGACGCGGCATAACGGCGCTGACGCACGGCCCCGCCGGCGGCTTTGCCCGTTCCTGCCTCAGATCCGCGTCCTCCTGCGACGCCTCGCGCGGGAAGATAGTTTATGTTTCCCCTTCCGGGGCCGTGACCCGGTGCCCCTATTCTTCCCTGCCCGCCGGGAACCTCCGCACCGGGAAGTTGGCGGCGATACTGGCCGGCCCGGCGGGGAAGAAGCCCGGAATATTTTGCTAGAATACGCCTATGCCGCAATCACGCAAGCAGCTCCCTGGGGCGGAAGCCATCACCTGGCGAAAGACCGGGGATGAGGCCGTCATCCTCAACCTGGAAACCTCGGAGTACTATTCGGCCAACGAGACCGGCACTTTCATCTGGGAACAGCTGAACTCCGGCGGAAAAACCGGCAGGATCGCGGCCGCTCTCGCCGAGGAATACGGCATACCGAAGGAGCAGGCGGAGCGCGACACGCACGCCTTCCTTGCGGAGTTGGCAAAGTTGAAGATCATAGGACCGGAGGCGCTGAAATGAAGAACCGCGGAAAAGATGCGGCTAAGCCGCGCAAGTACCAGAAGCCCCGGATCAAGTCCCACGGTAAGATAAGTGAAGTCGCGTCCGCCTTCAAGCCGTAAGACGGCTTTCCTCTTCCCAGGTTCCGGCAGCCAGTACCCCGGCATGGGCAAGGCCCTCTCGGAGGCCTTTCCCGCCGTCGGGCGCGCGCTTTCGGTGCTGCCGCCGCAGGCCTCCCCCCGCCTGAAAGAGTTCATGATGGGCGGCCACGAGGATAAACTCTTTCCCGCCCCCGATTCGCCATATCCTTCCGTTTTTTTCGAAGTGACCATCGCGCTCTCTCTGGCCGTGGCCGACGCCCTGCGCGCCGCCGGGTGCGCTCCCGACTGCGCCGCTGGCCGCAGCGTCGGGGAATTTTCCGCTTTTGCTTTTGCCGGCGCGGTAAAGCGCGGGTTCTGCTTCGAGACGGTAAAGGAATTCTCGCGCCTGGGCCAGCGCAACTGCCTGCAACGCCCTAGCCTGCTGGTGACGGTCTACGGCGTGTCCCCGGCACAACTGCGACGAGCCTGCCGCGCCGCCGCCTCCGGGGGAGGAGTATGCGAACTTGTTAATTCCTACTCGTTGCTCAATAGCGGGGTAGCGGGCATGGACGCGGGGCTGGAAGCCGCTTTCCGCGCCGCCCTGCCGCGCCGCGCCAGGGTGCGCCGCTGTCGCGAGGTCGGCGCGTTCCACACCTCCCTCTTCGCCGATACGGCGCGCTCGGTGGCGCGCCTGGCCGCCGGGGCGAGTTTTTCCCGCCCGGCCATCCCGGTCTATTGCGCCAGCGACGGGCGCAGGCATTCCTCCCCCGCCGCCCTGCGCGGCCGCTTCTACCGGGCTGTGGACCGCCCGGTGCTCTGGGAAGAGACCCTGGGGGCCATGCTGCGCGACGGAATTAATACCTTCGTGGAACTGGCACCGGGGGCCATGCTGACGGAATTTATCTGCCGCCTGCCTCCCGGCGCGGAAGTGCTGCGGACTGATACCCCGGAAAATTACCGTAGTACACTGCAGCGGCTTCTCGGAGGGCGCCGTGCATAGCGCCTACTTCGACTTTCACGGCTGCCGCGTAGTTTTCCGCAGCCCAGAACCCAGCCTGGCCGACTGGCTGGCCGCGGATTTCTCCGCCTTCTCCGCTCCCGAAACTTCCGGAGGCATAGAAATTTCCGCTGTCCGCGCCGCGCCGAACCCGGCTTCACTCCCGCCGGCGCTGGTGCGTACCGGGCGCTGGCGCCTGCTCGCCGCCCCTCCGGGGCAGCGCCTGGTCTGGTATCCGCAAGGAGCCGTCTCGCGCTACGACTACACGGCGGAAAGCGGGCGCATAGAGAGCGGCGACCCGGAACTTCTTAAAGAGCTCTCCTACCTGCTGATCCTTTCGCGCGTCGGAGAAAAACTGGACGGGAGAGGGCTGCACCGCATCCATGCCGGGGCATTGGCGCACGGCGACAAGGGGCTGCTGTTCTGCGGGAGGCAGGGCGCCGGAAAAACCACGCTCCTGCTGGAGCTGCTGCAAGACCCGGCCTTCGCCCTGCTCTCCGACGACACCCCGCTGGTCTCGGCCGGCGGTGACGTATACCCTTTCCAGGTGCGCGTCGGGATAGGCGAGGATAGCCCTCACCTTGGCCGCTTCCCCGCCGCGCGCCGCTTCACGCGGCGGCACTACGAGCCTAAACGGCTGCTGTCCCCCGCCGACGCCGGCCGCGTAGCCCAGGCGCCGGTGCCTCCGTCCGCGGTATTCCTCCTGCGCAGGGGCGCCGCACCCCGCCTGAGCCGCGCCCGCACCTCGGCCGCGGCTTCGGAACTACTGCGCTCGCTGGCGGCCGGGCTGGGCGTGCCGCAGATGGCGGAATACTTCCTGCGGCTTTCCCCCGCGGACGCGGCACAAAAAGCGGGCATAGCGGCTTCGCGCCTGCGCGCCTGCGCCGCACTTTTCCGCAAGACTTCTTTTTGGATGTTCGAGACCGGGCCGGACCCGGCGGCCAACGCCGCCGTCCTCAGGGATTTCCTTCGCAACAACAGCGGGGCGGCCTGCGCCCGCTAAACCACCCGCCTAAAAGTCCTTCCACCGCGCCGGCCAGCCAGCCGCAAGCGTAGGCCACGTGAAGTACCGGTGATAGCGCGGCCACCGCCGGCTTGAGCCGGAGCGGGGCCGATGAGAAAGAGGCGGCAAGAACTCCGGCGGCCGCGTAGGCGGCCACCAGAGGTCCGGCCGCGGACGGGAAAAAGAGCGCGCACGCGCAGAAAGCGGCCAGCGCCGCCGGGGGCAGCAAGGTGAAGGCGCAGAACCCGCTCCGGCTCAGCGAAGTTATCTGCCCCCTCCCCCGGCCGCAGGAAAAGACCTGCCGGGCGAACCCGGCGAGGTCCGCGCGACGTCGATGCACAAGGTTCAGGTCCCCGCTCAGCACCATACGGGCTCCCGCCGCAGCCATCCTGCCCAGCAGCAGGTTCTCCTCCGCGCTGGTAAGGTGTCCCTCAAAAGCCAGGCCGCGGTCCCGCAAGAATTCCCCGTCGAGCGTAAGGTTGCAGAGAATGAATTTCTCGGGCCCGGCGGCACGCGTGCCGCGGACAGGCGAGAACCGCTCGGTGAACGGCCCGCCGCCGAAAGAAGACGCGAGCAGCGCCGCCACGGCGGATTCGAAGGCGCCGGCGTGCCCGGACAGCGTTTGCCCGCCGCCGAACACGGCCGCGCCCGGATGCCCGGCCGCCAGAGCGGCCAGGCGGGTGAAATAGCCCGGAGGCGGTACGGTATCGTCGTCCAGGAAACAGAGCAGGCGGCCGCGGGCGCGGGCCGCCAGCGCGTTGCGAGCTTCCCCGCGGCACATTTGCGGCAATTGCACCGCGGTCACGGCCGGGGCGAACCCGCGCGCCAGGCGCAGGCTTTCTTCGTCAGGCCCGTTCACTCCTACGAGTATTTCTTCGGTCTTCCCCGCCTCCACCGCCCCCTTCAGGCAGGCGTCCAGCAGTTCCGGCCTGCCGCGCGTGATGATGACGGCGGTTATGGACGGTTCAGCGGCCATCGGCGAGCCTCCCGAGCGCGGCCGTCATGGCGGCGACCCACTCATAGTTCCCGGGCCCGGCGCCGCCGCGCAGGAATTCTTCCCACTCGGGAACGTCTATGCCGGCGGCGAGCAGCGCTTTACGCAGGGCGCGGGGATCGCAGAAGGAAGGGCTATGGCCGCACTGCAGCAGCAGGCGCAGGCCCGCGCAGCGGGTGTAGAAATAGTGCGGCGGCATTTCCCCCCAGAGCGACCGCCAGGAGGCGCGGAAGTGAGCGATGGCGGCGGCCGGGGAACCCGGGGCCGGGCCGGGCGCCGGAGTTTCCCCGGCAAAGAATACGCCGCCATCCTGCGGCCTTCGTCCGCTCTGGGCGGCCAGCAGGTCCGTGCCGAACGCCGGATTATTGAGATAGGGCAACCGGCAGAGTTCCGCGAAAGAGGCTCGCGTAAGCACCAGCGGCGACGCCGCCAGCGCCGGAGCGGCCGCGCGTTCCGCCGCCAGCGCCGCGCAGACCGCGAGATAAGCCTTGCGGTCTCCGGCCGCCTGATCAGGCAGCAGGACATAGACCCGGTAAAGCGAGTCCAGCACCAGGGAAAGCGGCAGGCCCGCGGCCGCCGACAGGCGCAGCCGGGCGGCCTCGAAAGCGGCGGAATTGAACCAGCCGGGCGCGGCACCCGCCTGCGCGGCGGCTTGCGCCGGTGGCTCCGGGGAAGCGGCGTGCAGCGCGGCGAAAGCGCGCCAGGCGTATTCCTGCGCGGAGTACCGCATGTACCCCTCCGGCGGCAGCCCTGCGGCCGCGCCAAAAGCGCGCCGCGAAAGCCTGCCCGGGGTGCCGTCCACGGAGAGGTAGCGCATGATGTCCAGCAAGCCCTTCAGGCAATTGCGGCGCCTGAAATTTTCCGGCAGGCCTTTGGAGAAGAAGTGCCCCATCAGCAGCGTATAGGCGTAAAAAGCTTCTGTCCTGTCTGCTATGCCTCCGGTCCTCGGCGTTCCGGCGGCGGGCAGGGGTTCCCCGGCCAGCAGCCGCGAAGCCGCCGGGAACTCCGCCGCCTTGGTGCCCCAGGCGCCCATGAACGCGGCAAAAGAGTTCTCGTCGGCGATAAGGACCTCCCCGGTGAAAGGAAAGACGGTCCTGAGCAGGCGCAGCCGGCGCGCCAGTACCAGGGCGGTACCGCACTCCCCGGCCGGGAAATCCGGTTTGGTCACGCAGGCCAGGTCCATGTCGCTCAGCCCCGGCTCCCAGCCGGCCTGCGCCATACCCCTGTAAAGATAAAGGGCCCTGACGGCCGGCGTCTTCAGCAGCACCGTGGCCGCGGCCGCGGCTGCGAAGTATATGGCCCGGTAAAAAGAACTGAAAAGGCCTATGCCGGAAGTGGCGGCCGCGAAGCCAAACAGCGCGCGCCGGGCCAGGCAGCCTGAGGGCGCTGCGGGAGGGATCCATGGCAAACCATCCACGCTGACGCCGCTGGCTGAAGAAAAAATACCGCCAGGCATAGTGATGCCGGGAGAAGGGGCCTCCTCCACCCGTACGGAGCGAAGATGGACAGCCGGACCGGAAAGCGACACCCCTCCAAGGCGCCCGCCTTTAACCGCAACTCCGGCGGCGCGCAGCCTGCCGGCGGAATCTATTCCGGAATCCGCGGCTTCGACCGAACTGTCGGTCAAAGAGGCGGAACTGCCGGGCGCCGCCTGCAGGCCTCTGGCCCCGCGCAGCACACAGTTTTCCAGGCGGGCCCGTCCTCCCCGCAGCTCCAGCGCCGCGGCGTTAAGGGAGTGCAACAGGCAGCCGTCCAGCGCCGCGCTGGCCTCTCCCGAACAATAAACGGCGTCAGCCGCGGAGGTGAGCGAGGAACAGGTCCCGGTCAGCGAAGCGGTTTCCTCCAGGCTTATTGCCGGCAAGCAGGCGGCCAGGAAACTGGTCTTGGCCAGGTCCAGTTCTCCGCTTCCTGAGACGGAGGCGCCGCCGGTGCAGTCGGAAACAATTCCCCCGCTCATCAGGGCCGAGGCAGCGCCGCGCAGTTCCAGCGCCGCTCCCGCCAGGCCCAAGAAAGAGCAGTTAGTTGCGGCCAGGCGCGCCCGGCCGGACGCCTTAACCCCCGACCGGCCGCCGGAAAGCCCGCACCCATCAAGTGCCGCCGAGGCCCCTCCGGCCAGCGCGACGGCGGCTTCCGTCTGGCTTTCGAACCGGCAGCGTTCAAGGTGCGCGCTAACCGCTCCTTCGAGCATTACCCCTGTGCGGCCTTTGGAGAATACCGCCTTGGAGAGCAGGACCGGAGAGCGCCCGTCCGCCTTCAGGGCGGAACCGGCCACCCGCAGGAATGTGAGCGACTCGCCCCGGAAACCGCGGCAGTCATGAAGGGATATTCCTTCGAGCGAGTTTTCGAAAGCGCAGCGCAGGAACGAGACGTCCTCCGCCCGGTGCAGCTGCGCGGCGTGACCGCCGGCCCCGCGCAGGACGCAGTCCAGGACCGAAACTCTGTTGAGGCCGAGAGCCTCCACCCCGCTGACCCCGCCTTCAAGGCGGCACCCGCGCAGTTCAAGGGAATTATAGCCTGAGGCTTTCACCGCCGGCCCGGAGTTGCCGGAGATCTCGCAGGACCGCAGTAAAAGTTCGCAGCGCCCGGCCGCCGCAAGCCCTGCGGAATTGCCGGTGAACGCGCAGCCCTCGGCCTTCAGCGAGGCGTTGCCTGAAAGGAAAGCCGCGTGACCGGCAGTGCCGGTCACTCCGGAAGAGCGCAGGCTTATCCTGGCAGCGCCATTTGCCGCGAGGCCAAACCCCCCTCCGGCCACTGAAAGTGCCACAGCGTCCAGGCGGGCGCCGCCATCCGCGAGGAACGCCCCGGCCGAGCAGTCCCTGGCAAGGAAGCCGTCTATCGAAAGTGCGGCGGTGCCGGAGGCGGAAAGTGCCCGCTCCACTCCCCGGACGCTGACGGCACGAAGGTCGCCACGCGCGGTGCCGGAGAACTCGAAGGCGGGACCGGCGCCGTCCCGGGCGGAACTCCGCAGGAGCGCCAGCGAGGTTTCGTCCAGGGCCCGCGCCGCGGGGCCGGAAAGACCGGAAAATACGCAGTCGCGAAGGGTGCCAGCGGCCTGGCAGAAAAGTTCCACCCCCCGGGAGCACCCTTCAAAAACGCAATCCTCCGCCTGCAGAAAGGCGTGGTCCCAGGCTCCGAGCGCCGCGCCTCCGGCCCCGGAAAAAACGCAGCGGCGCGCCCTTACGACCCCGGCGCCCAGGGCATACACTCCGCCGAAAGACGCGCCGCGCAATATCACTGGCCGCTCAGCGGCGCCGCCGGCCAGGAACTCCCCGTACACCAGGACCTTGGCCAGCCCGCTGTCCAGTTCGCGCCTTTCCCCGTTCAGCCCGGAGCGCAGTACCGGGAAGAACCAGGGCTCACGCCGCTCGAAAATTATCTCCGTGCCGGGCTCCACCCGCACGCTGGCGCCCGGCTCTATGGTAAGGTAGTCCGCCACGGTCACGGTGCCGGACCAGGTTTCATTGGAAGTTATACGCCCGGTCTTTACGGCCCCGGAAGACCCGTTTTTGCCCGCGAAGTCACGGCGCAGCGGCCTGGCGGCAAAGCGGACCAGCGCCGGATACAAGCCGGTCTCCCAGTACAGGCAACCGGAATTGAACAGGCCGCGCCCCGCCTTTGGCAGCAGGCCGCCAGCGGCTGAAAAAAGGAAATATACCGCGTGGGCAGCCGCCGACAGCGCCTTGCCGGCGGCCAGCGAATAAAGGACGGCCAGAGGCCAGGCTGCGGACGGGGTCACTTTCCGGCCGGCGGCGGCTACCACCCGCCCGGCAGGTTGGAACGAGGAGAACGGCAGGTCAGGCAGAAAGTTGGCGTCCCCCTTGGTAAGAACTAACCGCCCGGAAAAAGCCGTGGCCAGCACCCTGTGCACCACGTATCCCGCCGGAAAGCCGCCGCGCCATTTCACCAGCAGCGCCAGTTCCCCGGCCCGCAGTTCCTCCGGGCGGCAGGGTTCCGCCAGCGCCAGGTCTCCGGGCTCCAGCAGGAACCGCATGGAATGTCCCGTTATCGGATAGTTTTTTTGCAAAGTATTCCGGTCCTAGCGGCGCCGCCGCGGCGGAGCCGTCTCGAGCGCCGGGTCCATTTCATCCAGAAATTCCAGAGCCTTGCGGCACCATTTATCCACGAAGATCTCGCGGTTCTTCACCGCCCAGGAATGGAAATGCCCATGGTCATTGAAACTGGCATGGTGGCGGTGTCTGACAAAGACGTCCTTAACGGCTTTAAGTTTCCAGCCTGCCTGCCGCAGGCGCAGCGAGTAATCGAAGTCCTCGTAGCAGCCTGTACCGAAGCGTTCATCCAGCAGGCCTACGCTCTGGTACGCGGCCCGGCGCAGCAGGAAACAGAAACCCACCAGGCGGTGCACGTCGAAACTCTCGCCCGGAAAGCGCAGCCGCATCACCTGGGAAAACGTCCGCAGGCCTGCGGCGTCGCGCGCCACCTTCGGGGCCAGCGCCACGCGCTGCACGCCGAAGGTGCGGTCGGTCAGCGGGCCGCAAGCCCCGGCGTCGGGGTGGGCGTCCAGGCAGGCGGCCAGCCCCCGCAGTCCGCCGTCGAAGAATTCGACGTCGCTGTTAAGTACCAGGATATATTCGCCGGAGGCGGCTTTCAGGCCGGCGTTGACGGTTTTGGCGAAACCTGAATTTACGGGGTTGCGCAGTTTTACTGCGCCTTTGACGCCGGCCAGGAAGCGGCGCGTCTCCGGGCCGGAGCAGTCGTCCACCAGGACCAGCTCGTAGAGGCCTCGGGCCGTGCGCTCCAGGCTGGCCAGGCAGGCTTTAAGTTCCGGCAGCGCGTTGTACACAGGTATCACTACGCTGATGCGCTTTTTATTTTGCGGCATGAATATACGTCCCCTTTGAACGGCGTACGGCAGGCGTCATGGCAAGCGCCTGCGGCGCCCTGCCGTCCAACAGCAGCACGCCGGTGCCGGCGGCCGCTATTGCCGCGGCTTCGGCCAGTTTGGCCCGCATCCCGCCGCTCACGTCGCGGCGGTCCGCAGGCACCGCGCGCGCCAGGCCCGCCGCCGCGCTGTGCCCGGCCTCGCGCACCGGCCTCCCGGCGGCGTCCAGCACTACCGGCACGTCCGTCAGGAATCCGGCCAACGACGGGCGCAGGGCCGCGCAGACGGCGCCCAGCAGCGCGTCGCTGGAAACTACCCTGAAGCCGGCCCCAGAAGGGAAGATGTCGCTGTTGATCACCGGGGAGAACCCGGCCCGGCACCAGCGGCGCAGCGCCGCGGGTGCGTTAAGTACCGGCCTGCCGCGGCGCAACGAAAAGTGGGCGCAGCCCGGACAGCTTACGGCGCGTACGCCGGCTTCTATAAGTTCGGCCAGGAAAAGATAATGCAGCCGCAGCAGGCCGGTCTTTATAGCGGCCACCGGGACTCCGGACGGCGGGATATTGCCGGAGAGATAGCCGTAGCGGCGCGCCGGCGGCTTGCCGAAGGACCCGGTGCCGTGGACCAGGACGAACGGCTCGCGCAGGCGGGCCAGCGTCCGGGCAAGCCGGCGGGCGGCCGTCCGGTCGAAGACGGGCCGCGCGCCTTTGCGCGTGATCACGCTGCCTCCAGCTTTTATCGCTATCATTGTAAATATTATAGAATTCTTTGGCATGGAGAACGCTGAAAAACCCGGCCGCGTGCTGCTCGCCGCCGCGGTGGTCTTCCTGGCGGCCCTGGCCGTCCACGCCCCCGCCGTCTCCGGGAATCTGCTCTGGGACGACGCCTCCTTCCTGGCAGCCAACCCTTTCGCCTCCAATTGCGGCAGCCTGAGCGCCGCGCTTAACCCGGCGAACCTGGTAAAAGTGCTGCCGGTCCCCATGAGCGCCAGGCCGGTAGTGAATATTACGCTTATCGCGGATGCCTGCGCGGGCTCAGGAGCGGCGGATAAAAAAATCACCAACCTGCTGCTGCACGGCTGCGCGTCGGCCCTGCTCTTTCTACTGGCCCTCACGCTTTCCGGAGCCCTGCTCCCCTCCGCGGCCGCGGCCGCGCTCTTCGCGCTGCACCCGGCCGCCGCCGAGGCCATAAACGTGATAGTTTTCCGTTCGCACCTGCTGGGGCTCTGCTTCTTCCGGGCGGCCTTACGGGCCTCCGACTATTCCGCCCCCACGCCCGCCCTGGCCGCCGCGGCCGCGGCGGCGGGCTGCGCGCTGCTCGGCATGCTTAGCGTGGAAACGTGCGCGGTAGTCCCTGCCGCGGCGGCCACGGCCGTATACTTCGATTCCGGCCGGGCCGGCCTCAGGCGCTTCCTGCCGGCACTGGCCGCCCTGCTGCTGGCGCTCTCGTTCTATGCCTGGTTTTGGGCGCCACGGGCCGGTTACGACATAACCGGCGCCTCTTCGCCAGGAGTACGGACCGCTTCTTTTATTTACCCTGGCTCCATCCTCGGTTCCGCCCTCCCGGCGCGCAGGGCCGCCCTGCCCGCCCGCTGGCGCGCTGTTTACGCCTCGCACAGAACCAATCTTTACACGATGGCCGGCGTAGCGGCCTCCTATGCGCATGACGCCGTAAACCCGCGGCGCCTGAGCCCGGACTACGCCCCTGAAGTTGTTACCACGCTTCGCCGGGCGGCTCTAGCGCTGCTGTTCTGCCTGGCCTGGGCCGGGACCGCCGGTTTTCTGCTTTACCGGCGCAGCCTAGCCGGGCTCGGCCTCGCCCTGGCGGCGCTGGCGCTGCTGCCAGCCTTGAACCTGGTCCCCCTGTACAACCTGCAGGCCGACAGGTACCTGTATTTCCCACTGGCCGGCGCGGCCCTGCTGGCGGCGGGGCTCTTGCGCGCTCCCGGACGGCCTGCGCTGCGCTGGACGGCCGCTGCCGGGCTGATGCTCCTCTTCGTTCTGGTCTCGCTGCGCCGTGCGCCGGTCTTCCATAACGAACTTTCCTTCTTTGCGCAAGCGGTCAGGCTGGCGCCGGGCTCTCCCAGGGCCCAAGGCAACCTGGCGGCGGCCCTGCTGCGCGCAGGGGACTGCCCGGCAGCCTGCGCGCATGCCGGGGCGGCAGCCGGCCTGGACGCGGCCAACCCCGCGCTGCGCCTGAGACTGGCCTATACTTTGGCCGCCTGCGGCCGGCCGGCGCAAGCCCTCCCGCAAGCGCAGGCAGCGCTCGGAGCGGACCCAGCCTCAGGGGACGCGCTCTACCTGGCCGGATTATTGAATCTCCGGCGTGACCGGGTAGCCGGCAGGGCCCTGCTGGAGAAAGCCCTGGCGGCCGACCCCTCCCTGGACGAAGCGCGCCTGACGCTGGCGCTGTTGGATAAAAAAAATGCCCGGGAACTTTCCCGGGACGACAAAACCGCGATGGAAGCGCTGGCCGGTTTCTACAGGTCCGCCGGCTTATTTTTTTGAACCGAAATTTGTGAAATTAAAAGTGGACAGCTGTACCGGCCTGAAGTTGAAACTGGCCGAACGCTGAAGCCGCCCTTCGTCCGCCTTCTCGTTGCGCGCGTACTCGGTAAGCCAGACCGACCATTTCCTGCCGAAATCCGAATCTTCCCTTATCCGGTACACCTTCCACAGGGCGTCGCCCAGCGGTTCGCCGGCGCGCACCGCCTCGCACAGCCCTTTGAACTGGATGCGGGTGGCCGGCTTGTAAAGGTAAAGCACCGAACCGTAGGCCTGCAGGTACCAGTCCGCTATCCGGGAATCGGAATCAAGGTCCTCTATCTTGGTCTTGAAGAACTCCGGGAACGGGTAACGGCGCGCCTCGGGAAAGTAGGCCAGCGCCCGCCCCCAGGGCCCGCCGTCGGGGGAAACAGATTCTTCCAGGTAGACGGCCAGCCCCTCGTTGAGCCATTGCGGCGGATACTTCAGCTTCTCGCCGAAGTAGCCTTCGAAATACAGGTGGCTGAGCTCATGCGCTATGACGGCCTTGAGCTTTTCCACGTCCCCGGTATCGAACACCACTACGGTCTTCTTGGAAAAATACGCCAGGCCTTTGGACCATTTAGGCGGGTTGAACTCCCCGCCCAGGTAGGACTGCTGCGAGGAATAAATATAGATCTTCGCGCGCTCCTTTACCATCCAGGGCGCGAACATGGCCATGGACATGCGCACGGACGCGTACATTTTCTCCATCTCGAGCGAGATGGAGGAGGGCGACCAGGAGGATTCGTGGTAGATCTCGAAATGCGGGGAGGTCTTTACATGCCAGCTGGGCGCTATGGGTGACGCGGCGTCCTGTGCCGCCGGGGCGGCCGCGGCCAGGAAGATGGAAAGCAGGGCGCGTATCATTCTTCCCCCCCGCCCGGCTACTGGTCCTCGTCGGAAGCTATACTGAAGGTTTTCATGGCGGACCCGTCCGGGTTCTTGCCGGTGCTGTAGGTGACGGTCTTGCCGTCGATCGTGGTCGAACCGCTGGAAAGTATGGAGCTGGTGTTAAGGCCCCAGGCGGAGAAGCGCTGCATAGCGTAGCCCGTGGAATGCACTTTAGCCACGGAAGAACGGTAATTCCTGGCCGCGAACATGTAGCGGCTGAGGACCCACTTAAGCACCATTACGGCGATCATGGACAGGATCACCGAGATCACCAGGGTCTGCAGCAGCACCATTCCCCTCCGGCGGAGGCTTTTAGGCATGTTCATAGTCTAGCAGAGAAAACCAGGAACGGCAAGGCTATGCCGGTGCCGCGTCAGGCGCTATGCGCAACAGGCGGCCAAGGCTAGTAGCCGGCGTAGAGGTGCACCTGCACCGAGCTGTCGAGGGTAAAATCCACGTCGCGCTGGGATTTGCCGAAACCGCGGCCGGAAGCGGACCAGAACGAGCGAAGGCGCACGCGTACGATATCCCGCTGGGCGACGCCGTCCGCGGCCGAGCGGGAAAAGAATGGGTTGGTGGTATTGGCGGCCTGCATCAAAATCGTTACCGTGCCGCCGCCGCCGAACCCGCAGAAAGCCGGGTAAGGGCCTCCCCAGGTGGTCGGGGCCGGAGACGAACAACCGGTTCCGGCCGCTATGGTACCGGTATGATGATAAAGGCTGTTAATGCCCGGAGTGGCGGCGTCGGGGGCTACACAGAAATAATGCCAGGAAGCGGCTCCGGGCGCTATAGGGTAACAGCCGGTGAGCTGGTCCACGTTCTGCGCGAAGGCCAGGATATTGCCGGATACTCCGTATAAGGGCGCGTCTATACGGGTGGCGACCGAGAGGTTGTTGCTCACGGCCTTCATGGCTATGCCGACGTTGGTCTTGATGATGTTGCCGCGGTAATTCTGGAACATGTGGCGGTTGCTGGTGGAATAAATGGTGGCCAGGGACGTGGCCATGAAGCCGAAGATCATTACGGCCAGCACCAGTTCCGCGAGGGTGAATCCTTGGCGTTTTTTCATGTCAGTCCGGGTAGGTAAGGTTGAAGACCACGGTCTTGCAGGCCAGCTCGTTGTTGGGCGCGGTCCCCAGCCCGAAACCGCAGTCCGTGCTGGATACGGTGTAAGTCAGCGAGGCCCCCGCCCCCGAGAGTTTAGTGGTAGCCAGCAGGGAGGAAATATCGTGCAACCCGGTGCGCAGCGCCCAGAACCCGGAAGCGTCCGCGCCCCACCTGCCCGTGGGAGAACCGGCGGAATAGGCGGGGTCGTTGGGAAGCGCGGTGACATAGCTGTTAAGCACCTGCTGCGCCCCGCGCAGGACGGCGGCCGCGTCGTCGCGCTTGTCCGCCTTGGAACCGGAGACGAAGCTGGAAAGGATAACGGAAAAGACGGCGGTGGTGGTCATGGCCGCTATCATGGTAGCCATTACCACCTCTATCAGCGTCTGACCTCGCCGTTCAGCCATAAGGACCTAGAATTTGGGGCAACTCGGCGCGCCGCCCAGCGAGGTGCAGCCGCCGCTGGCGTCGAACCGGTATCCCCAACCGCTATACGGAGAGCCGGCGCCGGATTTGCGGAACGTGCAGGATACGGCGTTGGCCGCGCAGCAGGACCCGCCGCTGTTGCCGTTGCAAACGTAGTAATTATAGGACCCGGCGTCCCAGTCCTGCTGGGCCACGTAGCTGCAGGCCACGATCCGGCAGGCGTTGGAGGCGCCGGTGCAGTTGGACGTGTTGCAGGAATTGGTGACCTGCCCGCTTATGGCGCTGGCCGCTCCCGGATTGTCCAGGATGTACATCCGGTTGGCGCTGCCCAGCAGGTGGCCTATGGAGACGGAATCCGTGGCCTTGGAAGTCTCAACGGTCTTGTAGTAGTACGGTATGGACATCGAGGCGAGGATGCCCATGATGAGCACCACCACCATAAGTTCAATAAGCGTGAACCCTTTTTTCATTTTAACTGGCTCCCGTGCCGCTCAGCCCGCCCCGATCTGGGACAGCTGGAAGATCGGCATGAAGATGCTCATGACGATCACGGCTATGATGCCGCCGATGCCGACCACCAGTATGGGGTCGATCATCGACGAAAAACGGCGGATGAACTGGTCTATCTGTTCCTGGTAGTATTTGGACAGCACCACGATGATATCGGGCAGTTTGCCGGATTCCTCGCCCATCCACATCATCTCGGTGACCATCGAAGGAAAGATGCCGGTCTTCTTGAAGGATTCGGAGATGGAGCGGCCGCTGGCGATGTCGTTCTTGGCCTGTTTCAGGGCGTTCTGGAAGATGAGGTTCTTTCTGAACGCGCCCTCCAGCACCGAGACGGAATTGAGGATGCTGACGCCGGAGCGGATGAGCGTGGCCATCGTCGTGAGCATGCGCTCTATCTGCATGGCGCGGATCAGCCCGCCAAAGAAAGGCAGCCCGAAAGTTATATGGTTCCAGGTCAGACGGCCCGGCGGCGTGGCGATATAGGCGCGGAAACTGAAAACGCCGCCGATTATCAGCACTATCCCGAAAACCATGTACTTGGTGACCAGGCCGGAGATGCCCACGATGACCCGGGTGATCATGGGCAGCTGCAGGTTAAAGTCCCGGAAGATATCGGCGAAGACGGGCACGATATAGACCACGAAGTAAATGAGCACGCCCACCGACATGGTCATCAGCACGGCCGGGTAGGCCAGCGCGGTCAGGATCTTGGATTTGATGTTCTCCTGGGATTCGTTATAGGTGGTGATCTGCCGGAGCACCGTGGGCAGCTGGCCGGACACTTCGCCGGCCTGCACCAGCGAGACCCAGATCTCGTCGAAAACCTTAGGGTGCTTCTCCAGGGCCTTATGCAGGGCGCCGCCGGCAGAAACTTCTTTGGTCACGGCCGAAAGGATGACGGCGAGGTTCTTGTTCTCGGAGTGTTCGCTGAGCAAAGACAGCGCGCGCACGAGCGGGATACCGCCGCCCAGCAGCGTGGCCATCTGCTCGCCGAAGAAAACCATCTCGCGGCCCGAGACGCTCCCCCCGCCGCCCATCTTCTTGAGGCTCAGGATCCCCTTGGCCTTTACGTTCTCGGACTGGATGGAGAGGATGAACAGGCCCTTGGACTGCAACGATTGTACCGCGCCGTCTTCGTCTTCGGCGTCAACGGCGCCGGTAGTGACGGTGCCTTGGGCATCCTGCACGGTATAGATGAATCTTCCCATGTCTCCCCGTAATCTAGCAAAAATACCGAAGCGTTACCAGCGTCAGCGCTCGGTAACGGTCACCGACAACATCTCGTCCACGGAAGTCACTCCGGCCAGCACCTTACGCCAACCGCTGGCGCGCAGGTTCCAGGCCCCGCCTTTTGCGGCTTCCACGGCTATTTTCTGCACGTCCGCGTCCTTGTAAATGATGCGCTTCATCTCCTCGGTGTTGAAATACACCTCGTAGATGGCCTTTCGGCCCTTGTAGCCCATGTTATTGCACTTGGGGCAGCCTTTGCCTTTATAGAACGTAAGCCTGGTGAGGTCCGGCAGCGGGTTTATCATGGACTCCGCCGCGAACTGGTCTATCTCGGACTGCGGGGGCCGGTAAGGCACCTTGCATTCCGGGCAGAGCTGGCGCACCAGGCGCTGGGCCGCCAGGCACAGCAGGGTACTGGCGAGCAGGTACTTTTCTATGCCCATGTCCAGGAGGCGCGGGATGGCCTCCAGGGCGCTGTTGGTATGCAGCGTGGAAAGCACCAGGTGGCCGGTCATGGCGGCCTTCAGGCACGCCTCGGCCGTCTCGATGTCGCGGACCTCGCCTACGAGGATAACGTCGGGGTCCTGGCGGAGGAAGGAGCGCAGGCCGCTGGCCATGGTAAGGCCTATCTGCGGCTTCACCTGCACCTGGCTGATGCCTTCCATCTTGATTTCGACGGGGTCCTCCAGCGTCATGATGTTGAGTTCCGGGGATTTGATGGTGTTGAGCACGGCGTTGAGCGTGGTGGTCTTACCGGAGCCGGTGGGACCGGTAAGGAAGATCAGGCCGTTGGGGGCCGAGGCCGCCTTCAGGAAGTCCTCCTTCTGGCGCTGCTCGAAACCGATGATGTTGATGTTGAGCTCCACGGCGCCCTTGTCCAGGATACGCATGACCAGCTTTTCGCCGAACACGGTGGGACAGACGCTGACGCGGATCTCGATGATGCGGTTCTGGTACTTGATGGAGAAACTGCCGTCCTGCGGCAGGCGCCGCTCGGAGATGTCCAGTTTGGAAAGGATCTTGACGCGCGAGATCATGGCGTCCACCAGGTCCGAGGGCGGAGCGCTGCGCTCGTAGAGCACGCCGTCGATGCGCAGGCGCAGCGAAACCTTCTCGTCGAACTTCTCCAGGTGGATATCCGAAGTGCGCTCGGCGATGGCCTGCTTCATGATGGCATTGACCAGTTTGATGGACTGCGCGCCCTTGGATTCGCCGACGATGACCTTGTCCAGGTCCAGTTTGCCGTCCGGGGTTATGACGTCGGAGTCGGACATCTCGCCCTGGCCCTGGCCCACCCCTTTCTCGATGACGCGGTCGATGAGGTTGCCGCCCTGGTAGAACGAGTCTATCACCTTCAGGATCTGCGCCTTCGTGGAGATGAAGGGCTGGATCTCCATGCCGGACACCAGCTTGATGTTGTCGAGCAGCATTATGTTGGTGGGGTCCGTCATGGCGGCCGCCAGCACGTTGTTCTCTATGAACAGCGGCACCACCGCGGAGTCGCGGGCGAACTTTTCGGGGATTATCTTCTCCAGCCCCTGGCCCTTTTCAGGGTTGAGGATCTGGTTCTCTTTGGAGGCGAACGGTATGCCGAGCTGTTTGGCGAGGGCCTGCGCCACCTGTTCCTCGGTGGCGTAGTGCAGTTTGACCAGGCATTCGCCTATCAGGCCGCCCTGCTGGGTCTGGAACTTGAGGGCCTTGTTGAGCTTTTCCTCGTCGATCCAGCCGGCCTGGATCATGATCTCGCCGATTTTTTTGCTTGGCATAGTCTGTCGGTCCGCCTCGGGCTTAGTCTACCAGGATCGTGGGCGTCATAAAGATCACCAGGTCGGTGTTGGTGCGCCTGGAGCTGACGCTCGTGAACAGCCAGCCGATGATCGGGATGTAGCCGAGCAAGGGCACTTTTTTGATGGTCTTGTTCTCGGTGGAGGCCAGCATGCCGCCGATAACCACGGTCTGGCCGTTCTTCACGCGTACCATGGTGGAGGCGCCGCGGCTGACCGGGTCCAGCACGGTCTGGCCCTGCACGGTGACCGCGGAAGCGACGGTATCGGAATAGGCCGGCTGCACGATCATCGTGATAAAGCCTTCCTTGTTGACCTGCGGCGTAACTTTCAGCACCAGGCCCACGCGGCGGCGCTCTACGCCGGTGGAAGAAGAACCCGACGAGCCGCCGGCCGAGGCTACCACGCTCTGGGTACCGGTGGCCGCGTCCTTGGCTATCTGGATGAGCGCGGTCTTGTTGTTCATCGCCACTATCTTAGGCTTGCCCAGGTAGCGGGCCTCGCCCTTCGAGATAAGGGCGCGGAAGATGGCCTGCAGCTGCGCCAGGCTGAAAATGCCGTAGTATACGCCCTTGGAGCTCTGCTGCCCGGTGGAGAAGATGGGGTCTATGGAACCCGCGCCGCTGCCGCTGGCCGCGCTGATATCCTGCGTCTTCGGGAAGAACTGCTTCCACTGGTCGCCGGAGAAAAAGCCGGGGCGCAGGCCGTAGTCCGTCAGGCGGGCCGGGCCGGCGAAGTAGGCCATCTCGCCGCGCGAGCCGCCCCACTCTATGCCGAGCTCGTTCACGCGGTCGGTATTGATCTCCACTATCTGCGCCTCTATGAGGATCTGGGGGGCCTTCTTGTCCAGTTCGGCGATGATCTGTTCGACCTGGGGGAATACCTCTGGCACGTCGGTGATGACCAGCGTGTTGGTGCGCGGGTCGGTGGCGAGCTTGCCGTATTTCTTGGAGAGGACGCTGCGCACGATGGTGAGGATGGCGATACCTTTATCGTCCTCTTTGCCGCCTTCCTTGCCGCCCTGCTGGCCGCCGCCCATGCCGTTGGAGGCATCGGCGGAGACGTCCGCGGAAGTGATGGAGGCTATCTCCTCGCCGATGGTGGTGATAGGGATGAGCGGGATGTAGTTTAGGGTATAGATCTTCGTGATCAGGTTCGGCATGTCGGCCGAGCGCTTCTGTACCACGTAGGTGTTGCTCTTGCCGATGCGCTGGTAGGTGAGGCCCTTCACGCGCAGCAGCAGTTCCAGCGCTTCGCGCACGGTGGTCTTGCGCAGGAAGACGGTAATGGTCTTGGCCTCAAGGCCTTCGGTGATGATGAAGTTGACCTTGGACTGGGCGCTCACCACGTCGAGGAAGGTGGACAGGGGCGCGCCCTTGAGCCTGATGGGGCCTATCTTGCGGTCCAGCGGGGAGACCGCCTCGGCCTCTTCGTACATCGGCGCGTCCTTGGGGGTTCCCCCGCCTATCTGCACGGATTCTATGGGGGCGCCGGGCGTCTGGCCCTGCGGCATGGTGGCCGGGGGCGGGGCGTCGGAGGAAGGCTGCTGGCTCTCCAGTATAGGCCCCCCCTCCTCGCCGCCGGACGGGCCTTGCAGGTCCTGCGCAAAATTCTTATCGGCGGCGGGCGGCGCGTCCTGCGCGAAGAGCATTGAGACGGGCAAGACCGCCTGTTCGAAAGCCAGCGCGCACGCCAGCAGGATCTTCATGGTTTTCATAACTCCTCCGTATCGCTACCCCGCCGGCCCTATTGCAGGACCTTGCGGAACTTCTTTCCCTTGTACTCGCCTATCACGTAATTAGCCCCGACCTTGAGGATCTTGGCTCCCCGGACGGTCTGGCCGGCGGAGTACATTTCGCCGTTGATAATGGCCGCGTTGCCCACTATGCCCTGCAGCTGCAGGATGCTCTCTATAGGCGTGCCCTGATTGCGGCGTTTGGCGGCCAGCAGCTGCTGCCGCTCGTTCTCAAGGCGCTGCATCTCGGCTTCTTTTATCCGCCTGTAATCCCTGGGAGAAAGCACCGGGTCTCTGTCGCTCTTGGGGGCGTACCAGGACACCGCTTTGGGGCCGGTAGAAACGGCCACGGTCTGCGTAGAGAGTTGTACCGCCTGTACCGGCGCGGTGGCGGTGAACTGGGCCGCCGGGCGGGGCACAGAGGCCTGGGCCAGGGCTTGAGGCTGCGCCGGAACGGGCGCGGGAGCAGCGGCCGCCTGGGCGGCCGGGGGCTGCTGAGCCGGCGCCGGGGCAGGGGCCTGAGCCGGGGACGCCTGGGCCGCGGGCTGGACGGGTTTGGCCGCCTGCTTGTCGGCCGCTGGGAAAATATTAGTCTGCATCTGGTCGGGCGATATCTCGGCCGAGGCCTTGCTCTTGCTGCTGGACCACCAGTTATAGAACAGGAAAGACGGCACCGCCAGCACGGCGAGCAGCAGGGCCCAGCCCAGGTAGGAGGTCAGGGTTTTCATGACCCGCCCCCCGCCGCGCGGAAGCGCGGGATTATGGTGGAAAGCCTGAAGGTGACCTTGATGGTGCCAGGGCTGTTCTCGTCACGGCGCAGGCTGAGCTCTACTATTCGCAGGAAGATGGGCGAGTTCTCGATCTCGGCCAGCCATTTGCCGAGTTTGGCGTAGGTGGTAGTGACGGTGATCTCGCGCGAGACCACGTAAAAGTTCCCCACTTCCGTCTCTTTCTGGGCGCTGACGCCGTCGAAGGAGATGCCGTAGGACTTGGCGGTATTGGTGATGATATAGTTCAGCCACTCGTCCTTGTCCTTGGCGAGAGGGAGCCGGCGCTGATACCCGCTCAGGCGGGACTTGGCCTCCAGGTAATCGGCCGCGTACTGCGCCACGGTCTCCATGTTCCGCACCCGGGCGGCTGACCCGTCAAGCTTGCGGCCCAGCGGGCTGTAGACGGCGGAGTAGATGATGAGCAGCGTAGGCAGCGCTATAAGCAGGGGTTTCTTGAACGGCTCTATGCCCTTCTCCCCGTAAATTATCATGATGTTGCCCGCCATGTCCTTGAAGAAGGACTGGACCTTTAAGAGCAGCGAGGCTATGACAGGGGGCATATTCTCATTTCCTCTTGGTAGAAACGCACATGACCGAGAAACCGCCGGCCTTGGGGGCCATGGGGTCTTCCCCCATGCCCTGCGAACCCTGCTGGTTGCCTTCGGAATCCGTAGTGCTGTCCATCCTGCCCATCGGCGGGATGAAACCCTTGAATTCGGGAGTGGCCTTCATGGCTTTGGTAAAAGCGTCCACGGCGCGAAGCTTGGCCTCCCCCTTCAGGAAGGTCTCTCCGGTGATCTTCAGCTCCGTAGCGCCGCCCTGGATCTCCGAGAGGCCGAGCGGGCTCGAATACATCACGTCCACCACCCAGAGGTCGGCGGGGATCTGGTCGGCCACGGCCGCCATCTTGGGCGCCAGAGGGTCGGTATCCATGATAAGCGTGGAAAGCATCCTGACATCCGACTGCAGCCGGTCTATCTTGGCCCGGATCACGTCGGCGTCGTTGCCGTCCAGTTCCGAGACATCGGAAACCTTGGCGGCAAGGCCTGACAGGCGGGAGTCGATCACAAAGAGCCGCGCCTGGCTGATCAAGGACAGCAGCAGCATGATGCCGCCAAGAATGAAAGTGATGTTCCAGACGTAGGACTGGACTTCCTTCTCCAGGGAGGCGGCGGTACTGATGCCCGAGATGTCCAGCCTGAGCGCGCCAGGGACCCGGTCGCGCAGGGCGGCGCCCACGGCGAAGACCGAGGCGGCGTCGGGGCTCTTGAGACCGCAGGCAGTGGGGGCGTCCCAGATATCCACGGGGATAGGTGCCGCTTCTTTTTCCGCGGCCGGCTTCCACGCGTCCGCCCCGTCGCCGGACAGGAGGATGGTCTTATACGCCTTCCCTCCGACGTAGCGGTCCACGAACTGCATCGCCCCTTTCAGGTCGAGGCGTTTGCGTTCGCTCATGGTCCCGCCGGAATCGGCTTCCGTTTCCCGGTAAAGCACGGGGAAACTGCCGTGGGAGAACAGCATGATGGCGTTATTGCCCGAGAAATGGACGTAGCCCTTGGAGTCGTGGTCCTTCTGGTCGGTGAAACCGAACAGGCGTTCCATGGAGGCGGAATTTATCTCCACGGCGGCCAGGGTCAGGTTGGCGGCCTTCAGCGTTTCGGCAATGAACTCCACGCTCTTGCGCTGCGTCAGGCCGAACAGAACTCCGAGTTTCTTGCCGCCGTCGGCGGGTACCGCGTTGAAATCGTAGACGACTTCCTCGAAGGAGACCGGGATATACTTCTTGGACTCCAGGGGGATGGACTTGCTCCAGAACCGCCTCTCTATGGCCGGCATGACGAAATAGCGCAGGATGGAGAACTGCGGAGCCAGGGTGACCACCACCGACGAGGTGTCCCAGCTCACGGATTTCACGGCCTGTTTGAACGGGGTCACCCAGGGCGCTTTTTCGCTGAAGAATTCATGGTTAAGGGAAAGGGGGCGCAGCATCCCCTCCTTGGCCTGGAACCCCGTCGGGAACTTAACGAGGTGCTCGGGCTCAGGGCGGGAGTCCTTGCCTATGCGGATCTGGGCGATAGCTATCTCCTTGGGGGAGATATATATGCCCAGATAATTTTTTCCGGCTGCTTTTCCCATAACTTTAAAATTTTACTATATAAATATATTGTTTTGTCTATTCTTTGCCGGTTAACTTGATTTCCACAATGCTCTTGGGCACTTCCGAAACGGTGGAACTGACCTCCATGCGGGCGCGGTCTATCTTGTATTTCTCGGCCAGGCGGGTGGCCACGTAGTTGACGCGGCTTTCAGCCATCGTGTCCGCGTTGGCCTCGCCGGAATAGGCGTAGCCGATCAGGGCTATGTTGGCCATGGGGTAGTAGGACAGCGTTTCAGCCACCTGCGCCAGGCGCTTCTCGCTGCTGGCGGTCAGGCTGGACGTATTTTCCTTGAAATAGATCTTGTAACTGACCTGGCCGGAAGCCACTTCCTTCTCCGCCCCCCCCGGCGCGGCCTTGGCCTCCTGCCCGCCGTCCGGCGCGGCGTCCGCCCCATCCTCCGCGGCGGCCGCCGCTACCGCCTTCTTCTTCCCCTTGCGGACCGGGAGGGCCTTCCCTTTTTTAAGGGCCGGAGCCTTGCCTTTGAGCAACTTGCCGGCTTTGCCGCCCGCGGCCTTGGGATTGACGGCCCTGGCCTTGATGCCGGAAGAGGTTACGGTTTCGCGGGCTTCCGGCCTGAGCGCGGGCTTGGCCAGCAGCGCGGCGCGCTCCTCGTCCGCGGTCGGCCGCACTACCAGCAGGCGCGTCATTGAGGTCTGGCGGCCTTCCACGTCGGTAGCGGTGACGTTGAACATGTACTTGCCGGACGGATAGGACGGGCCGAAGAACTTCTTGCGCCCGTTCCAGAAACTCTGGTTATACTGGGAACCGGAGCCGGAGATCTCCTGCAGCTGCAGGCGGGTGCCGTCCTTCTGGATCTGGAAGACCTGGAATTTCCAGGAAGGCTGGCTTACCGGCGATTCGAAAGCGGCGAACTCCACTATGGCCCCCTCGTCGTTCTGGACGGAGATGGCGGTAGGGTACACGCCCAGCGAGACGCGGGGCCCCTTGGTCTGCGGGTCCTCGCTGTCCTTAAGGCGCGGGGCCTTCTCGGAATCGAAGACGAGCACGATGCCGTTTATGTTGGTGAGTTCGCGCGGGAATTTAACGTCGGCGCCGGTAAGGTTCACGTCCAGGCGCGAGCGCGACACTCCGCGCGACTCGAAATAGGAGTTGAGCGCTATCGCCCGGCGGATGCTCTTTATCTTAACGTCCCCCTCCGCGGTGCCTTCGGGCAGGATCAGGCAGTTGACCTTCCCCATGGTGAAGATGAGCGCGGCCAGGGCGTTGAGCGTCTTGTCGCTGCCGGGGCGGAAGTTGGTCTCCCCGGAGAAGAAAAAGTTGGGGTCCAGCGTTACGGCCTTGGGCATGTTGTCGCCCATGTAGATGCGCACGGCGTCCCCGCGGCCCAGCTCCAACAGCAGGTCGCGGCGCATCAGCGCTATCCTGGAAGTTATCTTTTCCGCGGCCTTTTCTTTCTGCGCGTCGGCGGCGGCGCGGCCGTCCCCCTCGTCGTCCGACTCGGAAGCGAAATCGCGCGGGGCGGAGGCGGGGCGGCCCTGCGCCGCCTTGGTGGTGGACACTTCGCTCAGGGCGGAGGGTTCGGCGCCGCGGTCCTTGATGGTGTTGACGCCTGTGTTCATGCGCAGCGTGATCTTGGAGATGTACTCGTTGGCAAGGGCCTTCTCCGAAGGGGTGCCCTTCACGAGGATGTCCATGAAGCGGTCCATGGCCTCGGTATCCTGCCCCTCGTGGTAAAGGCGTATGGCCTGCTCCATGGAGCGGCTGATGGCGCTCTTGGGAGCCTGTTGCTGGGCGTGGCTGGCGGGAGCCAGGGGCCCCGCGTACGCGAAGGCCAGGGCCAGCAGCAGCCCGGGCAGCGTCAGTTTTATCGCGTTATTTTTTTTCATCGTAATGCTCCGCCGCTAAATCTTGCATAGCCGTTTTACCGGCACCCATATTTAACCTTATTCCTGTTTGCCTAATTATTACAGGATTGTTACAGGAATTTGACGGGGTTCACTGCCGGGGGCCGAGGGCTTTAAGGCGCGCCGCCACTGCGGCGTTCCCGGGCTCCGTTTCAAGGAAAGACTGCCATTGGGACCGGGCCGCTTCCAGGTCCCCCTTCTGCTCGTAGATCACGGCCAGACCGTAGCGGGCGGCGTTGTCCGAAGGGTTTACCGCGAGGACCGCGGCAAGTTCCAGGGCCGCGTCGTCGCGGCGGCCGGCCTTGAAAAGGAGCTTGGCGCGCAGCACCCTGGCCTTCAGGCTGTAAGGGGCCGCCGCTACCAGGGCGTCCGCATCGCGCAGCCGCCCCTCCGAAGGCGCGGCGGCGAGCGCCGCCGAAAGGTTCCCGTAAGAAGTGAGCCAGCGCACGTCCTCGGCGGCGGAAACGCCCAGTTGCCTGGTAACTCCGGCAAGGTTCTCCGCCAGCATCTTGTTATCCGGGTCCGCCCTTACCCCCTGCGCGTAGGCTTCCCTGGCCGCGCGGTAATCTTTGGCGAGCGTCAGGAAATAGCCCAGGGTGTTCCACATGTTGGCGTCGTAAGGGAACACCCTGACGGCCTCCCTCATGTCCGCTACCGCGGGCAGGGCTACGGAAGCGCGGTCCGGCTGCGCCAGGTAGGTCTCGGCCAGGGCCTGCCAGGCGGCCTGGTTCAGCGGGTTGATGACCGTCGAGACCTGGAGGTTCTTGCGGGCCTCCTCGAAACGCCCCAGGCGCTTCAGGATCACGGCGAGGTTGAAGTAGATCTCGTCGTAGCCGGCGTTGGCTTTTAAAGCTTCACCGTAGGCCCAGACGCCTTTTTCAAGATCGCCGGCGCGGACGTAGGCGTTGCCCATCTCGTAATTACTATTGACCTCCCGGCTATGGGAGCGCCACGCGGCGAGCAGCTCCTCCCGCGCCACGGTCAGGTTGCCACCCCGCATCATGCGGAAGCCGTTAAAGAAATGGAATTCCCTCATGAACTGGCGCTGCCAGAAGATAACCCCGCCAAGGCAGGCGGCCAGCAGCAGCCAGGCCGCGGCGGCCGCGGCGGGCTTGCGCCACTCGGCGCGCGGCGCGCCAGGCCCCGAAGTCTTAAGGGAGAGCGCGCCCGCCACCCACCAGAAAGCCAGCGCCGGCACCGCAAAATGCAGGGAAACATTGAGCATGTTGTCGGCCAGCATGCCGACCAGGCCCGCCGCCATAGGCACGGCGGCGTAGCCGGTCTCCGGCCGGGAGGCGCGGTAGAAGCGCAGGAAAGCCCAGAACAGGGTGAGCAGGACCCACAGATAAACGCCCAACCCCATGAGGCCGGTCTGCGACCATTGCTCGAGTATCTCGTTGTGCGCGTTATTGGCGTGGGTGCGCAGGTTGCGTATCGTCGGAAAATTCAGCAGCAGGCGGCCCTGGTAGAACGGGTAGAACAGTTCAAATTCCCCCCAGCCCTTGCCGAGCAGCGGGCTTTCCAGCCCCATCTGCCATCCACTGGTCCAGATCAGCAGGCGCTGGTGGAAGGAGGAATAGATCTTGCCGTTGTCGCCGGAGAGGCTCACCGCCCCGAAAGAATCCACCCCGGAAGTAACCTGCGAGACCCGTTCTACAAGTCCGGAGCTGAAAGGCTTAAGGGAATCCGCCGGCCAGAGAACGGCGAACGCAAGCGCAATGGAGAAGAACGGGTAGAGGAATTTTTTTCCCTCCCGCAACTTTGCGCGATGCGAAGCGAACGAGAATAAAAAAATGAAAGCCGCCGCCGCGCCTATCCAGGAGGAGCGGGTGAGGCTGCACATCAGCATTCCCTCGTAGGAAAGGAACACCAGCCCATAAAAAAAGCGCTTACGGGCAGTGTCTGCCCGCATTAAAAGCGAGGCGACCAACGGCAGGAAGATGACCACATAGGAGGAAACAAAGTTGGGATTGCCGAAGGTGGATACCGACCGGTTACCGTAGGGATTCACCAGCTTGGCCCAGACCAGCTCCACATGGAAATACTGCATGATGCCGTAAAGCGAGGCCAGCGCGCCGGCCGAGAGCGCCAGGTGGAGGATATCTTCCTGCCGGCAGCGCCTCACCAGCGTCCAGACCCAGGCCAGGCCGGCGCACCACACCAGCAGCCCGTATGGGTCCAGCAGCCTGTCCGCCAGCCCGTCCCCGGTCGGGTGCGAGCGCAGAAAAGGGAACAGCAGCCAGAGCGAGCCCCAGCCCAGTATCAGGGCCAGCCAGCGGCCGGAGAGGTCCTCCTCGTCCGAGGAAAAAGGCAGGCTGCGCGCCAGAAAAAAAGCCGCCAGGCAGTTCACGACGAAGAACATTCCGCCCTTCAGGCCGTTCTTCATCCCCTCGGAAACTATGGCCTGCCTGAAGAAAGCCGCATGGCCCAGCAAGGACCAGGCGAAAGAAGCCAGATAGACTATTCCCAACGCCGCCAGCGGCGCCGCCGCCGGGGTGGCCGGCAGCTGCCAGGCGCGGCGTTTTATGGACGCGTAAATAAAAAGCCCCGAGGCCGCGATGAGCGAAACGTTGAGCAGGGTGATCTGAAGGTAGTAGGGGTTGCGCGTCAACCCGGTGAAGAACAGCAGCGGAGAAACGAAGAAGGCCGTAGCCAGGCAGAACGCCAGCGGGCCGCGCGGTACCGGGAAATTATCGTCCGTTTCCGCCATCGCCTCTATCTTTTTACCGCGGCGGGAACGGGTGCCGGCATCCGCCCCGTCACTATGCCGAGGTTGCGCCTGGCCTGTTCGTAGTTAGGGTCCACTTCCAGCGCCATGCGGTAGCTGTCGGCGGCCTCCCGGATCTTGCCCATGGCGTATTGCACGTTGCCGAGGTTGGTGTAAGCCTCCGGCGTCTCGTGCAGGTGGCCCTTGCGGTAGCAATGCCAGGCGTTAATATTGTTGAGGTACTCCCGTTCCGCGGCGGCGAAGTCCCGGCGCATTATGTAGACCTGGGCCTTGCGGTAGTAGTTCAGCGCGTAAACCGGGTCCAGGTTCTCATAAAGGTTGAAGCGGGCCAGCGCCATGTCCAGGTACGGGGCGGCCTCCTGGGGCTTGCCGAGGCGCGTATAGTATTCGTGCATCTTCAGGTACAACGTACCTACCTGGTGGTGCATCTGCACGTAGTTCGGCGCTATGGAGCGGACCTTCTCGTAGGCCGTCATCGCGCGCTCGTAGTCGTCGCGCGGAACGCTGTCCTTGTCGCCCCACTCCGGGTGGTAGCTCTTCGCCATGTTGAACCGGTCGTTGAACACGTTGCCAGTGAAGTAGTACGGCATGATGAAGTTGGGGTTGAGCTTGTTCACCTTCTGGTAGTAGGAGATGGCGTCCTCCCACTTGCCCTGCTTGGAGAAGAAGATGGCCATGTTGTGGTAGACGTCGCCCTTGAACCAGCCCCAGAAACCGTAGACAGGGAACATAGTGGCGATCACCACCACGGGCACCAGCGGGGACAGCCCGCGCAGCAGTACGCCGGAGAACGAGTAAACGGCTCCGCCCACGCAGCCGAGCACCAGGATCCAGGCCAGGTACCACTGCAGGATCTCGCCGGGAGCGACGTAGTTGCGCAGGGGCCCCTGCAATTCGGAGAACTCGCCCAGCACCAGCCAGGCAGTATAGAACAGCACGGCCAGAGCGGCGGCCCGGCCTATCCAGAGGGCCCACTGGGCGGCCGGCGCCGGGGCTTCTTCGGCGGCGGGTTTGGAATCGCCTTTATAGTGGAGCTCCCACAGGGCATGTCCGCGGGCCAGGATGATGATCACGCCCGGCAGCAGCCCCAGATAAACCCCGGAGGAGACGAACCGCATACTGACGTCGGTAAAGTTATGGGCCAGCATGCCGAGCAACGCCACCAGGTAACCCAGCAGGTCATAGGCCACCGGCGGCGGCCTTTCGCCCTTGAGGTTCTCCGTCATCACGCCCAGCGCGCGCAGGCCCACTACCGTGACGAAAGCGATCATCCACAGGTAGATACCCATCCCGATAAGGCCGTTGTCCATCCACTGTTCGAGGTGTTCCTCTTCGGCGTGGTCGGTCTCGGTGTTGTGCTTGCCTTCTATGTGAAAGATCTCGGGCCGCCTGTAAGCGGGGTAGATGACCTTGAAACTGCCTACGCCTATGCCGGTCAGCGGGCGGGACTCCACCATCTCCCACGTGGACAGCCAGGTGTTTATGCGGAAGCTGTATGACAGCATGTTGCCGATCTTGTAGATGACGCCGGCCGCGCCCAACGGCAGCAGCAGCGCCAGCAGCAGGAATTTAAAGCGGCTCAACGGCAGTTTGTCGCGCAGGAAATAGAACCCGTAGAACACCACGAACAGGAACGACGAGATGCCGAAGCCGATGAAGGCGCCTTTTGTCTCGGTGCAGAAGAGGCAGAACAGGTCCAGGAAGAGCAGCGGCAGCAGGAACACCGACCTGCGTTTAAGGTACTGCGTGAGGATTATAGGGAAGATCAGCACCAGGAAGTTGCCGAAGAAATTGGGGTTGCCGTAGGTGGAGAAGACGCGCCGGCCGAACGCCCCGCGCCAGATGAACGGGTCCAGGCCGGGCCCCACGTCCTTGGCCGGGAAGAAATGGAAGTCCAGGAACTGCACCAGGCCGTAGAGGACGGCGATATAGGCGGTGATTATCAGGATCTTGGTCAGGCGGTCTATAGCCTCGGAAGTGAACTCCCGGATCACTATGAGCGTGACCGACATATAGATGGTGTAGCGGACGAAATCGTCCACGCTGGGGCCCGGGTAGGGCGCGTGGAAGAAAGATACGACCACGCTGAGGAAATACGCGAAGAACGGGGCGAGAAAGATGAAGTCCTCGCGGCGGAAGGCGCGGCGGCCCTCCAGGAGCAGCAGCGACAGCCACATGCCGATGAGGCCGAAGCCCCCCATCTGTACCAGCGAGATCTTGACCTGGGCGGAGTCGTAGGTGCGCAGGTAGAAAGTGTCCGACACGAGCAGGTACAGCAGCGGCACCCACCACCAGATCACTTTGCGGGCGAAACTTACCCCGGGCGCGAAATTTATGTCGTCGAATTCGTAAGTGGGCAGGCTCGATTTTTTTGACATGATTTACTGGCTATTGCGGCGGGAACTGCACCAAACCCCTGGGATGTAATAAATTTTCAGCCGAGGATGGGATTTGAACCCACAACCTGTCGCTTACGAAGCGAATGCTCTACCGTTGAGCTACCTCGGCAACGCATATATCTTAATAAATATTTAAATCGAAGGAAAGGGCGCGCTTCAACTCACGTAAAATGTTCCCCAACGGGGGTCCGTCAACTCATCTAAAATGTTCCCGTACGGTTTTAGCTAAAAAACCGCAGTTCGGGAGACATTATGATGACCCTGTCCGCAAGGAGGGAATACGTGAGACAACT
>JACRER010000066.1 GCA_016234365.1 Elusimicrobiota bacterium | reverse complement strand
GTTGTCTCACGTATTCCCTCCTTGCGGACAGGGTCATCATAATGTCTCCCGAACTGCGGTTTTTTAGCTAAAACCGTACGGGAACATTTTAGATGAGTTGACGGACCCCCGTTGGGGAACATTTTACGTGAGTTGAAGCGGTTCCTTGCCCGCCCGCGCCTATATTTGTTATAAATTTTACATACCTTTTCCCGCAGCAAATCTAACTGGAGGCACTATGTCCACCGCAACAGCCATTCGCCGCACCGTTCTTAACGAGACCATGAGGAAGTGCGGGGGCAAGATGGTGGACTTCCACGGCTGGGAACTGCCCATAGAGTTCTCCGGCATCCTCAAGGAACACGAGGCCGTCCGCAAATCCGCCGGCATCTTCGACGTTTCCCACATGGGCCAGGTCTTCGTGACCGGCGCCGACGCTTTCAAACTGCTGCAGCTGACCAACGCCAACGACCTGCGCAAGGCCACCCCCGGCAAGGGCGTGTATTCCCACGTCACCAACGAGAACGCCGGCCTGGTGGACGACATCATCGCTTTCTGCCTGGCCGCCGACCGTTACCTGGTCATCGTCAACGCCACCACTTCCACCAAGGACTATGAGTGGTTCAAATCCCAGGGCGCCAGGATGCACGTGAAGGTGGAAAACCACAGCGACAATTTCTCGATGATAGCCGTACAGGGCCCGAACGTCCCCAAGATGTTCGACACTTTCGCCCCCGAAGCCCTTAAACTCCCCCGCTTCGGCATAGTGGAGAAGGACCTGCTGGGCGAACACTGCTACATCAGCCGCACCGGCTACACCGGCGAGGACGGCTTCGAGATCACCGCCCCCCACAAGATCATAGTGCAGCTCTGGGAGCAGATGATGGAGCTGGGCAAGCCCTACGGCATAATGCCCTGCGGCCTGGGCGCGCGCGACACGCTGCGCCTGGAATCCGGCTACCTGCTCTACGGGGCTGACGTGGACGACGTCCACACCACCTACGAGTCCGGTTACGGCTGGGTGGTTTCCCTGGATAAGGGCGATTTCATAGGCCGCCAGATACTGGCGGACCAGAAGCTCAACGGCGTGAAGCGCCGGCTCACCGGCATCACCCTGACCGGCGGCGTGCCGCGCCCCGGCTGCAAGATCTTCCTCGACGGCAAGCAGGCCGGCGAACTGGCCAGCGCCACCTATTCCCCCACCCTGAAGAAAGGTATAGGCGTGGGCTACATGGTGCCGCCGAACCTCAAGCCCGGCACCGCGGTGGAAGTGGAGATCCGCGGCCGCCTCGTGAAGGGAGAAGTGGCGCAGGTGCCGTTCCACAAGGGCACCGCTTTCAGTAAGACGCTTTACACCGGCAAGTAAGCCGGTACAATAGCCATAAGGAACTCCGCCCAGGAGGGGTTCAGCGAGGCCGGAAGGCCGAGCGACGATGAAACGGGGAACCTGGGTTCCCCTTGTAGAGCACCCGGCCGACGAAGGCCGGGACGTCAATCGGCCCCGAGCGAAGGCGAGGGGTGCGACAAAGAAGGAGACTAAAATGCCTAAACCCGAAGAAGCCAGATATACCAAAACCCACGAATGGATCCACCCCGGCGCAGAAATCGCCGTGGGCATCTCCGACCACGCCCAGCATGAAATGGGCGACGTGGTCTTTGTGGAGCTGCCCAAGGTCGGCCAGAAGCTGGAAAAAGAAAAGCCCTGCGCCGTAGTAGAGTCCGTCAAGTCCGCTTTCGACATCTACTCCCCGGTCTCCGGCGAAGTCACGGCCATCAACGACGCCGTCACCGGCGAACCGGCCCTGCTCAACCAGTCCCCGCTCGACAAGGGCTGGATGTTCAAGATAAAGCCGGCTAACCCGTCCGAAGCCGACACGCTGATGGACTGGAACGCCTATCAGGAATTCGTAAAGCAGTCCGCGCATTAAACGCGGTTTTACGCTGACAGCGGCCAGGGAGCAGGACGGCGACGCCGCACCTCCCCCTGGCCGCCGCCAGTTGAAGTTTCCACCACGACAGGAGTTCCCATGTACATCCCGCACACCAAGAAAGACAAAGAGGAGATGCTTAAAGCCATCGGCGCCTCCTCCTTCGAAGACCTTGTGAAACAGGTCCCGGGCAAATTCCTCTGGCCCAAACTCGATCTGCCCGCGGAAAGCCTGGACGAGGCGCAAGCCGCAGCGCGCCTGGCCGGCCTGGCCGCCAGGAACTGCCGCCCGCTGAATTTCCTGGGCGCCGGAGCTTACGAGCGCTATACCCCGGCCGCGGTGAAGGCCATCACCTCCCGCACGGAATTCCTCACCGCCTACACGCCTTACCAGCCGGAAGCCAGCCAGGGCACGCTGCAGGCCATCTATGAATTCCAGAGCACGGTCTGCGCGCTCTACGGCATGGACTACGCCAACGCCTCCATGTACGACGGGGCCAGCTCCTTCGCCGAAGCCGTACGCGCCGCGGTGCGCGTGACTGGCAAAAAGAAGATAGCCTACGCCGCCGGCGTGAACCCGCAGTACATGGACACGCTCAAGACCTATTTCGCGCACTCCCCCGAGTATACCTACGTCAAAGTTCCTACGAAGGACGGCGTGATGGACCGGACCGCCCTGCCGGGCCTGCTGGAAGGCGCGGCGTGCCTGGCCGTGCAGACGCCCAACTTCCTGGGCCTGATAGAGGACATGGACGGCGTGGCGGAGATAGCAAAGAAAGCCGGCGCGCTGCTGGTGGCCGCGGCCGACCCCGTCAGCCTGGGCATCCTCTCCGCCCCCGGGGAGTACGGCGCCGATTTCGCCGTAGGAGAAGGGCAGAGCCTCGGCCTGCCGCTCGCTTACGGCGGACCCTACCTGGGCCTGTTCTCCTGCAAAAAGGAGCACGTGCGCCAGATGCCGGGCCGCATCTGCGGCCTGACCAAGGATAAGGACGGCAAGCGCGGCTTCGTGCTGACGCTGCAGGCCCGCGAGCAGCACATCCGCCGCGACAAGGCCGCCTCCAACATCTGCTCCAACGAGGCGCTGTGCGCGCTGTCCGCCACGGTCTACTCCTCCCTCTACGGGCCCGAAGGACTTAAGGAACTGGCCGAAGCCAACGCCGGCGCCGCCGCTTACGCGGCCGAGCGCCTCTCGGCGATTCCAGGCTGCTCGCTCAAGTTCAAAGGCCCCTTCTTCAACGAATTCGGGCTCTCCGTGCCCGGCAGCGCCGCGGCGCTGCGCGAGAAGGCTCTGGGACGCGGCGTAGATATCGGCCTGCCGCTGGCCCCGCTTTACCCCGAGCTCGGCGAAACCCTGCTGGTCTGCGCCACCGAGACCAAGACGGAAGCCGACATCTTAAAACTGGAAACAACTATAAAGGGGGCAATATGAACTGCGCTCCTGTCGTAGACAACCGCCTCAGCATCGAAAAATCCGACGCCGGCCGACGGGGCCTGTGGTGCAAAAATCCGCTGCGCGCCAAGGCCGCCATCCCGGCGAACCTGCGCCGCAAGGCCGCCCCCCGCCTGCCGGAACTGTCCGAGTTCGACGTGGTGCGTCATTACACGCGCCTGTCGCGCCTGAACTTTTCGGTGGACACGCACTTCTACCCGCTCGGGTCCTGCACCATGAAGTACAACCCGCGCTTCTACGAGGACGCCGCCGCGCTGGAAGGCTTTGCCGCCTTGCACCCGCTCGCGCACGATAACTGCGCCCAGGGCACGCTGGAGCTCATCCACGACCTGTCCGCCCGCCTTACCGAGCTGTGCGGCCTGGACGCGATAACCCTGCAGCCCGCCGCCGGCGCGCACAGCGAGTTCACCGGCCTGCTGCTGGCCAAGGCCTACTTCGAGAACAAGGGCGAGACCCGCACCGAGATCATCTGCCCCGACTCCGCCCACGGCACCAACCCGGCGACCGCGTCCATGATGGGGTTCAACACCGTCAACATCGCCTCCAAACCGGACGGCCGCCTGGACGTGGAAGAACTGAAGAAGCATATCGGCCCCAAGACCGCCGTGCTGATGCTGACCATGCCCAATACCCTCGGCATCTTCGAGAGCAATATCGAAGCCATCGCCAAGGCCGTGCACGACGCCGGCGCGCTGTTCTACATGGACGGCGCCAACCTCAACGCGCTCATCGGCATGGTGAAGCCCGGCGACTTCGGCGTGGACATGATGCACCTCAACTTCCACAAGACCTTCTCCACCCCGCACGGCGGCGGCGGCCCCGGCGCCGGCGCCATAGTGTGCGGCAAGCACCTGGCCCCTTTCCTGCCGGTGCCGCTGGTCAAAAAATCGGGAAGCGGCTACGTTTCCGACTTCGGCGACAAGCGCAGCATAGGCAAGGTAAAGGCGTTCTTCGGCAACACCGGCGTGCTGGTACGGGCCTACGCCTACATGCTCGCCCACTCGACCAAGGAACTGGGCGAGATAGCGGCCTGCGCCATCATCAACGCCAACTACGTGCGCAGCCTGCTGAAGGACCTGTACCCGTCGTATTCCAGCGAATACTGCATGCACGAGTGCGTGCTGACCCCGGGCCCGGACCTTACGGCCAAGGGCATAAAGACGCTGGACGTGGCCAAGGGCCTGCTGGACCGCGGCTTCCACGCCCCCACGATCTACTTCCCGAACATCGTGCACGAGGCGATAATGATAGAGCCGACCGAGACCGAGTCGAAGGAAACCCTCGACGAGTTCGTGGCGGCGATGAAGGATATCCACGCGCAGGGCATGGCGGCCCCGCAGACGCTAAAGGACGCGCCCGTTACGCAGCCGGTAAAGCGCCTGGACGAAGTGCAGGCCGCCCGCCAGCCTAACCTGCGCTGGTAGAGTCTCCGGCCGTAGACGAGGGGGCCGGGTTAGCAAAACCATCAGAAGGCCGCGGCTTGCGCAAGCGCCGCGGCCGGATGAGGAGCGAGGGCACGGTGTGCCCGAGCGTTTTTGCGTTCCGGCCCCCTTGGCGACGGCCGGTTGCGGTAACAGAGCATGGAAAAAGGACTGATAATAGAGACGCAGCCGCTCGACGTGTACGGGCAGATGGCCGCCGACGAGGCCCTCTGCGAGACCATGCCGGCCCCGTACGTGCTGCGCTTCTACAACTGGAAAGAGCCCGGCGTCACCTTTGGCTACTCCCAGCGCCGCAAGTCCGTCCAGGAAGCCATAGACACCGCCGGCTGCAGGATAACCGCGGTCACCCGGCGCCCCACCGGCGGGGGCATAGTCTTCCATGAGACCGACATCACGTTCTCGTTCATCTTCCCCTCTCCCGGGGTGCTTTTCGAGCCCGGCAAGACTTACGACCGCCTGCACCGGGCCATCAACGCGGAATACGCCAGGCTGGGCGTCTCCTTCGACCTGCTCAACGAGAAGACCAAGGACTACGCGGTCAACGACCCTGTCATGAACTGCTTCGCCAAACCCGTTGATAAAGATATATTGTATAATGGAAAAAAAGTGCTGGGCGGGGCGCTGAGGAAGTTCGGCGACCACATGCTCTACCAGGCGTCTTTCCAGGCGCCGGACGCCCGCGGCAACGCGGCCCTGCACAAGAACGCGGTGATAAAGGCTTTAGGCGGCGAGTACGGCCTCGAATGGGAAGCCACGGCAATGCCGGAAGCGGCGGCCCTTAAGGCCTCCGGCCTAGCAGGAACCAAGTACCGTACGTCGGCGTGGAACGAGCGCATCTAGGAGGGATCATGGTAGCTTTCGTGCTTTGCAAACTGGTTGCCGGCCTCGAACAGAAGGCCGTACAGCAGATAAAGAACATCCGCGGCGTGAAGGACGTTTACATGACCTTCGGCGGCTGGGACGCGATCCTGGTGGCCGAATCCGACACCATCGACAAGCTCAGCGGCCTTATCGTGCGCGAAGTGCGCGGCATCCACGGTGTGCAGACCACCGAGACCCTGGTCACGACGAACCTTTAAACGGCCCGAGGAACAACAATGGAAACTCCCGCTGATTTCGGCCGCCCGGCCGACAAGCTTGTCCTGGTAGTGGACGACGACGAATCCGTCCGTGAACTCATAGAATTCATCGTCAAGAAGGAAGGTTTCCGCACGGAGAAAGCCTCCGACGGCGAGGAGGCCCTCAACAAGGCCCGCTCCGTGAACCCCGACATCATCCTGCTTGACCTGATGCTGCCCAAGTACGGCGGCTTCGAGATCCTGCGCGAACTTCAGGGCGACGAGACCGGCACCATCCCGATAGTCATCATCACCGGGCGCTACACCGACCGTTCAACCTCCGACATGATCAAGCAGGAGCCCAACGTAAAGGATTTCATAGAGAAGCCGGTAAAGCCGCAGGTGCTCACCGCTCTACTGCACAAACTGCTCAAGACCCAGCCGCCGAAGAGGCCGGCCTAGCGGCATGGCGCGCAGGTTCCCACGAGCGCTGACCTGGGCCGCGATAGCGGCCTTGGTTTTTTTTCTGCTCGCGGCCGGGGACCTGGCCTTGCGCTCGCGCGCCGCGCTGAACGAAGCCATCCGGCAGGAGGCCTGGCTGGCCGACCCGGCGGCGAAAAAAGCCTGGTTCGACGGGCAATTCACCCTGAAGGCGCGGGAAGTGGAACTTTCGGTGGCGGCGGGAAAAACACTCCCCGAAGAGGCCGCGCGGCAGGTCTCCCTGCTTGCGGCGGAAAGGGATTTCCGCATCTCCGAAAGTTCGGCCAAATCGGCCTATATCTGGTACAAGACCGCCGCGGAGGAATTCCGCTCGCCTTTCAACCCCTGGGCCAAAGAAGCCGCCGCCCGCCAGCCCGGAGCGCTGGCCGCCTGGAAAGCGGAACTGGCCGCCTCCGGAGTCAAACCGGAACCGTGGATGCTGCAATAGCCCGGCCACGCAGATGCGCTTAGTCAAAACCCTGATAGGAATAGCCCTCGCCCCAGCCGCTGCCGCCGCGGCGTGGGCTACCGCGGCCGCCCTCGGCCCGCCCCTGGCAAAATTCAACGTTACCTTTCCGCTGCTCGGAGGGGCTGGCGCCTGCCTGCTCCTGCACGCCGCCGGCCGGGGCAGCCGGCTCTATGTGGCCGCTCACGAACTGACGCACGCCATGGCGGCGGTGTTGATAGGCGTGCGCGTCCGCAAGATCTCGGTCGGCAGGAAAAGCGGCTATGTCCTGCTGGACTCCACCAACACCTTCATCTCGCTGGCGCCGTACTTCATCCCGTTCTATACGCTGGCGGCCGCCGGGACCTACTGGACCGCCGCCTACTTTGCCGACGTCCGGCCTTACCGCCCCTGGTTCCTGGCTGCGGCCGGCTTCACGCTGGCCTTCCACCTGCTGCACACCGCGGACATCCTCTCCGGCCCGGTGCAGAGCGACCTGAAGAAGGCCGGCGGCCCGGTCTTCTCCCTGCCGCTGCTGCTGCTGCTCAACTGCCTTGGCCTCGCGGCCGCGCTTAAACTGCTTTTCCCCGAGCTGCTAAGCCTGCATGCCTACGCGCACCGGGTTCTGGCCGCCCAGACCTGGGCCTACGGCCACATTTACTCCGCCGCCGCATACGCCGCCAATACTGCTAAAATATATTTTAAGACATGAAGTTCAAACTTTTTAAACAGATAATGGCGCGGATAATCTTCCTCCCCGTCATACTGGCGGCCGGCATCGTAGCCACGGCCCTGGTCACGGCGAGGATCATGTTCACCCCCGCCGACCTGGAGTCGGTGGTCACCAACCAGTTCCAGGAGATCCTTAAACGCCCGGTCCGCATAGAGTGGGCGCGGCTTTCCCTGACCGGTGAAATAAAGATAAAGGGCCTCCGCGTGACGGAGCCCGGGCCGGAGACGGTGGACTTCCTGAGCGCCGACTACATCTACGCCACCTACCGGCTGCTGCCGCTGCTGCGCCGCCGCATCGAGATAGACAGCGTGCTGCTGGTTTCCCCGAAGATCCAGCTCATAAAACGCGAAGACGGGCGCTGGAACATAGGGGATATTTTCTCGGCCTACCGCGCAGGCGGCGGCAAGAGCAAACTCAACAAGATAGCCGATGCCGAGATAAAGGACGGGGAACTCACCCTGGCCGACCGCCGCAACGGCAGGAAGTATTCTTTCGAACGCTTCAACGCCACGCTCAAGGACTTCAAGCCCGGAGCGGACAGCCCTTTCTACGCCTCGGTCTTCCTGCGCAGCGACGCTTTCCGCCGCCCGGTAACCGGACGCTTTTACACCGAGGGCATCGTCAACTTCGCCGGGTTCGACTGGACCAGGTCGGAAATAAAGGACCTGCGCGCCGACCTGACGCTGCTGGACAAGACCGTCAGGTTCACAGGGGCTATCCGCAATTTCCGCCGTCCGGAACTGCAGCTCAAGGCCGAAACACCGGAGTGCAAGAGTTCGGAGCTGGCCTACCTGTTCTCTTCCCCGTGGGAGTTTACCGCCCCGCACTCGTACTGGGACATAAATACCGTTTTCACCTCCACCAGGACGGCGGAGATCCGCGTGACCTCCAAACCGCTGGACCTGAAGGCCGAGGGATCGTTCGACCTGTCGCTTTCCACCCCGCAGTATTCCATGAACATATGGATCCCCCCGCTGGACCTGGCCAAGGCCCGGCGCTACGGCGCGCAGCTGCCGTTATCCGACCCGGCCGGCAAGGTACAGGCCCGCCTGAAGATCTCCTCCTCGCGCAGCGGCAGGCCGGTGATGTCTCGCATCTTCGTGAACACCATAGGCGCCGGAGGCAAGTTCCGCACGCTGGGAGCCGCGGACCTGGACCTCTCGGCGCTGCTGTCGGAGAACTTCGCCAACAGCTACATCACCGCTTCCGGCGGGCGGCTGGCCATGGGCCAGCACAAGCTCGCCGGACTGAAAATGCGCACGCAGATCTCCAAAGACGAGCTCTCCCTCACCTACTCCGGCAAACTCAACGGCGAACCGGTGCGCGGCCGCGTTGGCATCCAGCGCCCTTTCGGAACGGACAAGGTAGTGGATTACATAGGCTACTCCCATGACCTGGCCTTCGCCACCGCGAAGGACCTCATCCTGGGATCGCGCGAGCTGCGCGGCGTCCCCAAAAAGCGCCCGCATTACGATTCGGAACTTGCCTGGGTCCGGACGCTCAAGAATTCCATCCCGGCCGGCTACGCCGAGTTCCGCCTGCTCTACAAAGCGGACACCTTCCGCCACGAGTACCTGAAGGCCAATGATTTTTACGCCGCCGCGGCGCTCAAGAACATTACCGGGGACATCACCAAAATGCGCGGCACCGTCTCCATAAAATCCGGCAGCGGCACTTTCTACCAGGTACAGAAGACCTCCGAGAAGGACCGTATCTATTACATAGTCTCGATGCCGCTGATCCTCATCCACCGCATGAACCGCATGGGGGCGCTGAAGTTCGGGTACAAGGTGAACGACGTCTCCTTTAACGCCATAGGGGGAGATTACGCCCTGAACGACGGCAAGGTGGACGTGAAGAACTTCTACATGGACGGCAAGGAATTCTCCGCCTACGCCACGGGCCAGCTGGACTTTTCCAACGAGACCATGAGGCTGAAAATTTATACAATATCGGGTAAGTACTATTCGATGGGCGGTATGCCCGAGTCCATGTCGGACGCGAGCGGAAAGCCGGCGCTGGCGTTCACCATCGAGGGCAAGATGTCCAAGCCCGACTTTAAAATGATCAGCCCCACGGACTCGGGAGCGATCATAGGCGCCGCGGCCGCCAAGGGCGCGGCCATAGATTTCGCGAAGATCAGCCGATTTTTAGGAGGAAAGCAATAATGTCCAAGCTTGGAAAATTCGACGTGGTAGGGCTCCTGCAGGAGCACGGCGCTATCCTCAACGGCCATTTCCAGATCCCCTCGGGGTTCCATACCCAGACCTACATCCAGCCTTCGCTGGTGCTGCAGTACCCGCACCTGGCCCAGAAAGTGGCCAAGGAAATGGCGGCCAAGTTCCCGCAGGAGATAAACGTGGTCATCTCCCCCTCCGTCGGCTCCATGGCCATCGGCCAGGAAGTGGCCCGCGTGAAGAAGGCCCGTTCCATTTTCACCGAGAAGATAAACGGCGTGATGGTGCTCAAGCGCGACTTCAAGATCTCCGAGGGCGAGCGCGTGCTAGTAGTGGACGACGTGCTGAATTCCGGCCGGATGTGCGGCGAGGCCATCAACCTGGCGCGCGGTTACGGCGCCAAGGTCATCGGCGTGGCGGCCATAGTGGACCGGTCCACCGGCGACCTCACGCTCAACGTGCCGGTACGCGGCCTGATCTCCTATCCGCTGCAGTTGTTCCCCCCGGACAACTGCCCGCTCTGCCGGCAAAAGCTGCCGCTCACCATCCCCGGCTCTACCGTTCACCACGTGCACGGCCAGGAGTAACCCAGACCGGCCCCAGGCGGGCCGCCGCGTACGGACTGCATCATGAAAACAAAGTGCATCGCCCTTCTTTCCGATTTTGGCACCCACGATCCCTTCGTCGGAGCGATGAAGGGCGTCCTGCTCTCCAAAGCCCCGGGGCTTTCCATCATAGACATTACGCACCAGATCCCGCCCCAGAACATCCAGACGGCGGCCTTCTACCTGATGGCGGCCATGCCTTACATGCCCAGGCACACGCTGTTCATGTGCGTCGTGGACCCCACCGTGGGCACGGGGCGCGGCATAATCTGGGCCCGCACCGAGAACTACCAGTTCCTCTCCCCCGACAACGGCCTCATCAGCTGGGTGGAGCAGAAAGAAAAGATAAAGGAAGCCCGCTTCGTCAACAATTCCTCCCTTTTCATGGAGAACATCAGTTCCACTTTCCACGGGCGCGACATCATGGCCCCGGTGGCGGCCGCCATAGCCAAAGGCCTGCCCGAGAAAAAGATCGGTCCGGCCTTCAACGAGTACCGCAAATTCCCGTTCCCCCAGCCGGTAAAGACCGGCAACCGCATCACGGGCCAGGTCATAGCCATCGACCGCTTTGGCAACGTGATCACGAACATAGGCCGCAGCTACCTGACCGCCAAGGCTATCCTCAACGTCGCGGACAGGATGCTGAAAGGCCTTAAACTCACCTACGCCTCGGTCCCCGAGGGCGAAGCCCTGGCGCTGATAGGGTCTTTCGGCTTCCTGGAATTCTCCGTCCGCAACGGAAGTTTTTCGCGCACTTTCGACGTAAAGATAGGCGCGCCGGTGGAGGCGATAGTCTCTTTAGATGAGTAACCCGCTTATTCTCAAACTCAATCCCGCCGCGGCCAAGCGGCGTTCCCCGGACCGGCTCTGGGTCTTCTCCAACGAACTGGAGAAAGTGGACACTTCCATACCTCCCGGCGCCATCTGCGAGCTGCACTTCCCCGACGGCAGGAAGGCCGGGACCGGCTTCTTCAACCCCAAAAGCCTCATTTCCATGCGGCTGCTCGTCCAGGGCGCCAAGCCGCTGCCCGCGGATTTCATCAAGGCGCGCCTGGAAACGGCGCTGAACTACCGCGAGACGCTGGGCATGGACCGCTACGGCAGGATCTGCTTCGGCGAATCCGACGGTCTTCCCGGCCTGGTGGCGGACCGCTACGGCGACTACGTAGTGGCGGAGATACTTTCCGCCGGCATGGAACTGCTGAAGGACGAGATCACCGCGGCGCTGACGGACCTGCTGCGCCCGAAGGGCATTTTTTACAAGAACAACCACCAGTTCCGCGAACTGGAGGGGCTGCGCTCCTACGAGGAAACCGCGTTCGGCGTAATGCCGGAAGAGGCGGAAATAGAGGAGAACGGCCTTAAATACCGGATCCCGATGGCGGGCGCGCAGAAGACCGGCTGGTACTTCGACCAGCGCGAGAACCGGCTGGCGCTGGAACCGTTCTTCAAGGGCCGGCGCGTGCTGGACCTGCACACCTACCTGGGCGCTTTCGCGCTGACCGCGGCGCGGGCCGGCGCGGAGCAGGTCTGGGGCATTGATTCGTCGGAGAAAGCAATTGCGGCCGCTACGGAGAACGCGGCGCTCAACGGTTTGGCCGGCAAGGTTGTCTTCCGCAAGGAAAAGGCGGAACACCTGCTGGAAGCCCTGGAAACGGGCCAACTGCCGGAAACCCCCGATTTCATACTGCTGGACCCGCCAAACATAGTCCGCAACAAGAAACATCTGCCGCAGGCGCTGAAGATGCTGGGCCGCATGGCCGGCGCCGCCCTCAAGGCGCTGCCCCCGGGCGGCCTGCTGGCGGTCTCTACCTGTTCCCACCATATCTCCCGCGGCATGTTCGTGGAAACACTGTCCGGCGCCGCCGCCCGCGCCGGGCGCCAGGCCGTGCTGGCCGAACTGCGCGGGCAGGCCAAGGACCACCCGGTCCTGATCAGCATGCCTGAAACTGAGTACCTGCACTTCGCGCTGCTGAAAGTGCTTTAAAGTCCTCGGCCACAAAACAAAAAGGGCCCGGAAGGGCCCTTTTTATTTCCGGCTTGCGCCTTTTAAATTATGCTTTTAACGACCTTAAGGATCTCCGCCTTGCTGGAAGGCTTGGTGATGTAGGTCTTGGCGCCGTAGCCTATGGCCTGCTGGATCTCGTTGATGCTGCCTTCTACGGTAAGCATCACTACGGGTATGCCCTTCGTGACCTTGTCCGTTTTGATCGCCTTGCAGGCCTTCAGGCCGTCCATCACCGGCATGTGGATGTCGGTCATGATGAGCGAGGGAAGCTCTTTGCGGGCCAGTTCCACCGCTTCTTCGCCGTTCTCGGCCCGGATGATCTGGTAGCCTTCGGCCTCCAGCATGGAAGCCAGGGTCTCCAGCATCTCCGCGTCGTCGTCGGCTATCAGGATCTTGTTATGCAGGCCCATATTGTCACCCGGAAATAAAAAATTTGCCGCGGGTTGGGATCGAACCAACGACACCTGGTTTTTCAGACCAGTGCTCTACCACTGAGCTACCGCGGCAAAATGTGGTAAGTACTGCCTTTCAATAATAGCATTTTTTGAAAATGCCTTGAAAGTTAGGCGGCAGGTTCCCGCCTTATTTGCTCTTTGGCGCGGCCTTGGGGGCGGTCAGCTTAGGGTCCGGCACAGGCATCTTCTCCGGGCCTTTCGGCGCGGTCAGCGCGGGGTCCTGTTCCAAATAGGAACAGCGGCACATCTGGTGCGCGGCCATCTTAACGTGGGCCGCCACTCCGCAGAATATTCCCAGCAGCCCCACGATTATAAGCACCATGCCCGTCAGCCGGCCCATGACCATAAAGCATTTGGGAGGCTCTTTGAACGCCACGGCGTGCTGCAGCACGAAGTAGCCAAGGGCCGCCAGTATGCCGTACAGCAGTACGGTGAAATGGACGCCCATGGGGTGCGGGCCGCGCATCATGCCCATGCCGTGCCCCATCTCCATGGCCTGCGCGCCGGCGGGCATTATCACCATAAGGAACGCTATAAGTTTTTTCATTTTCTCCTCCGTTCAGTAACGACACCCTCAGTTTAGTATATTTCGGTCACTTCAGTTCGAGCACGTCGTAAAGCCCGGGGCCATAGGACACCAGCGACACTTTGGGGTGCGGGTAGGCCGCGCAGACCTTTTCCAGCGTGCGCATGAAGCGCTTAGCCTCGCCAGTAAAACTTCGCGTGCCGCGGCTGATGTCCGCGCCGTCCAGCATGTCTATATGCGTTATGGCCAGGCGCGTGGCGGAGTTGATGCGCACCGTCTGCAGCGCCACCCCCATTTCGAATTCCCCCACCCGGCGCAGGCGGCCGCTGACGCTGCCGACCTCGCGGCCTGCGGTGTGGTATTTATCCAGCTTGGCCTTGTCCTTCATTTCTTTGGCCACGAAACCGGGCCCCACGCGCGTGACGTAGGGTTTGAAGACCGCGTAAACCTCCCCGGCGTACTTAGGCCCGAGCCCGGCCTCGCCCATGAACGTGGAGGCCGTCGTGTCGCGCGAGGTAACGAAAGGATATTCGCCGTGCAGGTTGGAAAGCTTCATCCCCTGCGTGCCTTCCAGCAGCATCTTCGCGCCTTTGGCGAGCGCCTTATTGAGCATTTCGGGGACGTCAGCCACGTAACGTTTAAGGCGCGGGTGGTCCTTGGCGAACTGGAGTTTCTTGCGGTCCACGCGGTCGCGCACGGCGGCGCCCAGACCTGTGCCCACGCTGCCTATCTTGCCCATCATGCGCCCGTCGGCGCGCTCGGCCGCGGTATGGCGCGGTTCCACTATCACCGCGTGCGGGTCTATGATCAGGCGGTCCCCCGTCCCGGTAAGTTTTATTTCTTTTTCCAGCCAGTCCGGGATGATATAAGTGCCGGCGCCCAGCACCATTTTGGCGCGCGGGTTCACAAAGCCGCCCGGCATGGTCTTCAGGGTATAGATCTTATCCTTGAAGAAAATAGTGTGCCCGGCGTTGGGCCCGCCGACGCGTATCGAATAATCGTACTTCCCTTTGGCGGCGAGGTAAGCGCAGATCTTGCCCTTGCCCTCGTCTCCCGCCTGCCCGCCTACCACTATATCTACAGGCATGTCAGTTCTCCTTGGGTGTTTGGGCGGCCAACTTGGCCGCGAGCCCCGTATACGAGCGGGGCGAAAGCTTTTTAAGTTCCTTCCTGACCGCCGGCGCCACAGGAAGCCCGTCGATAAACTCCGCGAACCCGGCCGCCGTGACGGCCCGACCGCGGGTGAACTTGCTGAGCAGCTCGTAGGCTCCCGCGGCGCGCTCGCGGCGCAGGATGGTCTGCACGCCTTCGGCTATTATCTCCGGGTGGGCGTCCAGTTCGGCCGCGCAGGCCCGCGCGTCCACCGATACCCGCGAAAGCCCGGCCAGCACCGACCGGTACGCCGCCAGCGAATGGCCGAACGCCGCGCCGAAATTGCGCTGCACGGTGGAATCGGACAGGTCGCGCTGCAGCCGGGACACCGGCAGTTTGGCGGAGAAATGCGCCAGCATGGCGTTGGCCAGCCCCAGGTTGCCCTCGGCGTTCTCGAAGTGGATCGGGTTCACCTTCTGCGGCATGGTGGAAGACCCCACTTCCCCCGCCACGGCCTTCTGGGCCACGAGGCCCGCGGAAATATAGCGCCACATATCCTGGCAGAAGGCCAGCAGCACGGTGTTGGCCCGGCGCAGCGTGTCGAAGAGTTCGGCGTAGCTGTCATGCGGCTCTATCTGCGTGGTGAACGGGTTGAACGCCAGGCGCGGCCCGGCGCCGGAATTAAAACCCTCCACGAATTCCCTGGAAAAGCGGCGCCAGTCGGTGCGCGGATAGGCCGCGGCGTGGGCGTTATAATTGCCGGAAGCCCCGTTGAGCTTGGCCAGGATACGGGCCCGGCGCAGCTGCGAGACCTGCCGGTGCAGACGCGCGTGGAAGACGCGGAACTCTTTGCCGAACGTGGTGGGAACGGCGGGCTGGCCGTGCGTACGGGCCAGCAGCGGCACGCCGGCGCAGCGGCGGGCCAGGCCGTCCAGCGCGGCCAGCAGCTCCTCCAGCGCGGGCAGCAGTTCCAGCGCCAGCGCGTCCCTGAGCGTAAGCGCGTAGGAGATATTATTCACGTCCTCGGAAGTAAGCGCGAAGTGCACCAGCTCGGCCAGGTCGCGCAGGGAGGTACGGCGGAGTTTCTCTTTAATGAAGTACTCCACGGCTTTTACGTCGTGGCGGGTGGCCGGGATACCGGGGACGCCTTCGTCCTCTATGGCCGCTATGCGGGCGGTATCGGCCCCGGTCAGGCGCGGCAGGCGCTCCAGCAGGGCCTTTTCGGCCGGCCGCAGCCGGCGGGCCTTAACGCCGGAAGTGGCGCAGAGTTTGGCCAGGTAGCGGCATTCCACCAGCACCCTGTAATGCGCCAGGCCGCCTTCCCCCGCCACTTCGCCGAGGCGCCCAAGCCTGGCGGCATACCTGCCGTCCAGCGGGCTGACCGCCTTCATGTCTCGTTTTGCCGCCATAGTGCCTCCAAAAGAAGCGCCCCGCGTTTGCTGTTGCAAGACACGGGGCATCTTGCAGTTAATTCTAACACAAATCCCGCGCGCCGGTAAAACCGCCTTTTGCTACAATATCCGCATGGAACTCAAGTCGGAACTGGGCGGCATGCTGACCGAAGCGATGGAACAGTCCGCCGAAACCATTTTTATCACGGACCCCGCCGGCGTCATCCTTTACGTCAACCCGGCCTTCGAGCGCCTGACCGGCTATTCCCGGGCCGAGGCCATGGGCAAAAACGCCAGCCTGCTCAAAAGCGGCGAACATAGTCCCGAGTTCTACCGCGCCATGTGGGCCGAACTCAAGGCCGGCCGCCGCTGGGCGGGCCGCCTGGTCAACCGCCGCAAGGACGGCTCCACCTACGTCGACGAGCAGCGCATCAGCCCGGTAAAGGACAGCGCCGGCAAGATCGCCTACTTCTTCGCGCTGCGCCACGACATCACCCGCGAGCGCCAGCTGGAAGAGCAGCTGGGCCAGAGCCAGAAGATGGAATCCCTCGGCCTGCTGGCCGGCACGCTCTCGCATGATTTCAACAATTTACTCACCGTCATCATCGGCTCCATCGAGCTGATCGCGGAGGACCTGAAACCGGGCAGCGTAGGGCACAAACTGGCCACGGAGATACAGCGCTCTTCGAAGGAATCCGCCAACCTGATAAAGCAGTTGCTCCTGTTCGCCCGCAATAACGAGACCAAGCCGGAACTGGTGACGCTCAACGCCCCGCTCACGGAGATGAAGCCGCTGATAGACGCGCTGCTCGGCCCCAACGTGGCCGCCGCCTATTCCCTGGACGACGAACTTTCAAAGATCCGCATAGAACCGGAACAGTTCAAGCAGGCCGTCCTCAACCTGGCGGCCAACGCCAAGGACGCCATGAACGGCTCCGGCGGCATCATGTTCAAAACCTTCAACGCCGGCCCCGATGGCCTGCCGCCCGTCCTTGCGCCGCGGGTTTACGCCGTTTTCGAGGTTTCCGATACCGGCCCGGGCATCCCCAAAGAGATCCTGCCGCGCATCTTCGAGCCTTTCTTCACCACCAAGCCCAAGGGCAAGGGCACGGGGCTGGGCCTTTCCTCGGTCTACGGCATCGTAGCGCAGGCCGGGGGCTTTATCCAGGCCGACAACCGGCCCGGCGGCGGCGCCGTGTTCACCCTCTACTTCCCCTCGGTTTAGTGCCTGAAGTGCCGCATCCCCGTCAGCACCATAGCCACCCCCAGTCTGTCGGCGGCCTCTATAACGTCTTTATCCTTTACCGACCCGCCGGGCTGTATAACTGCGGTGGCGCCCAGGCGCGCGCCCTCTTCCAGGGCGTCCGGGAACGGAAAGAAGGCGTCGGAGGCCATTACCATGGTCTCCGGCTTCGGGTTGTCCTTTAAATAGGCCTGCAGTTTGTGGCCCGCCATAAAGACCGAGTCCACGCGCGACATCTGGCCCGCGCCTATACCCACGGTCCTGGCGTCGTCGGCCAGGACTATGGCGTTTGAGCGCACGTACTTGGCGGCGGCCCAGGCAAAACGCAGCGCCGCTTCTTCTTTAGCGGTCGGCTTGCGCTTTGTGGGAACTTCCCATTTATCCCCCAGCAGTTTATCGTCGTCCCCGCTCACCAGCACCTCGTCCCCTACGGAGCGCAGTACCCGGTGCCCCTTCGGGAAACCGCCCCACTTGAGCAGGCGCAGGTTGGTTTTTTTAGCGAACACCTCCAGCGCTTTGGGGTCATACTCCGGGGCGCAGATCACCTCCACGAACCGCTTGGCCAGGAATTCGGCTATCCTGCCGTCGAGTTTCCTGTTCACGGCTATGATCCCGCCGAAGGCCGACAGCGGATCGCAGTTCCAGGCCCGCTCGAACGCCTCGGCGATGTCGCCCCCGGTGCCCAGGCCGCACGGCGTGACGTGCTTAAAAATGACCGCCGCCGGTTCCCCGAACTCCTGTACGGCCTGCCAGGTGCCGTAGGCGTCCAGGATATTGTTGAAAGAAAGTTCCTTGCCCTGCAGCTGCTCGAACGGCGGGCGCTCGTTACGGGAATAGAGCGCGCAGGCCTGATGCGGGTTCTCGCCGTAACGCAGGTCATGCACCTTATTAAGCGTTATCTCCAGCCGCTTTGGGAAAGCGGCCGGCGCCGGCGCGGCCAAAGTGCGCGCTATCTCCCCGTCGTAGGCGGCGGTATGGGCGAACCCTTTCACCGAAAGTTCTTTTTTAAGTTCTCCTGGCAGGGCGCCTTTGCCGGCGCGCGCGGCCCCGAGCACGCGGCCGTAGTCCGACGGAGAGGTTACTACCGCCACGGACTGCCAGTTCTTGGCCGCCGCTCGGATAAGCGCCACGCCGCCTATATCTATGTTCTCGGTCAGTTCCTCGCTCCACGGCGCGGCTTTTTTGGCGGTGGCCGAGAACGGGTAAAGGTTCACTACCACCATGTCTATCGGCTCTATGCCGAACTTAAAGACGGTTTCGGTGTGGCCGGGGTTATCCCGGCGGTAAAGTATGCCGCCATGCACCGCCGGGTGGAGCGTCTTCACGCGGCCGTCGAGCATCTCGGGGAAAGCGGTCAGGGTTTCCAGCGCCCGCACAGGCACGCCTGCCTCTTGGAGCGCTTTATAGGTGCCGGACGTGGAAACCAGTTCCACGCCTTCGGCGGCAAGGCCTCTGGCGAAGTCCAGCAGACCGGTTTTGTCGGAAACGGAAATCAGCGCCCGGCGGACCTTGCCGGTCTCGGGGAGCGGCCCGGTGACGGTAACCTTTCCGCCCTCCAGCTTCAGGCGGCCTGAGCAGAACAGGGCCGCGGCGGCGGGGTAGGCGGCGTGTTCCGCCGTCAGCACGCGCGCGGCCAGCGTCTCCGGCGTGTCACCTGGCAGCACCGGCACCGGCTGCTGCAGCACTATAGGGCCGCGGTCGTAGTTCTCGTCCACGAAATGCACGGTGGCGCCGCTCACCTTTACGCCGGCCGCCAGTACGGCTTCATGCACCTTCCTGCCGTAATAGCCTTTGCCGCCGAAGCTGGGCAGGAGGGCGGGATGCACGTTGAGGATGCGGTCTTTCCAGCCGGCCAGCATGCGCGGGCCCAGTTTATGCATGTAGCCGGCGAGGCAGACCAGGTCGGCGTTGGCGCCGCGGCAGAGCGAGGCGAGGTGTTCGTCGTAATTGCCGGGGGCGAAATCCCCGGGAGAGGCCGTTTCTACGGGGATGCCGGCTTTTCGGGCGCGCTCTACGGCGCCGGCGTCGACTTTGCTGGAGATCACGAGGGTTATTTTGCCGTCTATGCGGCCGGCCGCCGCCGCGTCCATTAAAGCCTGCAGGTTGGTGCCGCCGCCGGATGTGAACACTACGATATTTTTCATAGTCCTCCTGGTTTAATGGCGCACTACATCAGAACGACTTCGTTACGGCCTTTTACCACTTCGCCGATGACCACCGAGCCTTTTAGAGTTTTCAGGGCGGTTTTTACGGCGGCGGGGCGCACTACGGCCACCATGCCGATGCCCATATTGAAGGAATCCCACATATCGGTTTCGGGGATACTGCCCAGCTTCTGGATCTCCCGCATGATGCCGGGG
>JACRER010000067.1 GCA_016234365.1 Elusimicrobiota bacterium | reverse complement strand
TTCGACCGCGAAGGGCGCAACGCCGAGGCTGACTGTCTTTACGCGGCGGCCGGCGCGGTCAAGCGCTAGGTCAGAGGGTGGCGCAGGAGGTCTTCAGTTCTCCGGCTCGAATTCGCCTTTGCCGGCCCCGCAGACGGGGCAGACCCAGCTCTCCGGCACTTTCTCCCACGGCGTACCGGGGGGGATATTGTTGTCGGGGTCGCCCACCGCCGGATCGTAGACGTAGCCGCAAAGCTTGCATACGTATTTTTTCATTGTTTCCTCCTGGAACTTTTAATCCTTAATTTTTTTCAGCAGGCCTGTGAGTATCGCGAGGTGCCGCAGCTCCTCTTTGATTATCCCGCCCACTTTATCGGACTCTTCCCTGTCCACCATAGCCTCCTGCAGGCTCAGGTAGAAAACCACAGAATCCTTTTCTATGCCCATCGCGAACTTCACGGCCTCCCGGGTGGTGGCTTTCAGGTGGAAGGTGGCGGCCGGGTCGCCGGCCAGCGCCTCTGCGTAGGCCAGGGATGCCGGCATCAGGCCTTCCAGAGGCCGTGCAGGTTGCAGTATTCGCGGGCTTCCAGCGTTTTGGGCTGGAAGCAGAGGCAGAACGTCGCCTCGGCCGGCTGGCCGGGCGTCAGGAACTGCCTGAACACCTTGCCGTCGGCCACCAGCTCGATCCACTCTATGAAATGTTTCTCTTCCATCGGGTGCGGCACCGCGCCCACCTTCACCTTCACGCCCTTCTCGGTCTTCTCTATGACCGGCACATGCTTTTCCTTGGACGCGTCCACGGTATTCTCGAACATCGCCTTCATGTCGGCGCCGCAGCAGATCAGTACGCCGGGGCCGCCGTGCAGCACTTCCACGATGTTCCCGCAAGCTTCGCATTTGTAAACTTCCCGTCTTTCAGCCATATTTTTCTCCTTAATTAACCCCTGAATTTAAACCATCGCCCTGAGGGCCGCCAGAGCCTCGTCGTAATTGGGCTCCTTGGTGACTTCCGGCACTATCTGCGCGTACTTTACCACGCCGTCCTTGTCCACTATGAACACGGCGCGCGCGAGCAGGCGCAGGTCCTTTATCAGTACGCCCCAGGCCTTGCCGAAATCGGCCTTCTGGTAGTCCGAGAACGTGCGCACGGCCTTAACACCGGCGGCGCCGCACCAGCGCTTCTGGGCGAAAGGCAGGTCCATGCTGATGGTCAGTACGCCTATGTCGGGCCCCAGGGCCTCGGCTTCCTTGTTGAAACGGCGCGTCTGCAGGTCGCAGACCGGCGTGTCCAGGGAAGGCACCACGCTGATCACTGCGAGTTTTCCGCCGTAGGAGCGGGAGAACTTCATAGGCAGCATATCATTGTCCGTGACTTTGAAGTCGGGGGCGGGCATGCCCACCTTTATTTCGTCTCCGGTCAGGGCCATCGGGCGGCCCTGCATGGTGACGGTGCGTTTCACCGCTTCCTTCTTAACTTGCTCGTTGGTGTTTTCGTCCATAATTTCCTCGGTTACCAGTTCTCGGCGAGCACTTCAAAGTATGCCTTGGGGTGCGCGCAGGCCAGGCAGTTCTCGGGGGCGGCGTCGCCCTCGTGGGTGTAGCCGCAGTTGATGCAGCGCCAGACGGTCTTTTTGTCCTTCTTAAAGACCTTGCCTTCTTCCAGGTTCTTGAGGAAGCCGCGGTAGCGGGCCTCGTGCTGTTTCTCGGCCACAGAGATGGCCTCGAAGGCCTTTGCAACGGGCTCGAAGCCCTCTTCCCGCGCGGTCTTGGCGAAATCGGGGTACATGCTGCCCCATTCGTGGTGCTCGCCGTCCGCGGAGGCCTTTAGGTTGGCCTTCGTGTCGCCGATGGTCCCCGCCGGGAAGGTGGCGGTAATGGAGAGGTCCCCGCCCTCGAGGAATTTGAAGAAGCGCTTGGCGTGCTCCTTTTCCTGGGTCGCGGTCTCTTCGAAAGCCATGCCTATCTGCACATAGCCCTCTTTCTTCGCGGCGCTGGCGAAGTAAGTGTAGCGGTTGCGGGCCTGCGATTCGCCGGCAAAAGCGGCGAGCAGGTTCTTTTCGGTCTTGGAACCTTTAAGTTTCATTTTTTCCCTCCTGAGGAAATTATTTGGGCCGCCGCCGGCCCCCACCGGCAGCAATAGAGAGCAAAATTATTCTACAAAAAAATCACGTATTGTTGCCCCGGATGCCGGCCCGGGTAAGGGCGAAGTCGTACTTCACCGGGTCCTTGGGCGCTATCCCGGAGAAATAGGCGGTGATCTCCACGGCCGTCTTCATGGAAGTGTCTTTGCGCTTGGTTATGCCCATCCCCATGGAAACCTGCCGCATGTGGGTGTCCAGCGGGATGATGAGTTTGGAGGGGGAGACGCCCGTCCACACCCCAGGGTCCACCGCGTCCTTGCGCACCATCCAGCGCAGGAACAGGTTCACCCGCTTGAAAGAACTTTTGAGCGCCGTGCACGGCGTCAGCGTGGGAGCGCAGGCCTGGCTGTTGAAGGCGTCGATGAAGCGGTAGAGCGCCGCTTCTATCGTGGGTTCAGAGCCGCGGCAGCCTTTAAGGAAAAGTTTTTCCAGCGAGCCGTGTTCCGCGAGGGCGCGCTTTATATTCAGCAGGAAGACGGCCATTTCTGCCCCGGTGGTGAAACGGTGTTTAAAGCGGGCAAGGGGCTTTTTGATATCGGCGGGGGAAGTCTGCCGCAGCCAGGCCGCGGGCGACTTGCCCATGGGCGCCAGCACCTTCTCCACGCTCTTAAGTATCTGGTTGACGTTGCCGTAGGCAAGGCAGGCGGCTATAAGCCCCACTACCTCGCGGTCGGCCGCGCTCTTGTAGCGCCAGACGAATTCCAGCGGGTCCGGGTGGATATACTCCGGCCGGTTCATGGCCTTGTAGGTCTTTTCGAGAAAAGCTTTTGTGGGGAGCATGGGGTTATTATAGTAAAGAGCCGGGCATTGGTCTCTCCTCCAATGCCCGGCCCAGTTTACGATCTTACGCCCGGGCTTTAGCGCCCAGGATGGCTTCCAGGTCCTTTTCCGCGGTGGTGGTGGGCATGATGTTGAACTTCTCCACCAGCACCTTCAGCACGGCCGGGGTAACGAAGGCCGGCAGCGTGGGGCCGAGGCGGATGTTCTTGATGCCCAGGAACAGCAGCGTCAGCAGGATGCAGACTGCTTTCTGCTCGTACCAGGAGAGCACCAGCGACAGGGGGAGTTCGTTCACGCCCACGCCGAACGCCTTGGACAGCGCGATGGCCACCTGTATGGCCGAGTAGGCGTCGTTGCACTGGCCCATGTCCAGCAGTCGCGGTATGCCGCCTATGTCGCCGAACTCCATCTTGTTGAAGCGGAACTTGCCGCAGGCCAGCGTCAGCACCACGGTGTCCTTGGGCGCCTTCTCGGCGAACTCGGTGTAGTAGTTGCGGCCGGGCTTGGCGCCGTCGCAGCCGCCCACAAGGAAGAAGTGCCTGAGCTTGCCGGCCTTCACCGCGTCTATCACGGTGCCCGCCACGCCCATCACGGTGTTATGGCCGAAGCCCACCAGGATGGTCTTGGGGTCGCCGTCCTCGGTAAAGCCGGGGGCCTTGAGCGCGGCTTCCACCGCCGGGCCGAAGTCTCCGTTCTTAAGGTGCGTCACGCCGGGCCACTGTACCAGGCCGGTGGTGAAGATGCGGGCCTTGTAGCCGTCCATGGGTTTCTGGATGCAGTTGGTGGTCATCACCACGGAGCCGGGGAAGGCGTTGAATTCCTTCTGCTGGTCCTGCCAGGCGCCGCCGTAGTTGCCGGCCAGGTGTTTGTATTTCTTAAGGCCGGGGTAGCCGTGGGCGGGCAGCATCTCGCCGTGGGTGTAAACGTTCACGCCTTTGCCTTCGGTGAGCTTGAGGATATTTTCCAGGTCCTTCAGGTCGTGGCCGCTCACCAGCAGGGCCTTGCCCTTTACCGGGTTGATGCGCACGGGGGTGGGCACGGGGTGGCCGTAGGCGCCGGTGTTGGCTTTATCCAGCAGTTCCATCACGCGCAGGTTCACTTCGCCGCATTTCATGTTGTAGCCCACCAGCTCGTCCACGGTGGGGTTGGGCTTGGTGAGGAAAGCCAGCGCTTCATGGAAGAAGGCGTAGACCTTTTCGTCTTCCTGGCCCAGCACCAGGGCATGGTCCGCGTAGGCGGCGGTGCCCTTCAGGCCGTAGACCAGCAGTTCCTGCAGGCCGGCCGCGTCGTCGCCCAGCGTTTTCTTGCGGGCCGCAATGCCCCTTTCGGGAGCTTCGGCGAGCAGGGCGGAGTAATCGGAGGGGGCGGTCCAGGAGGCGGGGCCGTCCAGTTTGGGGTTGCCTGCCAGCGCGCGGGCCTTTTCCTTTATCTGAGCGCCCTTCTGTATCTGGGCCGCGATGTCCTTGGGGTCGAAATTGACGTTGGTCACCGTGGTGAACAGGGCTTCCGTCACGAACACGTCGATGGCGCGGTCGCGCTTGCCGGCCTTGGCGGCGCTGTGCGCGTACTGGCTTATGCCCTTGGCCTGCCAGAGCAGGAGGTCCTGCATCTTGGCCGTTTCGGGATCCTTACCGCAGACGCCCATGGACGTACAGCCGGTACCCTTTGCCGCCTGCTCACACTGGTAACAGAACATATTGTCGCTCATTTGATTCTCCTTAATATATGCCGAGTTTAAATTACTTCCGCTTGGAAAACTCCGAGATCTTGCCGTTAAGCACCGCTTCAAAGCGTTTATTGGTCTCTTCCAGGAAACTGCCGAACATGCAGTCGCGGTGGCGGCACACCTTGGCGCCCATCAGGCAGGCGTGCAGCTCGGGCACGCCGTCCATGGCGCTCAGGAAATCTCGCACCAGGGCTTTGCGGCCGGCGGGGGAAAGGGTGAAACCGCCTTTGGGGCCGCGGGCCGGAAGCACCAGGCCGGCGTGGGTGAGGCGCTGCAGCACCTTGCTCAGGTGGTTGTAGGAGACTCCCAGGGTTTTGGCTATATCTTTGGCGGCGTGCGGCCCCGGGGCGGCGGCCAGCAGGTCGGCGGCGTGCAGCGCTATCGCGGCGGCTTCGGAGATCTTCAGGATGGTGCTTTTCATGCTTTGCGGCGTCCTTTGTGGTATTGTGGTATTACTATACCAATATAACAGAACCTTGTCAACACCCTTCTTTTTCCGCCGGCCGGTCAGTGGCCCGTTTTACGTCGGGCGGCTTGCGCCGGATTTGTGCCCGCCCGCGGAAAGTAATAGAATGTGTATGTCGCAATATTCTCGGCCCGGTTAAGAGGTGCGTATGCTTAAAGCAGCCATCGTAATGGGGAGCGATTCGGACCTGGGAGTGTTGTCGGCGGCCGCCAAAGTCCTGGAGCAGTTCAAAGTTCCTTTCGAAATAAAGATCCTTTCCGCCCACCGCACCACGGAGGCGGCGCTCGCTTTTGTTTCCTCGGCCGAGAAGAAGGGTTTTGGCGTAATAATAGCCGCGGCCGGCGGGGCCGCCCACCTGCCCGGGGTGCTGGCGGCCGCCACCGCGCTGCCGGTCATAGGCGTGCCGGTGAACGCCACTCCGCTGGGCGGCCTGGACGCGCTGCTTTCCATGGTTCAGATGCCGGCCGGCATACCGGTGGCCACGGTGGCCGTGAACGGCGCAAAAAACGCCGGACTCCTGGCCGTGCAGATACTGGCGGTAAGGGAAATGCCGCTCAGGACGAGATTTAAGGCCTACCGGGCGGCCATGAAGAAAGAAGTGCTGGCCAAGAACGCCCGCCTGGGCCGGATCGGTTACAGGAAGTACCTCGACTCGATCAAGTAGTCAGCGTAAGCCAACCGGCAGTCTGCCTGATACTTAAAGGAGATGCGCATGGAGCTGAAGTTGATACATAAGGGTAAAGTTCGGGATCTGTACGCGGCGGGGGAGAAGTATCTCCTGATAGTCTCTTCGGACCGCATCTCCGCCTTCGATTTCATCCTGCCCACTCCGGTTCCAGGCAAGGGCGCCCTCCTTAATGAGATAAGCTCCTTCTGGTTCGGCCGGACCGGCCATATTATAAAGAACCATCTGGTTTCCTCCGAGCTGGGGGTGATCCGCGGTATGGTGACGGCCCCGGCCGGTTTTGACTGGGACTCTATGCGCGGCCGCGCCGTACTGGTGCACCGCGCCCGGCGCATAGACTTTGAATGCGTGGTGCGCGGCTACCTCACCGGCTCCGGCTGGAAGGACTACCTTAAGACCGGCGCCGTCTGCGGCTTAAAGCTGCCGGCGGGGCTGAAAGAAGCCCAGAAGCTGCCGGAGCCCATTTTTACTCCCACTACCAAGGCCGACCAGGGCCACGACGAGAACGTCACTTTCGAAGCGATGGCGGCCGCGCTGCCGGCCGGCCTGGCGGAGACTATAAAGGAGCATAGCCTCGCCCTCTACAGGTTCGGCGCGGAACATGCCCGCAAGTGCGGCATCCTGCTGGCGGACACCAAGTTCGAGTTCGGCCTGCTGGACGGGGAACTTATCCTGATAGACGAGGCGCTGACGCCGGATTCCTCCAGGTTCTGGGACGCGGCAAAGTATAAGGTGGGGACCAGCCCGGAGAGTTTCGACAAGCAGTACGTCCGCAACTGGCTGGAGGGCCTGGGTTGGGACAAGAAGTCCGCGCCGCCGGCGCTGCCTGATGAAGTAGTGCAGGGCACCCTTAAAAAATACGAGGAAGCCCTGCAGAAACTGACGCAAGCCGGGTGAACTGCACCCGGTTCTTTCTTTTTATGGAATATTTGCTGATGTGTATGAACTACGGGCCCGGGGAGGGTATTACTTCGCAGGGGCCTCACGAAGCCCGAGCTTGCGTGAGCGCGAGGGCTGAGTGCGAGAGCGGGGCCACGGTGTGGCCCCGCGTACCCGGAGAAGGCATACCCTCGCCGGGCCCGCTGATCCAATAACCCGCATGATAATAGAGATACGAACCAAAGAAAAATACTCCGGCAGCGAGGAGGCCGGCTTTATAGACCGGATGGCTCACGCCGGGCTTAAAGCCAAGGCCGCGCGGCTGTCGAGGCTTTACCGGGTGGAGGGGGATTTCAGCCGGGAGGAGCTGGAGCGGCTGGGCGCCGGCCTGCTGGCGGACCCCATAACCGAACATTACTCGCTCAGCCAATGGCGCCCGGGCCTGAAAGGCTGGCGGGTGGAGATCTGGCTGAAGGATTCCGTTACCGACGTCGTAGGCGAAAGCGTCAAAGGGGCTATCTCCGACGTCCTGGGCAGGCCGCCGGAGGCCGTAAGATTCGGCCATGCCTATTACGTGGCCTGCGCCTCCGAAACCAGGCTGAGGCACGCGGTGGCAAGAACGCTGGTCAACGAAACGGTCAATAAGTTCAAGATAGAAAAACTATGAACGACGAACTTTCAAAATTCAATTCCCTGCCGCCCAAGGAGCTGGAGGCGCTGGACCGGGCGGCCGGCTGGTCGCTCAGCGCGCTCGAACTGGCCGAGGTGCAGCGGCAGTTCTCCGGGATGGGCCGCCAGCCCGGGCGCGGCGAGCTGGAGACCATAGCGCAGACCTGGTCCGAACACTGCAAACACAAAACTTTCTCCGGGCCGGTGGTTTTCCGCGACGGGAAGAGAGTGCGCAAGTATAAGAACCTTTTCAAGGAGACCATCGTAAAAGCCACTCGGACGCTGAACCGGAAATGGTGCCTGTCGGTCTTTACCGACAACGCCGGCATAGTGGAGTTCGCCAAAAGCGGCAAGTGGGGCCTGGCCTTCAAGGCCGAGACGCATAACCACCCCTGCGCCGTGGAGCCTTACGGCGGGGCCGAGACCGGCGTGGGCGGCGTGATCCGCGACATCCTGGGCGTGGGCCTGGGCGCCAAGCCCGTGCTCAACACCGACACCTTCTGCTTCGGGCGCCTCGACCGGAAATACCGCCTGCCAAAGAACGCGCTACCCCCTGAGCGCGTGATGCGCGGCGTGGTGGAAGGCGTGCGCGACTACGGCAACCGCATCGGCATTCCCACGGCGGCCGGCGGCCTCTACTTCGACGACGGCTATTTGCTGAACCCGCTGGTCTACGTGGGCTGCGCCGGGCTGATCCCGGTGGATAAGATAGAAAAAAAGGTGGTGCCCGGAGACCTGATAGTTTCCATAGGCGGGCGCACCGGCCGCGACGGCATACACGGGGCCACGTTCTCTTCGGCCAATATCGACGAGGAAACCTCGGCTTCCGCGGTGCAGATAGGCCACGCGGTGAACGAGAAGAAAGCGCTGGACGTGCTGATGCGGGCCCGCGACCTGGGCCTTTATAACGCCGTCACCGACTGCGGCGCGGGCGGCTTTTCTTCCGCCATCGGGGAGTTGGGCGCGGAAACCGGCGCGAGGGTCCGGCTTGAGAAAGCCCTGCTTAAAGATACCCGCATAGAACCCTGGGAGATCTGGGTGTCCGAGTCGCAGGAGCGGATGATCCTGTCGGTTCCGAAGGGGAAACTGAAGAAGCTGGCGGCCATACTGGACTCGGAGAACTGCGAGTACTGTGTGATGGGCGAATTCCCGGGCGACGGGCGGCTGCTGGTCACGCACGGCGAGGAACGGGTTGTGGACCTGCCCATGGCCTTCCTGCACGGCGGCGTTCCCAATTTCGAGAAGCCGGCGGTGAAGCGGGCCGTTAAGTTCAATTCCAAGGCCCCCGCGGCGCCGAAGGCCTGGGGCCGCGCGCTTAAGGCGCTGCTGGCCCACCCTAACATCTGCTCCCGGCATTCGGTGATCACCCAGTACGACCACGAGGTGCAGGGCGGCACCGTGGGCAAGCCGCTGCAGGGCAAGTACGGCGACGGCCCCGGCGACGCGGCGGTGATCTGGCCGCAGGCCGCCACGCTGGACCTGAAGGACCTCTCCGGTTTTGCGGTGGCGCACGGTTTCGCTCCCGCCGTCGGGCGGCTGGACCCGTACCAGATGGCGCTGCATTCCATAGATGAGGCTGTACGCAACCTGCTCTGCTCGGGGGCGGATATTTCCCGTACGGCCATCCTGGATAATTTCTGCGCCGCCAGCCCCCGCGACCCGCGCGTGATGGGGGACCTGGTGCTGGCCGCCGAAGGCTGCCGCGACGCGGCCATAGCCTACGGCGCGCCGTTCATTTCCGGCAAGGACAGTTTTTACAACCAGTCCAAAGACGCGGACGGCAGGGAATACCCTATACCGATCTCGCTCTTGATCTCGGCTACCGCCCCGGTGGAGGACGTGCGCCGGGCCGTGACCATTAACTTCAAGCAAGCTGGCAACCCGGTCTACCTCGCCGGCGCGAGCCTGCGAGGCATGGGCGGCTCGGTCTATAACGAAATCTCCGATACCGGTAATAACGCGGTGCCAGCGCTGGATATGAAAGCCGCCGTGAAGCTTTATGCGGCGCTAGCCAAGGCCATGAAAGCCGGCTGCGTGGCGGCTGCCCACGATGTGTCGCAGGGCGGGCTGGGCGTGACGCTGGCCGAAATGGCCTTCTCCGGCGGCCTGGGCGCAGAACTGGACCTGGCCCCCGCGCCGCGGGGAAAAGGCCTTACTTCGACCGAACTCCTTTTTGGCGAGAGTCCGGCACGGCTCGTGCTTGAAGTGGTGAAGGGCCGGGAACGGGAATTCCAGGGATACCTTAAAGGCCTGCCTGCAGCTGAGATAGGCCGCGTGAGCGGGGAACCGCGGCTGCGCGTGGCGGGTCTTTTCGACGAGGATATTGCCGGCCTTAAAGCCTGCTGGAGGAAGGAACTCATATGAAGGGACCCAAAGCCATAATCCTGCGCGGCACGGCCACCAACTGCGATATAGAGACTTTCAACGCTTTCAAATATGTAGGGGCCGAACCGGAGCTGGTACATATCAACCAGCTGCTGGCGGGGGAGCGGAAAGTCCCGGACTACGACATTATGGCCTTTCCCGGCGGTTTCTCCTACGGCGACGACATTTCGGCGGGCAAGATCTACGCGGTGAAGATGGCCGGGCTTTCCCGGGACTTTGCAAAGTTCATAAAGGGCGGCCGGCCCGTAATAGGCATCTGCAACGGTTTCCAGATCCTCGTGAAGACCGGCTTTCTGCCGGAGAACGGGGCCAACGCCCAGGTTTCCACGCTTTACACCAACGACTGCGGCCATTTCATCGCCAAGTGGACCAAACTGAAGGTCAATAAAAAAAGCCCCTGCATTTTCACCAGGGGGCTGCCGGACGAGATAGAACTGCCCATAGCCCACGGCGAGGGCAAGTTCATAGTAGAGGATAAGAAAGAACTGGGCGCGATAACCGGGCGCAACCTGCACGCGCTGACTTACGCCGGGAACCCCAACGGTTCCATGCTGGATATCGCGGGTATTTGCAGCCCTTCCGGCACGTGCTTGGGCCTGATGCCGCACCCGGAGCGCAATTTCTTCTCCTGGCAGAACCCGGACAGGCCCGCCGCGGCGCGCGAGGCCGAGGCCGTGGGGCACCAGTTCTTCAAGAACGCTGTGGACTACGTAAGCTAAAAGGACGACTATGTGCGGAATATTCGGCATAACTGACAACAAGGACGCGGCACGGCTGGCCTATATAGGGCTTTTTACGCTGCAGCACCGCGGGCAGGAGTCCGCGGGCATGGTTTCCGACGACGGAACCGCGCTGCGCCACTACAACGCTATGGGGCTGGTGAACGAAGTTTTCACCGGCGAGGTGCTTGAAGGGCTTAAAGGCCGCGGCGTGATAGGCCACATCCGCTATTCCACCACCGGCTCCAGCCATATCAAGAACGCCCAGCCGCTGGTGCTGGACTCCTGCCTGGGCCAGGTGGCCGTGGCGCATAACGGCAACCTCACCAACGCCGACCGGCTCAAGGAAAGCCTGCAGAAGAGGGGAGCCATCTTCCAGAGCACCAGCGACAGCGAGGTGATACTGCACCTGGCCGCCCGCTACCGCGGCCGCACGCTGGAGGACACGCTGGCCAGAAACCTGCCCAAGCTGGCCGGTTCCTATTCTTTCCTCTTCATGGCTCCCGGCAAGGTGATAGGGGCGCGCGACCCTCACGGCTACAGGCCGCTGGTGCTGGGCAAGCTCGGCAAATCCTATATCCTCGCCTCGGAGACCTGCGCCATAGACGTGGCCGGAGGTAAAACCATCCGCGAGATAGAGCCGGGCGAGATGGTGGTGATCTCCGGCGGCAAGGCTACTTTCCGCCGCTTTGCCCCGGCCAAGCGGCTGACGCGCTGCATCTTTGAGCAGGTCTACTTTGCCCGGCCCGACGCGGTGGTGGCCGGCCGCACCGTACAGTCCGCCCGCTACGAGATAGGCGCGCTGCTGGCCCGCGAACTGAAACATATAAAGGCCGACCTGGTCTCCGGCGTGCCGGACTCGGGCACCGTGTACGCGCTGGGTTATTCCGAGGAATCCTGGATCCCGTACCAGTCCATTTTCATGCGCAACCATTACACCGGGCGGTCGTTCATCCAGCCCGACCAGCAGCTGCGCGAATTCACCGCCCACCTGAAGCTGGCCCCGGTGAAAGACCTGATAAAAGGGAAGTCGATAGTGCTGGTGGACGATTCGCTGGTGCGCGGGACCACTTCACGGGAGATAGTGAAAAGCCTGCGCTCCGCCGGGGCCAGGAAGATAGTGATGGCCATAGCCTCGCCGCCGATAATTTCCCCGTGTTACTTCGGCATAGACACCCCCAACAGGGAAGAACTGATAGCCAACCGGCTGGGGGTGGACAAGATAAGGAAATTCATCGGCGCCGACGAACTGCACTACCTCAGCCTCGAAAGCCTGGTAAAGGCCTGCGGTTCCGGGCGCGACGAGAACTTCTGCGCTTCCTGCTTTACCGGCAGGTATAACAGGTGACCCTATGAACGTGCTGATAATAGGTTCCGGCGGCCGCGAACACGCGCTGGCCTGGAAGATAAAGCAGAGCCCGGTGCTGGGTAAACTGCACTGTATACCCGGTTCGGCGGCCATAGCGGAACTGGCGGCCTGCCCGGAAATAGGCCAGGACGACCACGACGGGATCTACGGCTACTGCGCGGCGCAGAACATCTCCCTCGTGGTGATAGGCCCCGAGGCTCCGCTGGCCAGGGGGCTTTCCGACTTCCTCGCGGGCAAAGGCGTGAAAGTATTCGGGCCGTCCCAGCGCGGCGCGATGCTGGAAGCGTCCAAGCAGTTCGCCAAGGAGTTCATGGACCGCAACGGCATCCCTACGGCGGAGTTCACGGTGCTCTATTGCGCCGCTTTCGCCCGGGAAAAGATAGCCGCTAACAAAAAGTATCCCGTGGTCATAAAGGCCGACGGCCTGGCTGCCGGCAAGGGCGTGCGCATCTGCCGCGACGAGGCCCAAGCCCTGGCCGCGGTGGAAGATTTCATGGAGAAGCGTATTTTCGGGGCGTCCGGCTCCAAAGTGGTGCTGGAAGAGTTCCTGACCGGGCGCGAGGCCTCCGTAATGGCGCTGACCGACGGGGAGAGCGCCCTGCTGCTGCCCGCCGCGCGCGACCATAAGCGGCTCCAGGACGGCGACGCCGGCCCCAATACTGGCGGGATGGGCGCGATCTGCCCTGTGGAGATCCCCGCCGGCGACATGGAGATAATAAGGACGGAGATGATCCAGCGTTTTCTGGACGGCATAAAGGGCGAGCGCATAGATTTCCGCGGGGTGATCTACGCCGGGATAATGTTCACCCCGGAGGGGCCTAAGGTGCTGGAATTCAACGTCCGTTTCGGCGATCCGGAGACGCAGGCCGTGCTGCCGGTGATAAAGGGAGACCTGCTGCCTGCGCTGGCCGCCTGCGCGGACGGCAAACTGGCCGGGCGAGAGCTGGAACTTACAGGGGAAACCTGCGTGGCCGTGGTGGCCGCGGCGGCCGGCTACCCGGAGGCGCCCGAGAAGGGCGCGCGGATAACCGGACTCTTCGACCCTCCGGCAGGGACGCGCATCTTCCATGCGGGCACCGCCGCGCGCGACGGAGGTTACGCCGCGGCCGGGGGACGCGTGCTGGCCGTCTCCGCCTGCGGTGCGGACGCGGCCTCCGCGCGGGAGAAAGCTTACGGCGCGCTGGCGCGCATAAAATTCGAAGGCATGCAGTACCGGCGGGACATCGGTCTTTAGAGGAGAACTATGACCACTTACAAGAAAAGCGGCGTCGATATAAAGCTGGCGGATAAGTTCACCGAGTTCCTGGAGAAGAAGTCCAAGGCCATAGGCGGTTTCGCCGGCCTGCTGAACATCCCCGAACTGGGGGGGAAATACAGCATGGTGGCCTCCACCGACGGAGTGGGGACCAAACTCAAACTGGCGTTCCTGCTGGACCGGCACGATACCATAGGCATAGACCTGGTGGCGATGTGCGTCAACGACCTGCTCTGCTGCGGAGCCAGGCCCATGCTTTTTTTGGATTACTACGCCACCGGCCGCCTGGACCTGGCCCGTTCCAAGAAGATCATAAACGGCATTATGGAAGGCTGCCGGCAGGGCGAGTCCGTGCTGCTTGGCGGCGAGACCGCAGAGATGCCGGGCTTTTACCAGCCGGGGGAATACGATCTGGCGGGCTTTTCCGTAGGCATAGTAAAGAACTCCGCGGTGCTGGACGGCCGCAAGGTGCGCGCCGGAGACGCGCTTATCGGCCTGCCGTCCACCGGGTTCCACTCCAACGGCTTCTCGCTGGTGCGCAAAGTGCTGGAGGACCGGCGCCTGCTGAAGAAATACGCCGCCCGCCTGCTCACCCCCACCAAGATCTACGTAAAAGACGTCAATAAACTGCGCGCCGCGCTTAAGCGCAGCGGGCACGACGTGCTGGCGCTGGCCCATATCACCGGTTCCGGCATCCCGGGCAACCTGCCGCGCGTGCTGCCCGAGGGGTGCGGCGCCGTCGTGCACCTGGGGTCGTGGCCGATCCCGCCCATCTTCCCGTACCTGGCCGGTGACCAGGTCGTGCAGGACGAGATGTTCAAGACCTTCAACA
>JACRER010000064.1 GCA_016234365.1 Elusimicrobiota bacterium | reverse complement strand
GAGCCGGCGAAGGCGCGGCGCAATACCCGCAGGCGCCGGAAGGTTTTGCCATGAAGGAGACCCGCCACTTCGTGCTCTACGAAGAGGGGGAAGTCTCGCCGGAATTCGAAGAGACCGTGGAAGCGCTGCACGGCAACATCATGCTGGACCTGGTGGCGTTCTCCCCGTGGGCGCGCGAACAGAAGGTCTTCGTCTTCTACGCGCGCACACAGGAAACCTACCAGCGCATCACCGGCCGCCCCGCGTGGAGCGGCGGCGCGGCGTCGCTCTCCGAGCGCAAGATCTATCTCTACAAGAGCGACGAGGCCTTCGGCATCCTGGCGCACGAACTGACCCACATCTATTTCGACAGTTTCTTCCCGGCGTCCAACCCCAGCCCCCTGTGGCTGAGCGAAGGCGTAGCCACCTATATCCAGTCCGAACGCGGCTTCTCCACGCCGGTCTGGCTCTCCCAGAACCTGGGTTTGCTGCAGAAAGGCAACGGGTTCAAACTGAGCGACCTGGTGCGCATAGAGAACCTGCAGGGCGCGGACGAGGACAACGTGCGCCTCTGGTACGCGCAGTCCTACAGCGTGGTGCGCTTTTTGATGCGGTTAAAGGCAGGCGACGCTTTCTACATGTTCTGTAAGAATTTGCGCGACGGCAGGCCCGCCGCCCAGTCCCTCTACCAGGCCTACGGCATGCCCTACAACAAGCTTTCCTCACTGGAATACGCCTGGCGCTACGACCTTAAGACCGGCAAAATATCCGGCGTTAACCGCTAGCAGGGGACGTTCTTAAATATTGGACTATTTGCAGGTGAACATATTCTGGAAATAGTCCAATAGTTAAGAACGTCCCCTCCCTTATATCCCTATACTATGCTTGGAGTTGACATAAGTCAACCCCACTTTTGCCATTTCCCCGCCCCACCCCCCTGGTAAAAAACACCGCAAAAACAAGCCTTTTTTGTCCAAGGTATTGACAAAGGGGGGGTGTTGCTGTATACTTTCATTCCAAAGTGGTGGAAAGTGGTGAGCAGTGTTTTAATGTGGCGAAAAATGTGCTAAACTGGGATTAAGAAAATGAGCGCGCTTTACGGTGAATACGAATATGTGATGGACGCGAAGAGCCGCGTCTTCATTCCCGCGCGTTTCCGGGACGAGCTGCACCGGGAAGACAAGAACTATTTCATGCTCAGCATCGGCCTGGACCGCTGCCTCTACATCTTCCTGCCCTCCAAGTGGGAGGAACTGCTCGCCAACAACATGCAGATCTTCAAGTCCGAGAACAAAGAAGAGGAACGGGCCTTCAAGCGCTTCTTCTTCGGCAACGCCTGCGACGCCCAGCTGGACGAGCAGGGCCGCATACTGATACCCAACAACCAGAAAATTTACGCCTCGCTGAAGAAAGACGTACTGATAAGGGGCGTCGGGAACAAGGCTGAAATATGGGATGCGCAGGCTTGGTCGAAATACAAAAAAGACGTGATGGATCCTACCTTCGAAAAGTTCAGCAAGATAGTGGAACTATGAGCGAATACACTCATATCTCCGTCCTCGCGGAGGAGACGGTAGGCTTGCTGATCACCGAAAAGAAAGGGACCTACGTGGACGCGACGCTGGGGATGGGCGGCCATACCGCGCGCCTGCTCGACGCGCTGCCGGCCGAAGCCAGCGTGCTGGGGATCGACTGGGATCCGGAGATGGCCGGCGTCGCCGCGCGCAACCTGGCGCCTTACGGCGGCCGCGTAAAGATAGCGCAGGGTAATTTTGCCAATATCGACGAGATCGTGGCCAGGGAGGGGATCCGCTCGCTGTCGGGCGCGCTGTTCGACCTGGGCATTTCCTCGCTGCACTTCGACAAGCCGTCGCGCGGCTTCAGCCTTAAATACGACGGGCCGCTGGACATGCGCATCAACCCGGACAACCCGCTGACCGCCTACACTATCATCAACCAGTGGCCGTACGAACAGATAGAACACCTTATCCGCGTCTGCGGCGAGCGGCATTCCGGCCGCATCACCCGCGCGGTGCTGGAAGCGCGCCGCGCCAAGCCCCTGGAAACCACCGCGGAGCTGAGCTCGCTGATAGAGCGCGTGGCGCCGGCGAGGGGGGAGAAGATCCACCCCGCCACCAAAACCTTCCTCGCGCTGCGGGTGGCGGTCAACTACGAATTCGACAACCTTACCCGCGGCATCCAGAAGATCATGCCGCTGCTCAAGCCGGGCGCCCGGATGGGCATCATAACCTTTCATTCACTGGAAGACCGCATCGTGAAAGAGACGTTCCGCATCATGGCCAAGATGGGCGGGTGGGAGCTGGTGACGCGGAAACCTGTGAAGCCCTCCGAGGCCGAAGTACTGGCCAATAAGCGGGCGCGCAGCGCGAAACTGCGGGTAATAGAAAAACTGTAGCGCGGGGTTTAAGGAGGCACATATGTATCCTGAGAACATCCTTAAGGCGGGCGCGAAGTTCAACAAACTGCTGCACGGCAGGGCCACCAGGGCTAAGATCAACGGGCTGAAGGCGGCGGTATGCCCCACCAAGATCTTCTACCTGTGGGAGAAGCACGGCATAAAGCGCATCGAACTGTTCAGCATGGAGTAAACTGCGGCGTAAGGCAACTTGGTTATGCTTAAAAAGACGAGAAACCTGCGGTTGGCGGCTCTGGGCGTGCTCTGCGCGGCGGCGTTCCTGTTCGCGTGGGAGAACGTGCAGGCGGTGAAGCTCGGTTACAATATCGAGAAGCTCCGCCGTGAGATAAAGGACCTGGAGAGCGCCAACACCTACCTGAAGAAGGAGATACGGGTTTCCCTGTCGCCGGAGAGGCTGGAGGCCGAGGCGGGCAAGCTCGGCATGGTCTACCCGGAACCCGGCGCCGTAGTAATGCTGGACGGCAAGCCGGACGACGGTAAAGCGGGCCGCGGTTGGCTGGCGAAGCTGCTTCGTCTAGACAAGGCTTCGTAAGCCGGGACCGCCGCCTGACGGCCCTGGGCCGGGGGGTGCGGATGGCGGAATTAAAGAACTTCAGAGAGATGTTCGACAGGATCCCCGTCTTCGGCGGGAACGGCTTCGCAGCAGCGGCTGCCGCCCATGATAGCCAAAACCTTAAAAACCAGAATCCATATATGCGCCATCGCGGCCGGAATTCCGGCTTTGATGATTGGGCTGCGCCTGTTCTGGCTGCAGACCGTCAGGCACGAAAATCTTTCAGAGACCGCTTCTAAGGAATTCAACAGGACAGTCTCGGAGATAGGCCCCAGGGGCCGCGTCTTCGACGCCGGCGGGGAACTGCTGGCGGAATCCATCACCGCCTGGAACGCCTCGGTCATGAAGAAGGACCTGGAGGCCGAAGCCAAGGCAAAAAAAGACCCCGGCTATCCGGCCAGGGTGGTTTCCGCCCTCTCAAAAACCCTTTCGCTGCCTCCCGCTTTCCGCGCTAAATACGCCAAAGCCAAGAACTTCGTGCCGGTCAAGAAAGACCTGGACCGGACCGCCTACGAGGCCGTGCGGGCGCTGAACCTCAAGGGGGTGACCCTGGAACCGGTGCTGAACCGGTATTTTCCGTCGGGAGACCTGGCCCGCAACATCATCGGCGTAACGCGCCAGGATAAAGGCCTTACCGGCCTGGAACTGCTTTACGACAAGGTCCTGACCGGCCACGTCTCGAAGCGCGAAATAATCCGCGACGCCGCCGGGCGCGTGATCTTCCAGGACCGCCTGGAGAAGGAGGCCCGCCCGCGCGACCTCTACCTGACGCTGGACAAGGACATCCAGTATTTCGCCCAGGAAGCCATAGAAAAAGCCACGGAGAAGAACCGGGCCGAGCTGGGCATGGCGCTGGTGCAGGACCCGCAGACCGGCCGCCTGCTGGCCCTGGCTACCTGGCCCAAGGACCTGGAAAAGATCCAGCCGGTGGAATGGGTGTACGAACCGGGCTCCACGTTCAAATCCATAACCCTTTCGGCGGCGCTGGAAAAAGGCACGGTCAGCGAGAACGACACCTTCTACTGCGAGAACGGCGCCTGGGCCTTCAACAAATTAGTGACGCTGCACGACCACGAACCGGAAAAAAAACTGACGCTTTCGCAGGTGATAGAGCGGTCCTCCAATATCGGCACGGCCAAGATAGGCCTGAAGCTCGGGGTAAAAGACTTTTATCTCTTCGCCAAAGCCTTCGGCTTCGGCGCCAAGTCGGGCCTGGGCTTTGCCGGGGAATCGGCCGGCCTGCTGCGCCCCCTGGACCGGTTCAAGCAGATAGACCTGGCCGTGGGCTCCTACGGCCACGGCGTCGCCGCCACGCCGCTGCAGGTGCTTAACGCTTACTCCGCCATCGCCAACGGCGGCCGGCTGTACGAGCCCCGGCTGGTGGACCGCGTGACCGAGTTCGAGGGGGAGGAAGTTTTCCACAACGAGCCCGCGGTGATCCGCCAGGTTATCAGCCCGGGCGTAGCCGGGCGCGTGAAAAAGATCCTGCGCGCGGTGGTCACCCAGGGCACCGGCAAGAACGCCGACGTGCCCGGCTATTCCATTGCGGGCAAGACCGGCACCTCCAAGAAGATAGACCCGCGCACCGGCAAATACCTCACCGGCAAGAACGTAACCTCGTTCGCGGGGTTCTTCCCTGTGCCGGAACCGCGCTACACCATCTTGGTGGTGCTGGACAATCCAAAGGGCCTCACCTACGGCGGCGAGACGGCCGCCCCGGCCTTCCAGGAAATAGCCAAGAAGATCATCACGCTCAAGGGCATAAAGCCGGACGACGCGGCCACGGCTAAAAACGCCCGCCAGGCGCCGGCCCGCCCCGTATCGGACTGACCGGGAATGGAATTTAGCCTGAAATTTTCTATTATCTTTACATGAAGCTCTCGCAGCTGCTGGGCAACATCCCGGACGGACCCGATCCCGAGATCTCCGCCGTCACCAACGACTCCCGCCTGGCCGGGCCGGGCGCGCTGTTCTTCGCCATGCCCGGCGCCAAGACCAGCGGGGAGAATTTTATAAAGCAGGCACTGGAGAAAGGCGCGGCCGCCGTGGTAAGCGGCGCTTGCGCCCCGCCGGCCCTGCGCGCCGCTTTCCCCTGCGCGGCCTACGCCACGGCCCCCGACCTGCAGCGCGCGCTCTCGGCCGCCGCCGCGGCTTTCTACGGCCACCCCTCGCAAAAACTTAAGATCTACGGCCTCACCGGCACGAAAGGCAAAACCACCACCGCCTACCTGCTGGAGAGCATCCTCGCCCGCGCTGGCGCCGTCCCCGGCGTAGTGGGCACTATAGACTACCGCGTCGGAGGGCGGGTGCTGGCCGCCGCCGCCAACACCACGCCGTTCGCGCATACCCTGCAGGAACTGCTGGCAAGCATGGTCTCGGCGGGGGCGCACGCCGCCGTGATGGAAGTATCGTCTCACGCGCTGGCCGCCGGGCGCGTGGAGGACGTGGCCTTCGACGTGGCGGCCTTCACCAACCTGCAGAGCGACCACCTGGATTACCATGGCTCACGGGAGAATTACTTCGCCGCCAAGGCGCGCCTTTTCGAACTGCTGGAACGCTCGCCCAAGAAAGAAAAGGCCGCGGTGCTGAACGCCGACGACGAGAAGACCCCGGAATTGATACGGCTGATGGCCGGACGCCTTAAGACCTTCACTTTCGCCGTGGACGCCCCGGCGGACCTCCGCGCCGAGGGCCTGGACCTGCGCGCCGGCTACGCCGCCTTTACGCTGGCTGCCACCGGGCGCCGCCTGCCGGTGCGCCTGAACCTGCTGGGCAGGCACAACGTCTATAACGCCCTGGCCGCCATAGCCTCGGCCTTCGCCGGCGGGGTCGCGCTGGAGACCGCCGTGGAAGGCGCGGCGGCGCTGCTCAACGTACCCGGCCGCCTGGAGCGCGTGGACCTGGGCCAGGACTTCACGGTTTTTGTGGATTACGCCCACACCGCGGCCTCGCTGGAGAACGTTCTTTCCAACCTGAAACTGCTGCCCCACGGCCGCCTCATAACCGTCTTCGGCTGCGGCGGCGACCGGGACCGCACCAAGCGCGCGCCCATGGGCCGCGCCGCCTGCGCGCTGAGCGACCTGGCCATAGTCACCAGCGACAACCCGCGCTCCGAGGAGCCGGCGGCCATCATCGCCGAAATAGAGGCGGGGATAAAAGGCGCTTTCGGCAACTATGAACTGGTGCCGGACCGCAAAGAGGCCATCGACCGCGCCATCGGCACGGCGCGCAAAGGCGACATAGTGCTTATAGCCGGCAAAGGGCACGAAACCTACCAGATCCTGAAGGACCGGACCGTGCATTTCAGCGACGCCGAGACGGCGGCAGAAGCCATAAAGGGGAAAAGATGAAACTTGCAATGGACCTGGCGACGCTGGCCAAAGCCGCCGGCGGCAGGCTGCTGAAGGGGGACCCCTCGGCGCCGTTCGATTCTTTCACCACGGATACCCGCAAGCTTAAAGCGGGGGATTTTTTCTGGGCGCTGAAAGGGGCCGCGCACGACGCGCACGACTTCCTGCCGGCCACGAGGCCGCTGGGGGTGGGCGGCTGGATAGCGCGCGAGGATTACCTGGCGGGCAAACAGGACCTGCCCGATGCGGTTATCGCGGTCAAGGATACCCTGAAAGCCCTGCAGGCGCTGGCCGCCTGGCACCGGCAGCGTTTCAAGATACCGCTCACCGCGATCACCGGTTCCAACGGCAAGAGCACCACGAAGGAAATGCTAAAAAGCATTTTCTCGGCCGCCGGGGCCACCTGTTCCAACGCCGGAAACCTCAATAACCAGTTCGGCCTGCCGCTTTCGCTGCTGGAACTGGATGCTTCCCATAAATTCGGCGTCTTCGAGCTCGGCGCTTCGCACCGGGGGGATATCAAGGAGATCGGGGAAGTGGCGCGTCCCACGTGCGGGGTCATCACCAATATCGGCCCGTCCCACCTGGAACATTTCGGCGACATGGAAACCATCTTCGAGACCAAGACGGAACTGGCGGCCTGCCTGGCCGACGGCGGTACGCTGGTCTACAATAACGACGACCAGTATCTCTCCCGCCTGGGCGGGCGCAAGCTGAAAGCCCTGACCTTCGGGCGCACCCAGGACGCCGACATCCGCATACTGGAAGGCGACAAATTGCGGCTGGAATACGATGGACAACTGACGGAAGTGGACCTGCCTTTCGCCGGCGGCCACAACTTCTGCAACGCGGCCGCCGCGGCCGGGGCGGCGCTGGCGGCCGGCCTGGACCTGAAGGCCGTGCGGGTTGGGCTCGAGAACTACACGCCCCCGCCCATGCGCCTGCAGCAGCTGAAGTTCGGCGACGCCACGGTGATACTGGACGCCTATAACGCCAACCCGCAGAGCATGGCCTCCGCCGTTAAGGAAGTAATAGGCCGGCCCAAGCCGCTGTTCTTTATGCTTGGCGACATGAAGGAACTGGGGACGTATTCCGCCCATTACCACAGGGACCTGGGCGCCGCGCTGGCGCATACCCGCGCCGAGCGCGTTTTCCTGGCCGGGCCCGAGATGAAGCCCGCCGTGGAAGCCTACCTGCAGGCCGGCGGCGACAACCTGGTCTACGGCGAGACGCTGGACGCCTGGCTGGAAGAGGCCCGCGCCCTTATCCGCGCCGGCCGGGGCACCTTCCTGGTCAAAGCCTCGCGCTCCATGAAGTTCGAGCGGATAACCGAGGGACTTTGAAAACTTCCGGTCTGGCGCCGCGCTATGGGGGATAAATGATAGCCGAACTTAAAAAGATGCTGGGACGGATAGACGCGGACTACGCCGATATCCGCCATGAGGTCATGAAGGAAACGGTAATATCCTTCAACGGCAAAGAGCTTACGCGCGTAACGACCAATTCCACCGACGGCTACGTGCTGCGGGCGCTGTACAAGGGCGGTTTTTCCTCCATGGCCTTCACCCTGCCGCAGGACGCGCCCAAGGCGGCGGCGACCGTACTCGCGAACGCGAAACTCCTCTCCCGCAATATCAAAGAACCCACGCGCCTGGCTAAAGTCTCCCCGGCAAAAGAGCATTTCCGCCCGGAACTGACGGAATCCCCGGCGGCGGTCACGCTGGAAGAGAAGATCGAGCTTACCCGCGGCTACAACGCCATCCCGCTCAGGAACCCGAAGGTGGTCTCGACCTTCATCTCTTATACCGAGACCTGCCGGGACAAGCACTTCGTCTCCACCGAAGGAGCCGAGATACGCGAAGAATTAGCTACGGTCTCCATATCCGGCAGGGGCACCGCCAAGGACGGGACGCTCACGCAGAACCTGAATTTCGCCATAGGCGGCAGCGACGGTTTTTCACGCGTCCGCAACCGCCAGGAACTCTTTGAGAACCGCACAAAACTGCTCGTCGACATGCTTTCGGCCAAACCGGCGGCCGGCGGGCTGTGCAACGTAGTGCTCGACCCCGCCCTGGGCGGAGTTTTCACTCACGAAGCCTTCGGCCATTTTTCGGAGGCGGACATTATCGAGAACATGCCGGAACTGCGCGGAAAAATGCACTTGGGCGCGCGACTGGGCAGCGGGGCGGTCAACATCTACGACGATCCGACCCTGCCGCACCAGCTGGGCTTTTACAAGTACGACGACGAAGGCGTGCCGGCCCGGCGCGTGGAGCTCATGAAAGAAGGTGTGCTTTGCGGCCGGCTGCATTCCCGGCGCACCGCCGCCGCCTTTGGCGACCAGCCCACCGGCCACTGCGTGGCCGAGGACTACAGGTACGCGCCTATAGTAAGGATGGGGACCATAATGATAGCGCCCGACCCGGGGATGAACTTGGAAAAGCTGCTGGCGAAGCTCGGTGACGGCCTGTACCTGTGCGGCGCGAAAGGGGGGCAGACCTCCGGAGAGAATTTCACTTTCGGCGCAGGCTACGGCTTCGAGGTTAAGGGCGGAAAAGCGGGGCCCATGGTGCGCGACATCAACATAATAGGCAACCTCTTCACCACCCTCAAGAACATTTCCGCGGTCGGAGACGAGATTCATCTTTCCGAGCGCGGAGGATGCGGCAAGTGGCAAACCAATATCCGCTCCTGCCACGGCGGCCCCCATGTGCTCATAAATGACGTAGTGATAGGAGGCCGGTAATGGAAAGGCTGATCGACTGCGCAGCGCGGACAGGCGCCGAATTCGAGATTTATTCCTGCTCCTCCGAAACCAGGGAAGTCAAAATAAAAAATTCGCTGCTGAAGGACGCGGAAGCCAACATGACCTCCGGCGTAAGCCTGCGCCTGATAAAGGACGGGCTGGCGGGCTTCGCGTATACCAAGAACCTTAACGACCCCCGCGACCTAGTGGGCAACGCCCTGGCCTCTCTGAAGGCCGGGGTGGAGGCGAAATTCTCTTTCCCCGAAAACCGGCAACCCGGCGGACTTAAGACTTACTCCGGAAAGGCGGAGGCCATAACCGCGGAGTCCCTTCTGGAAGAATGCGCACGAATGGGGGACCTGCTGGCGAAAAGGACAAAAGGCCAGATAAACACCGGTGCGTCGGTTTCCATAACGCGCAGCCGCCTGATCAATTCAAAGGGGACCGACCTGACCTGGGAAGATTCGGTGATGACGGCCTACGGCAGCCTGCTCTCCGGCGGCGGCGACGACTACAGGGCCGCGGCCGCCGGTGTAGACTTTACCGCTCTTTCCGAAGCGGAGTTGGACGCCGCCGCGGAGCTGTTCGAGGCCGGCCTCACCGAAGTCAAACCCCGGCCTGGTAAGCACAAGGTGCTATTCATGCCGGAAGCCATGCACACTATCCTTTGGCGTATCCAGAGCGGTGCCAGCGCCCAAAGCCTGTTCCAGAAAACTACGCCCCTGGCCGGCAGAGAGGGAGAAAAGGTGGCGTCCGGGGCAATTACGCTGCGCAACAACCCGCTGAACGATTCCATCCCCGGCGCGCGGGCTTTTGACGATGAAGCAGTGGCCTGTACGGACTTCCCAATAATAGAGAAAGGCATTTTTAGAGGCTTCTACAACGACCTGAACTACGCCGCCAAGACCGGGGCGAAACCGACCGGAAACGGATTCCGCCGCACCATGTGGGGCGGCGACACCGTCGCCATGCGCCCACAGCCTTACCTGGCCCATCTGTATTTCGACAAAGGCGAAAAGGCCTTCGGGGAACTGCTGAAGGAGATGGGCACCGGAATAGTGGTTTTCGGCGCGCTGGGCGCGCATAGCGGCAACATCCCCAACGGCGATTTTTCCATAGGCCTCGCGCCGGGCCTCTGCGTGGAAAACGGGAAGATCTCCGGAAAAGCTAAGGACACCATGGTGTCGGGGAACATCTACGACCTGCTCAAGCGCGGCGTGGCCGCGGGCTGCGAAACAAACGCCATCTTCGGCAATAATCCGCCGGTCCTCTTCGACGGCGTAGACGTCGCCAGTTAACTCAGGGTTTAGCGGCCATGACGGCGCGGAGCATTTCGTCCCAGTAGGTATCTTTGGAGAAGGCCAAGTATTCGTATTTAGGCTTGTAGTTCATGTCGAAGATGGGGAAATAGACGGAAAGCCCGTTGGCGTCCTTGGATTTGTAGCCCACCGCGTCGTTGCGGGCCACTAACTTCTCCGCCAGGAAAACTATCACGTCCTTCGCCGCCGCCTTCACCGCCGGCGTCGGGGAATTGTCGTAATAAAGCTTCATCAACTGGTACAGGTCGCGCGCGTCCTCGTCGTCGAACGAGCGCAGCCCCCATTTCTTTTCGTGGTAAAGCTTCAGGTCCGCCGGCGACGCCGCCACCGCCCGCGCGAAAGTATCCAGCTTCTTCGCCAGCCCGCCCGCGAGCGCCGGCCGGACTATGGACATGGTCACGGACGCTTTCTGCGCTCCGTAAAATTCAGAGAAGCCTTTCATTACCGCCTGCGACGCCGCAAAGGAGTCGGCAGGGTTGGCCTCCAGCGCGTTAAGGAAGACCTCGTAATTCCAGCCGCTGCCAGGCGTAGACTCCTGGGAGCCTATGACGTACTGCGCGGAATCCCGCAGTTCATACACCACCTCGGCCGTCTGCATAAGGCACGCGTCCGAGGCGTACACGTTCACGCCGCCGCCCGCCTTTATGGCCTGCGCCAGTTCCGCAGGGGAAATATGGTTGCCCGAAGGATCGTCGTAACCTATGCCTTTGGCCCCGGGAGGCGGCTTAACGCCGCGCCAGCCGCTGCCGTGCCCGCCCACCACCAGCAGGTATTTTTTCGCCGGGTAGCTGGCCTTGCCCCAGGCGATAAATTCCGCCAGGTGCCGCCAGTCGCCCATGTCGGCGTCGGGGAAATGCGCCAGCACCGGGGAATTTATCTTGAGCGGGTCCGCGTCCTTGCCCATCAGCAAACGCCGCGAACCGGTCCAGTCCGCCTGCGGCGGCTTGGGTTCCTGCACGGAAGAAAAGGGATTGAAGGGCGGCTCCGTTACGATGCGGCCCATCTCCACTACCACGTTCACCTTGTCCGTGGAGCCGGCGGCCTCCATCTCGTTAACGTCCTTGATGGCCTCCAGCCCCAGGTTGTTGCGGGCGCTCACGTAAATGAGCACGGTCCATTCTTTCGGAGCCGGGCGGGAAACCGCGGGAACCTGCACGGCGGGAATATCGCCGAGCTGCGCTAAAGCGGAAGGCGTTTGCGCGCCGGCGCAGACCGGCAGCAGCAGTAAAGCGTAAGCGAGCAGGCGTTGAAGCATCACTATAATTATAGAAGCGCCAAGAAGGTTTCACATGAGCCATACGGCCCTGATCCTGTCAGGCCCTTTGGGCGGCCCGTCCGGCCGCCTCTAAATTAATATAATCTAGCTGTGGCGAATGCTGGACGAAACATAGGTAAATGCCTCCTGCCGCTCATGCTGGCGGCCGGGCTCTCCTGCCCCGTCTTTTCCCAGACCAAAGACTCCGCCGGTCTGCTCTCCAACGACCGCATAATCGCCATGCTCCGCAACGGCACCAGCGAGAACATAATCCTTTCGTTGATAGAAAGATTCCCGGATAAACTCGACAGCGGCCCCGACGCCCTGGTGCGCCTGCGCTCGGCCGGCGCCAGTAACACGGTACTGCTGGCCGTGCGCCGCGCCGCGCTGTCACGGTCTCCCGCGGCGCCCACCATGGAAGCGGATGAGCAGCCCGCGCCAGCCGCCCCCGACGACGCAGGGACAAAGGACGAGGATACGGCCGGCCTGGTCCGGCGGGGGGCCTACGGCACCCGTGAAAAGCGCAGCCTGCTGGACGGGGGGACCTGGAACATAGGCCTGGGGTATCCCTTCCTCGCGGTCAAGTACGACTTCGCGGATTACGCCCTGGAAACCCGCTTCATAACCCGCCGCAACGTGAGCGCGCTCGCCGCGCGCGGCTACCTGGACTTCTACCGGCTCGAGAAATTCACCGCCTACACCGGCCTGGAGGCCGGCTACGTCCGCTTCGGAACCGCCAAGTTCGGCGCCAACGGCTGGGAACTGGCCGGCTTCCTCGGAGGGAAGTATCCCTTGGGCAAGGATCTCACCGCCTCCCTGGACGTCGCCCCCACGCTTATAGTCTTCCCCGGCGGCGGCACCCATTTCGGCATAGGCGACATCGGCTGGTACGTCAACCTCGCCGTCTTCTTCCGCCTGCCGGCCGTGAACCTGGGGCCCAAGTCCGCCATCGAAGCCGACGCATCCAACACCGCCGCCCTGCAGCAGCAGGAATCCGACAGCGAACTGGCCGCCTGGCGCAGGCCCGTGAAAGCCAGGAACTCTTACGCGGACTACCTGGCCGCCGCGGGCGAGGCTCTCGCCAAAAAAGATTACTCCGGGGCCGAGGGGGAATATACCCGGGCCCTTACGTCGCTCCCCGGGGACGATAAACGCCGCGTCTTCCTGTACGAGCGTCGGGGCTGGGTGGCCCTTAAGCTCAAAGACTTCCCCAAAGCCAGGGACTTCTACCTGGCGGCCGTAACAGCCGCCAAACAGATGGAACTCTACGACAAGGATACCATCAACGCCTACTGCGGCCTGGCTTACTGCTTCGAGAAACTGGAAAACATCCCGCTGGCCATAAAGAATTACGAACGCGCCCTGGACCTCACCGCCAACGCCGGCGTGAAGCGCGAGATAGAAAAGACCATCCGCCGCCTCCAGGCCGCCCTGCCGCAAGACACGGGGAATTGAAAAGATATAAAATAAAGGTACAGGGCCCGGCGTAACAGCCCCTAAAGGACACGATGCTTTACTACGCGCACTATTTCAGGGAACTTTTCACACCGCTCAACGTTTTCCAGTACATCACCTTCCGCGCCGGCGGCGCGGTTATCACCTCCTTCCTGCTGAGCCTCGCCATAGGCCCGTGGCTGATAGCCAGGCTGCGCACCTACAAGATAGGCCAGATCCAGCGCACCGACGGCCCTCAGACGCACCTGGCCAAGCAGGGCACCACCACCATGGGCGGCCTGCTGATCTTCCTGACGCTGGTGGTCACCACCGCGCTGTGGGCGCGCATGGACAACCGCTTCATCCTGCTGCTGCTCTTCGTAACCGTAGTGCTGGCCTTCACCGGCTGGATGGACGACTACACCAAGCTGGTTAAAAAGAACCCGAAGGGCGCCTCGTCCGCCTTCAAATTCTCCCTGCAGCTGTTCACCGCCGTCGGCGTGGTGGGCTACCTGGCCGCGTACCCACCCAACCACCAGTTCGCCAACATGCTGTCGATCCCGTACACCAAGGAACTCTTCCTCAACCTCGGCTTCCTCTACGCCGCGCTCGCGATGATAGTCATCATCGGCTCCTCCAACGCGGTCAACCTCACCGACGGGCTGGACGGCCTCGCCTCCGGGTCCATAGTCTTCACCGCCCTTACGTTCGCCATCTTCGCCTACGCCACCGGCAACGTGAAGTGGGCCTCCTACCTTAAGCTCATCTACGTAGATGGCGCCGGAGAGATAACCGTCTTTCTCGCCGCGATGATAGGCTCCTGCCTTGGTTTCCTGTGGTTCAACGCCTACCCGGCCGAGGTCTTCATGGGCGACACAAGTTCGCTGTTCCTGGGCGGCGCCATAGGCACCGCGGCCATCTGCACCAAGCAGGAACTCCTGCTGCCCGTTGCCGGCGGCATCTTCCTGCTGGAGACGCTCTCGGTGATACTGCAGATGGGGTCCTTCAAACTGCGCAACAAGAAGCGGCTGTTCCTGATGGCCCCGATACACCACCACTTCGAACTCAAAGGCATAGCGGAAAGCAAGGTAACTATCCGCTTCTGGATAGCGGGCATCATGCTGATGCTGATAGCGCTGGCTTCGCTGAAGATAAGGTAAATGTTCAAACCTTCGGACTTCCAAGGCAAAAGGGCGCTGGTCATCGGGGCCGGCAAGTCCGGCATTGCCTGCGCCAGCCTGCTGGCCGCGCGCGGCTTCGACGTGCTGCTGACGGAAAAGAAACCCCTCAAAGAGATCAAACCCGGGCTTAAAGGCCTGGCCCGCCGCGTGACGGTAGAGGCCGGCGGGCACGGGGGGGACGCGCTGAAGTGCGGCTTCGCCGTCAAGAGCCCCGGGCTTTCCCACGCCAATCCCCTTATCGCCTCGCTCAAAAAAGCGCGCGTGCCGGTGTTCAGCGAGATAGAGATCGCGCTGGCTTTCTCCGCCGGGCGGCTGCTGGCGGTTACCGGGACCAACGGGAAAACCACCACCACCGTGCTGCTGGGTGAGCTGATGAAAGCCGCGCTGAAGCCGCGCGGCCGCGCGCTGGTCTGCGGCAACGTGGGAACCCCCGCCGCCGCCGTGGCGGCGAAGGCCCGCAAAGGCGACGCCGTAGTGATGGAAGTCTCCAGCTACCAGCTGGAGGACAGTTCCTGGCTCGAACCGGCCGCGGCCTGCGTGCTCAATATCACCCCGGACCACCTGGACCACCACGGCAGCATGGCGGCCTATATCGCCGCGAAGGCGAAAGTCTTTAAATTCCAGTCCGGCTCCGACGCCTGTGTTTTTAACTACGAGGACGCCGCCTGCCGCAAGCTCGCCAAGCGCTGCCCCTCGAAGGTCCTGTTCTTCTCCTCCCGCCGCCGCCGCGGCGCGCTGGCCGCCTGGGCCGAAGGGAGCGAACTGGTTTTCCGCCACGGCGGCCGCGTGGCGCGCGTAAAACCGCCGGCCCTGCCGGGAGCCCATAACCTTGAGAACGCCATGTGCGCAGGCCTGATGGCGTTGGCCGCCGGGGCGAACCCGGGACACCTGAAAAAAGTCTTCCGGGTCTTCAAAGGCGTGGAACACCGCATCGAGCCGGCCGGCACCGTAAACGGAGTACGCTTTGTGAACGATTCCAAAGCCACCAACGTGGACTCCACCCTGGTGGCGCTTAAAGCGCTGGGCGCCGGGCGCCGCCTGTGGCTGATCCTCGGCGGACTGGGCAAAGGCACGCCTTACGCCCCGCTGGCCCCGCTGCTGCGCAAAAGCGTCAAGGGCGTACTCACCATCGGCGCGGACGCACCGCGCATAGAGCGCGAACTGGCCGGCGCCTGCCCGCTCATCTCCGCCGGCACCATGCAGAACGCCTGCCGCAACATCCTCAAGCTCGCCGCGAAGGGGGACACCGCGCTGTTCTCCCCGGCCTGCGCGTCGTTCGACCAGTTCAAGGATTTCGAGGACCGCGGCCGCAAATTCAAAGCTTTCGTAGGGAAACTGAGCTGATCCGCTATGGACTTCGCCTCAAAACGCCAGAGCCTGGGCTACAATGTAATAACGAACCGCAGTCTCAGGTTCATGGATTACTCCTTTTTCTTCATAGTCACCAGCCTGCTGGTCATAGGGCTGGTCTCGCTGTTCTCGGCCAGCGCGCTCTACGCGGCCAACAAAGGGCTGGACTCGTTGTTCTACACCAAGAAGCAGGCGCTCTACATCCTGCTCGGCTTCGGGCTGATGGCCATGTCCGCCCGGCTGGACATGGAGAAGGTCCGCTCCTGGATAAAACCGGTAGTGCTCCTTACGCTCGTCCTCCTGATAGTTACGCTGTTCATGCCCAAAGTGGCCGGCGTCAGACGCTGGATCCCGCTCGGTTTCTTTAAACTGCAGATGAGCGAGTTCGTCAAGCCGGTCCTGATCCTCTACCTGGCGGATTTTTTCGACCGCAGCGCGAGCCGCATCCAGGCCGATTGGCGCGAACTGCTGAAGCCGTTCCTCGTCACCATTTTAACGCTCGGGCTGGTCGCCGCCGAACCGGACCTTGGCACGCCGGCGCTGCTCTTCGCCGTAGCGCTGGGAGTCTTCTTCGCCGCGGGGGTGAAACTGCGCTACCTGCTGGCGCCCATAGCCATGGGCTTGCTGGTGCTGGTGGAGGAGCTGGCCCGCAAGCCTTACCGCATAGAGCGGCTCAAGAATTTCCTTTCCCCGTGGCGCGACCCTACCGGCACCGGGTACCAGCTGGTGCAGTCCCTGCTGGCCGTAGGCTCCGGCGGCTGGTTCGGCAAAGGCCTGGGCGCTTCCAAACTCAAGCTGATGTACCTGCCTGAACCGCACACGGATTTCATCTTCCCCGTGGTGGCGGAGGAACTGGGGCTCCTTGGCGGCCTGCTCATAGCGGGACTCTTCGTGGGGCTGCTGGTAAAAGGCGCGCGCATAGCCCGCAACGCCCCGAGCCTCTACACCTCGCTGGCCGCGCTGGGCCTGACGCTAACCATAACGCTGCAGGCTTTCTTCAACCTGGCCATGGCCACCGGCCTCATCCCCACCAAGGGCATCCCGCTGCCCTTCTTCTCTTACGGCGGCTCCTCCATCTGGTCCTCTATGATAATGGTAGGCCTCATACTCAACGTCTCGGCCCACAGGAGCGGCACATGACCGGCACCAAGCGCGCGCTGATAGCCTCCGGCGGCACCGGCGGGCATTTTTACCCCGGCTTCGCGCTGGCGCAGGAACTGCGCCGCCGCGGCTGGCAAACGCTCTTCCTGGTGAAGAAAGAGGACATAGCCCGCCCGGCGCTGGAAGAGGCCGATTTTCCGTACGCCGAGCTGGACATGGTTTCGCTGCCGCGCTCCATAAACCCGCTGGCCCATTTGGTTTTCCTGTTCAAATTCGCAAGATCGCTCCTGCTGGCGCGCCGCATAATGGCCGACTACCGCCCCGACGCGGTGGTAGGCACCGGCAGCTACGTGGCGTTCCCGGCGGCGCTGGCGGCCCGGCTGGCCGGCATCCCCGTCTTCATCCACGAATCCAACGCCAAGTTCGGCCTGGGCAACAGGCTGGCCGGCTTTTTCTGCCGGGCCGCCGCCCTGGGCCTGCCGCTGGAAGGCGCAGCCTTCCCCGGCAAGACCGCGCTGACCGGCACTCCGATACGCGACGCTTTTGCGGCCGCTCCTGACCGCGCCGGCGCCCGCGCCGCCCTGGGGCTGGACCCGGTAAAGTTCACCGTACTGGTTTTCGGCGGCAGCCAGGGCGCGCGCCGCCTCAACGCGGCCTTCATCCGTGCCGCGCATTTCTTAAAAGGCGACATACAGGCGCTGCACATCTGCGGCCGCCGCGACTTCGACGCGGTGCGCACCGCCTACGACGAAGGCGGCCTGACCGGCGCGAAAGGCATAAAACTTTTTGATTATCGTGAGGATATGCCCGAGCTGTACGCCGCGGCCGACGTGGTAGTGGCCCGCTCGGGCGCCAGCACGGTGGCCGAGCTGGCGCACCTGCGCAAGCCGTCGGTGCTGGTACCGCTGCCCTCTTCCGCGGGCGGCCACCAGAAGGCCAACGCCATGGCCCTGGCCTCGCGGGGGGCGGCGGAGTGCGTGGAGGAAGGCCCCGATTTTGATTCCCGGCTGGAAGCCGCCCTGCGCCGCTTCCTCAGCGAGCCGGAGAAGGCGGAGGCGATGCGGGCGCGTTTTGAAGGCGCCGGCATACCGGACGGTCTTAAAGCGGCGGCCGCGCTGGCCGACCTGCTGGAACGCGGAAAGGTCTAACGGAGGCTTATGGAAATCGAGAAAGGCTCAAAATGGGTTAAATTCGACGTGATGGAGCGCTTCATGCGCGACGTCTTTAAAGGCATAGGCGTGCCGGCGGCGGACGCGGCGGTCTGCGCGGACGTGCTTATCACCGCCGACAAACTGGGCATCGACTCGCACGGCGTTTCGCGCCTGAAGCCTATTTATTACGACCGGATCAAACAGGGCATACAGTTGCCGAAAACGAAGTTCGAGATAGTGAAACAGACCCCGACCACCGCCGTGATAGACGGACACAACGGCATGGGCCACGTCATCGCGGTGCGCGCGATGGAGCTGGCGATAAAGAAGGCGAAGAAGTACGGCTTGGGCATGACGGCGGTGCGCAACTCCACGCATTACGGTATAGCCGGCTACCACACCCTGCTGGCCGAGAAAGCCGGCATGATCGGCATTACCGGCACCAACGCCCGCCCGTCGGTGGCGCCCACCTTCGGCGTGGAGAACATGATGGGCACCAACCCGCTCACCTTCACCATCCCCACCGACGAGAAGTTCCCGTTCTTCCTGGACTGCGCCACCTCTATAACGCAACGCGGCAAGATAGAAGTGTACGCCAAGCTGGGCAAGAAAATGCCCAAGGGCTGGGTAATAGACGCGGACGGCGGGTCAAAGACCGACTCGCGCGCCGTGCTGACCGACCTTATAAAAGGCACCGCGGCGCTGAGCCCGCTGGGCGGCATAGGCGAGGAACTGGCCGGCTACAAAGGCTACGGCTACTGCGCCGCCGTCGAAATACTCTCGGCCGCGCTGCAGCAGGGCGCCTACATGAAGATGCTCCTGGGCTACGACAAGAAGGGCAACAAGATGCCGTACCCGCTCGGCCATTTCTTCCTGGCCATCAACATAGAAGCCTTTGTGCCGCTGCGCGCTTTCAAGAAGACAGCGGGCAATATCCTGCGCGAACTGCGCGCCTCAAAGAAGATGCCCGGCGCCAAGCGCATCTATACCGCCGGCGAAAAGGAATATCTTACCTGGCTGTACCGCAAGGACCGGGGCGTGCCTCTCAACAAGGAGACACAGCGCGAAGTGATAGCCATGCGCGACGAACTGGGCCTGAAGAACTACAAGTTCCCGTTCTAGGCGCGGGGGGAAAACGGTGGACGAGGAAGTAAAAGCCAAGGCCGCGCTCTACGCGGCGATATTCCTGACCTTCCTGGGCTATGGCGGCCGGTTCGCCGGGATGGAACCCGTCCACAACCAGTTCTTCGCCTGGGCCGCCTGGGCCTATATCCTGTTCGCCGACAACCTTGCCTATCGCATCAGCGGCTCTTCCCCGGCGGTCTCCCGCACGGGGGAGCTGTTGCGGCTTGCGGGCTGGTCGGTGGCCCTTTGCGCCCTCCTGGAATTGCTCAACCTGAGGCTGGGGATCTGGTATTACGTCTGGCAGCCGTCTACGCTGGCCCTGCGCTGGACCGGGCGCTTTTTTTCCTGGGCCGCCTTCCTGCCGGCGCTTTTCATAACGGCGGAACTGCTGCGGGCGGCGGGCCTGTTCCGCAGCATAAAAACGCCGCCACTGAAGGTAACACCCGGCCTCCTGGAGGCTTCTTTAATTGCCGGCGCGGCACTGTTGGCCTTGCCGCTAGCCTTCCCTGCGCTCTCCTCACTTGTATGGGCGTCATTCTTGCTGCTGGCTGAGCCGCTTAATTACCGCCTCGGCCTACCCTCGCTTCTGCGGGAGTGGCAGGGTGGGTTGCCCGGAAAGACGCTGCGGCTATTCGCCTGCGGCGCGCTGAGCGGGCTGCTCTGGAACGCCTGGAACGGCGCTTCCGGGGCCAGATGGGAATACGCGGCTACGGGAAAGTGGTGGCCGGAACTGCTTGGCCTGCCGCTGCCCGGCTACGCCGCTTTGGGCCTGTTCGCGCTTGGGGCTTATTCCCTCTGCGCCCTGACGGGCTGGCTGAGGGCGGGGAAAACCTGGGAAGAAACCTCCTGGACGCTGCCTGGCGCAAAACCGCCGGCCTGGGCCATGCCAGCAGCCTGGTCCATTATTATTATTACCTCTTATATAGCCTTGCGCCTCGCGGACACCTATTCGGTAAAACTCTACATCGGCTGGCTCTGATTACCCCAAAGGCCCAGGCACGCGTAGGCCCAACGGGAACCTTGGGCCTGGGCCTTCCTACTATTGACATTCGTCAACTCGTGCTGTATAACATAGCCGTAAGTAAACGCTGCGAACCCGGAGGAGTTATGAAAACCTTTAAGACTACGCTGACGCTGGCCGCACTGATAGCCCTGCCCTTCCTCGCTTACGCGCAGGATGACGGCAAAAGCATCTACGGCAACGACGACCGCAAGGACTTTTTCGAGATGAGCGCCCCCATGCAGGCCCTTGCCGATTCAGTGGTCTCCTTCTGGAAAGCCGGCAGCGTGGAAGCGCTCAATCCCGGCGGCGTAAAGCTGAAGACCATGAATTTCGGAGAGCGCCTTAACCTCTGCCCCGGGGAAAAGTTCCGCGAGCAGCCCATCGGGGCTTTCTGCTCCGGCTCCCTGGTGGGAGAGGACCTGGTAATGACGGCCGGCCACTGCGTCAAGAACGAGACCGACTGCCAGAACACCAAACTGGTATTCGGGTTCGGCATTAAAAAAGCCGGGGCCGAGGCCACCACCACGATGCCCGCCAGCGAGGTCTACAGCTGCGCCAAGATCGTAAAGCGCTTCCTGGGCGGCGAGCCCGGCTCGGCTAACCCCGCCGGCCAGAACCTGGGCGCGGACTTCGCCCTGATAAAGCTGGACCGCAAGGTCGCCAATCACAAGCCGCTGGGCGTCGCCCGCGTGACCAGCCTCAAGAAGGGAGAGGGGATCTTCGTGATAGGCCACCCCGTGGGCCTGCCGGTCAAACTGGCTGGTTTCGCCACCGTGCGCGACGTCTCAAAGATCGGCTACTTCACCGCCGACCTGGACACCTTCGGCGGCAACTCCGGTTCTCCGGTCTTCAGCGTGAAGACCAAGAAAATTGAAGGCATCCTGGTGCGCGGAGACGAGGACTTCTCCGACAGCCCCGCCGGCTGCACCACCCAGTCCACTTATGAACAGACCGGCGGCCGCGGCGAGGACGTGACCAAGATAGGCGTGCTCGCGGCCGACATCCCCGGCCTGCCCGGCGAAAAGATAACAAAAGACATGGAGATGCAGAAAGCCGTGGATATGGACATGAGCGGCCTGAACGCCGTAGAGTCGGCTCCCGTAAAGACCGTCAGCTTCGACTGACCTGAAGATCGGGCTTAAGAAAAGACCCGCCCGGGAAACTTCCCGGGCGGGTTTTTTATAACTAGCGAGGCTTTGGCCTCAATAGGGTTTTTTGGTCTCGCCGTCGCGCATGACCGTCTCGAAAGAGAACGCAGGCAGGCAGATGGCGATATACTCCGCTCCTTCCTGGTCCGGGGTGGAATAGCGCACCCGCTCGCCCGGCTCCATGATGATAGCCTGCTTGGCTTTCACGTCGAAAGTCCCGTTCTGGGTTTCCACCCGCAGCAGCCCGCGCAGCACCAGCGTGTATTCCGTGAACCGCGGCTGCTGCTGCGGCTCTATCCAGCCACCGGGGCTCACCATGCGCGCCACGCTGATGGTGGTAGTGCCGGAATTGGCCCGGCCGATAAATTCCTCTATGATCTTGGGCTTGTTGCCCGAAGCCTGGACTATCTTGGGTTTTTCAATAAAAATGGCCACTGTTCCTCCCGCGCCGCTATAGTCAGATTTTACCAAAAAACGCTGGCATCTCCCTGCCAGGCGCGTTTGAAAGAAGCGGCGTAATTTCCTACGATAGAGGGGTAGCCGGCGCCGCTCCTCCGGCGGCTGGGACGTTCAAGGACCTGCGATGAACATTATAGAGATAAAAGACCTGAAGAAAGACTACCCGCTGGGCAACACCATAGTGCCGGCCCTGCGCGGCGTGGACCTGAGCGTGGCCGAAGGCGACTTCATGAGCATCATCGGCCCTTCGGGCTCCGGCAAAACCACGCTCCTCAACGTCATAGGCTGCATAGACTTCGCCACCCACGGCAGCGTCAAGGTGGGCGGCCTGGAGATAACCGCCCTGGACGACAGGCGGGTCACCGATATCCGCCTGCACAAGATAGGCTTCATCTTCCAGACCTTCAACCTGATCCCGGTGCTGAACGTGATAGAGAACATAGAATTCCCGCTGCTGCTCATGAAAAGAACGGCCGCGGAAGCGCGCAAGCGGGCATCGCAGCTGGCCGAAGAGGTGGGGCTTAACGACCATGTCCGCCACCGGCCGGCCGAACTTTCCGGCGGCCAGCGCCAGCGCGTGGCCATAGCCCGCGCGCTGGTCACCAACCCCGACATCGTACTCGCCGACGAGCCCACCGCCAACCTGGACTCCGTAACCGGCGCCTCCATCCTGGAGCTCATGAAACGCATGAACGAGATAGAGAAGACCACTTTCATCTTCTCCACGCACGACGCCAACGTCCTCAAGTACGCCCGGCGCATAGTCAAGATCAAGGACGGCCTGATAGAGGGGGCGCCGGCGGCCGCATGAAGCTGATGCTGACCATAGCCTGGCGCAATATCCTGCGCCACAGGGGCAAGAGCCTTGTGATCGGGGCCATCCTTTTCACGGGCGCTTTCCTGATGACCGTAGGCAACGGCGTCATCACCGGCATGGCCGCCGGGGTAGAGACCAATATCGTGAACGGCTTCATGGGCGACGTCGTGCTGGTCAGCGACGCGCAGAAGTCGGACAATATCCTGCTGCCGCTGATGGGTTCCAGCATAGAGCCTATCACGTCCTACAAGCGGATAAAACCCATCCTCGCCGCCCAGCCTTACATACGGCACGCCCTGCCGGTGGGCAAGAACCTGGCCATGATGCTCGACGAGAAGACCGACACGCCCGGCTTCGCCTACCTTATCGGCGCCGATTTCGAGGAATACCGGAAGATGTTCCCGGATAATTTCAAAGTGACAGAGGGCCGCTACCCCAGGCCGGGTGAGCGGGCCATGCTGTTCCCTACTTTCGCCCGCGGCGAGTTCTACAACTTCTATAACATCTGGTTCCTGCCCGAGGGCGGCGCGGTAGTTAAGGAACACCTCAGCAAGGAGGCCCTGGCCGCCGGGGCGGCGCTGCCGGTCAGCAGCAGCGTGGTCATGATGGGCATGACCAGCGGCATAAACTCCACCAACGACCTGCGCTTTCCCATAAAAGGCATAGTCGAGTACAAGGCGCTCAACCAGATCTTCGGCCATTTCTGCCTGGTGGACATAGAATCCTACCGCGAGTGCCTGGGGTACTTTACCGCGGCCGACATGGCCGCGCAGGTTCCCAAGGAAGAGAAGAAGCTGCTGGCCCTGGAAGGGGCCGACCTGGATTCCATGTTCGGCGGCGAGGATATGATGGTGTCCGGCGCCGGCGCGGCCCGGGAAAAGAAGAAGGCCGCTCCCTCCGGGGCGGCGAAGACGGCGGAGGACGGGACCTACAACGCCGTTTTCATAAAACTCAACCCGGGCGCCACTTACAAGCGCGCGCTGGCCTCGCTCAACGCCGCCCTGACGCAGGGCCAGGCCGGGGTGCGGGCCGTTTCCTGGAACAAAGCCTCCGGCCCCATCGGCAGCATGGCCGTCATAATAAAGGTGGCGCTGTTCCTGTTCGTTACGCTGCTGTTCTGCGTAGCCGTGATAATCATAGTCAACACGCTTACGATGGCCGCCATCGAGCGCACCGCCGAGATAGGCATGATGCGGGCCATCGGCGCCCACAAGACCTTTATCGCGGGGATGTTCCTCGGAGAGACGGCCATACTTTCGGCCGTGTTCGGGGGGTTCGGCATAACCGCGGGAGTGGTCGCCGTGCGCGTTATCCCGCTGTTCCGGATCACCACCACCAACGACATCCTGCAGATACTCTACGGCGGAAATTTCTTCCATCCCCTGCTGAGCCTCTCGGGAGTGGCGCTGACCGTGCTGCAGCTGCTGGCCGTCACCGTGGCGGCCGCGCTCTACCCGATGCGCGTGGCGGGGGGCATAACGCCGCTGGAAGCCATAGCGAGAGACTGATATGCTGCTGATACGACTTTCAATGAGGAACCTGCTGCGCCAGAAGCGCCGCAACCTTCTGCTGGGTTCGGCTATAGCCATAGGCGTCGCCATCCTCGTAGTTTCCAACTCCTTCTCCAACGGCATTTCGGACATCATGTTCAACCGGATCATGCGCTACGTCACCGGCCACGTGGCGGTGCGCTTTAACGAGCGCGGCGGCGTGATGCGCGAGATCTTCCGCGACCGGGCCCGCGCGCTCGAGCTCATAAAGGGCGACCCGGTAATAGAGGAAGCCGACGAGGGCGTGGCCATGTTCACACGGGCCATAGGCAACGGCCGTTCCGAGAACATAATCCTTATCGGCGTGGACACCAGGAAGGGCCTGAGCGCCGAGGGGCAGCGCGAGGTGGAGAAGTCCTTCCGCCTGGTGGAGGGGGCCTGGAAGGACGTAGAGGACCTCTCCATAGAGAATCCAGTCATAGTCTCGGTCGAGAAGGCGCGGGGGCTGAACGTAAAAATGCACGACACGCTGCGCGTGCGCTTCCGCAACATGTTCGGCCAGGACCAGGCCGTCAGGCTGACCGTGGTGGGCCTGATGAAGAACGATAACATCTTCATGCAGCCCGCCGTTTTCCTGGAGCAAGCCCGGGCCAAGGAGATCTTCGGTTACCGCCCCTGGGAGACCGGCAGCCTGAGCCTTAAGATCCGGGACCCGCAGAAGAACGCCGCCGCGCTGGCCGACCGCCTGCACGACAAGTTCAAGCCCGGCACGGCTTTCATAAACGCCTCGGTCCACGGTCTCGGCGGCCGCCGGTCGGTGACGGTGCTGGGGTTCCGCAGCGACGAAGATTCGAGGAAGAAGATAACCGGCATGCTGAAGCTGGCCTCCGGCAGCCTGGAGAAAGCTTTCAGGAAGGATGGCCTGATCCTGCCGGCGGGGCTGGCCCGCAACCTGGGCGTTACCGCGGGGGACCGGATAACCCTGCGCTACGAAAGGAAGTTCGAGAAGTCGCCCAAAGAGGCGGCCTATACGGTCAGCGCCGTCTGCGCCTCGGGCGACTACCCCGGCGCCAGCGTCATCCTGATGAGCGACCCCGCCTTCTACGACCTCTACTACGGCGACCTGCCGGCGGCGGCGGGGCAGGCGTATGCCGGGGACAAGCTCGGCGGCTGGAGCGGCCTCGTCTCTCCGGAATGGGTGCTGCTCAAGCGCACCTACAATACCGACGATTACAAGAAGAAATACCAGGAGATCTCGCAGAACAAGTGGAAGGCCACCACCATAGACGTCTCCACCATGTACGAGACCGCCAGCGACATCCTGAAGCTGGAGTATGTCCTCAAGCTGATCACCATCTCGGCCGTGCTGGTGCTGTTCTTTATCATCCTGCTGGGCGTGGTTAATACCCTGCGCATGACCATCCGTGAGCGCACGCGCGAGATAGGCACCGTGCGGGCCATCGGCATGCAGCGCAGCGAAGTGCGCGATATGTTCATCCTGGAAACTTTCTTCCTGACGCTGTTCGCCTCGGCGGCGGGGATCTTGCTGGGCTTCGCGGTAATGGGGGGGCTGACGCTGGTGCCCATAACCATGCAGGACAACCCGCTGGGCATGCTGCTGGTGGAAGGCCGCCTGTACTTCCTGCCCACCTTCGCCGGCATCGCGGGCAACGTGCTGCTGATAATAGCCATAGCCGTAGCCACGGCCTGGTTCCCCGCGCGGCGCGCGGCCGGCCTGTCGCCCGCCAAAGCTTTGGGACATTTCGGCTGAGGACACCATGCTTAAAACTATCACGCTCGCTGCGCTGTTTTTCCTGCCGCTCGCCGGCCGGGCCCTGGCTGAAAGCCGGGTCATGCCCGTACTGAAGGCCATAGACGAGAATTACAAGATGAAGAAGGACGTCCGCGCCGACGTGACGCTGACCCAGCAGCGCGCGGAGCAGGGCACTAAAATAATAGAGATGGCCTACTTCCGCCGCGACGCCGACGACGCATTCCTGATAGTGATGAGCGCCCCGGAGAACGAGAAAGGCAACGGCTACCTGCGCGTGGGCGACAACTTCTGGATGTACCGCAAGAACACCCGCACCTTCCAGCACATCAACCGCGACGAGAGCATAGGCGGCACCGACGCGCACAGCGACGATTTCGAGACGCGCAAACTGACGGAGCTCTACGGGCCCGTTACGGACGCCGACGGCCGCGAGAAATTCTCCGAGGAGACGCTGGGCAAGGTGCCGGTCAACCGCTTCGAGATCAAAGCCAAGGTGAACGACGTGGACTATCCGCGCCAGATCTTCTGGACCCGCCGCGACAACGACCTGCTGCTCAAGCAGGAGTCCTATTCCCTTTCCGGCACGCTGATGCAGACCGCCTACTTCCTCAAGTTCACGGT
>JACRER010000063.1 GCA_016234365.1 Elusimicrobiota bacterium | reverse complement strand
TTTAGCCAGTTTTCTAACGTCCGCGGAAAGTACCGTGGTCTCTATGCCGTACACCGCGCCCAGGCGCTTTACAAAGGCCGCGTCGGAATCTGCCGCGCGGCCCCGCAGTTTGTGGTTTACGTGGCAGATGTGCAGTTTTAAGCGGTGCGACCTGGCCTGGCCCGCAAAAAAATCCAGCATAGCCACGGAATCCGGCCCGCCGGAAACGGCCAGCAGGATGGCGTCGCCGTCGCTAAAAAGGCGGCGCTTGCGCGCGTTAGCCACCACGCGGTTCCAGAAATTGAGCGTTACGGCCTTCCTTCGGAGCATAACGAGATTATAGCAAAGCCCCGCACCCCGGATTTTACAGGGAATTTACAGCCTCCACGCCGCGCCTCCCGGAACGACTTGGTATAATTTAGCTATGAACGAGAAGATACTGGTGGTCGAAGACGAGCGGGACATCGCCAGGATGATAGAGTACAACCTTAAGAAGGAAGGTTACCGGACCGTCCTCGTTCATGACGGTTCGTACGCCGCCGCGACCGCGGCCAAGGAGAAGCCTGCTCTGGTACTGCTTGACCTGATGCTGCCCGGCGTGGACGGCCTTGAGATCTGCCGCCGCCTGAAGGCCGACGCTAAAACTTCCGCCATACCGATAATAATGCTCACCGCCAAGGGCGAAGAGTCCGATAAGGTGCTGGGACTTGGTCTTGGCGCCGACGATTACGTTACCAAGCCTTTCAGCCTGAAGGAACTGCTGGCCCGCGTACAGGCCGTGCTGCGCCGGTCCTCCGTAAAAGCCGCCGCCTCCCAAGCGCCTGAAAAACTGAAGGCGGGGGAACTGGAACTGGACGCCGCCAAGGTGGAGGTCCGCCTGAAGGGGGCCGCGCTTGAGCTGACCTCCAAGGAATTTGAGCTGCTCAAGGCCCTGATGGCCTGCGGCGACCGCGTGCTGACGCGCGAGGAACTGCTGGAAAAGGCCTGGGGGGTGGATTCCTCCCTGGAAGTGGAAACGCGCACGGTGGACGTGCACATCGGTACGCTGCGCAAAAAACTCAAGCGGGAAGGGCAGCGGATAGTGACGGTAAAGAACTACGGCTACCGCTTCGAGGCCGGCGCATGAGGCTGCTGTCGGCCCTGAGGCTGCTGCTGGGCGGCCAGTTCGGAGAGATAATAGAGGGCTCCAAACGTTTCGCCGCCGGCGAGTTCGATTACCGCATCCCCGTGGGGTCTTCCGGGGAACTCAGGAAACTTTCCGAGACGCTCAACTTCATGGCGGCGCAGGCGGGCCTTAAAATGCGCGAGGCCCAGTTGCGCCGCCTGGAACTGGAAGCCGCTTTCCGCGACATGCCGGAGGCAATCGTGGTTACCGACGGCAGCGGCGTCATAACCCGCATAAATCCCCGCGCCCGCCAGCTTATGGGGGTAAAAGGTTTCGAGGCGGAAGGTATGTGGCTTTCCGGGATGCCTGCGGGGCCTGAACTTTCTTCGGCCGCCATAAAAGCGCTGGCCAGCGGCCGGCCGGTATCCCTGGAATTCGAGCCGCCGTCCGCGCCGGGCACCGTGCTCAGCGTGAGCGCCTCGCCTATAGTAGAGGACGGGGCCGTGCGCGGCTGCGTGCTGGTGGCTCGCGACATTACCGGGCCGCGCAAACTGGAAACCATGCGCAAAGAATTCGTGGCCAACGTCTCCCACGAACTGAAGACCCCGCTGACCGCCATAAAAGGCTGCGCCGAAACGCTGCTGGGCGGCGCGCTGGAGGATAAGGAGCACGGCCCTGAGTTCGCGAGGAGCATTTACGACCAGGCCGTGCGCCTGGATAACCTGGTGGCGGACCTGCTCAAGATCTCCTACGCCGAATCCGGGCGGGACAAGCTGGAAAAACGCGCGGTAGACCTGCGGGCGCTGGCCGACGGCACCGTGAAAGGCCTTTCCGCCGTCCTCGCCGGCAAGAAGGTGACCGTGAAGAACCTGGTGCCGGACGGTTTAACGGCGACGGCGGACCGGGACAAGCTTTCGCAGGTGCTCATAAACCTGCTGGACAACGCCGCCAAATACAACCGCGAGGGCGGCGAAGTAAGGGTCTCAGCGGCCGCGGAGCCCGGCGCGGTCCGCGTTACCGTGGAGGACACCGGCCCCGGCATCTCCGCCGCGCATTTGCCGCATATCTTCGAGCGTTTCTACCGCGTGGACAAGGCCCGTTCCCGCGAACTGGGGGGGACCGGCCTCGGCCTCTCCATAGTAAAGCACCTGGTGGAGCTGCACGGCGGCTCCGTCGGCGTGGACAGCGCCGAGGGCCGCGGCTCCGCCTTCTGGTTCACCCTCCCCGGGTAATTCCCGCTTTTACCCATATTTTACCCGGCCCTTAAGCCGGCTTTATACGTCTTTCCTAGACTATAGGCATGAACCTTACCAAACTCATGCTAGCGTTGTTGTTACTCTCGGCGGCCGTGCCCGCCCGCGCCGGAGAGCTCGACCTGCTGCTCGACCGGCTTGTGGAAAAGAACGTAATAGACCCCGGCGAAGCCCAGGAGATCAGGATAGGCACCCAGGAGGAGGTAAAGAAAGAGATCTCCCAGCAGCGGCACGCCACGCTGCCCATGTGGGTGCAGACCATGAAACTGCGCGGAGACGTGCGCCTGCGCTACCAGTTCAACGACAACCGGACCCTGCGCTACAATCAGCACCGGGCCCGCTACCGCCTGCGCTTCTTCGTGGACGCCAAGGTGAACGAGAAGGTCTACACCGGCTTCGGCTTCGCCAGCGGCAACAGCGGCGATCCGCGCTCCACCAACCAGACCTTCGGCGACAACTTCGGCAAAAAGAACCTCTATATAGACTACGTGTTCGCCGAGTACAACGCCAGCGACTACCTGGCCTTCACGGCCGGCCGCACCAAGAACCCTCTGTGGCTCACCAGCGACATGCTCTGGGACGCGGACATAAACCCCGAGGGCGTCAGCGCCCGCGTGACAGCGCCTCTCAACTACAACTGGCAGCTCTTCGGCAACGCCGGCTACTTTGTGCTCAACGAGCTGGCGGCCGATCCCCAGGACCCGGGCCTGCTGTTCGCCCAGCCCGGGGTGAGCTGGCGCGATAACGACGGCGTCTGGGACTTCAAGGCCGGTGCCGCGGTTTACGGCTTCAACCACGTGAAGAGCCACGCCACCACCGTGCTGAATTACCGGCCTTCCGCCGCGGACTACCAGCAGGGTAATACCGTGGCCGGAGGCAAGTATAAGTACGGCTACAACTCCGTCAGCCCCGAGTTCGAGGCCAACGCCAACATCCTCGACCCTCTGCCTGTTCCGCTGCTCTCCTACTTCGGCTATAACGTCAACTACGCCGGCGCGTTCGGCAGCTATATTCAGAACACACAGCATTCTTCCGACAACCGGGGCTGGATAGCCGGGTTAAAGATAGGCCAGCGCAAGGTGGAGGACGCCGGCCAGTGGCAACTGGCCTGGAGCCAGCGCCGGCTGGAGAAGAATGCCTGGCTGGACACTTACCCCGACTCGGACTTCTACGGCGGGGCTACCGGGGTGAAAGGCCAGAAAACTCAGCTCGCCGTGGGCCTGCTGCGGGATTTCGCCGTGAACCTGGCCTGGTTCGACGCGCGCCCCATTAAGAACAACGCGCGTAAGCGCGAGCGGCTGTTCCAGACGGACATCAACCTTAAGTTCTAAAAAGAGACAGGAGATAAAAAATGAAAAAAATAATAATAGCCCTTGCGGTCCTCGGTATGGCCGGCACCGCTTCGGCCGGCAAGATAGTAATGGAAGGTTCCACCACGGTACTGCCCATAGCGCAGAAGGCCGCGGAGGTCTTCATGAAGAACAATCCCGGAGAGGAAGTCTCCGTGCGCGGCGGCGGCTCCGGAGTGGGCATCGCCTCCATCATAGACGGGACCTGCGACATAGCGGACGCCTCCCGCGCGGTAAAAGCGGCCGAACTGGAGAAAGCCGCCAAGAAAGGGCGCGACCTGAAGGCCCACGTCATAGCCATGGACGGCATCTCGCATATCGTGCACCCGTCCAACACCGTGACCGGCCTCACCCGCGAGCAGATCAAGAAGATCTACACTTCGCGCGCCGCCAACTGGAAGGAGTTCGGCGGGCCCGACCTGCGCATAGTGGTAATTTCGCGCGACAGCGCCAGCGGCACCTTCGAGGCGTTCAGCGAGATGGTCCTCGATAAAAAGAAGGTGCGCCCCGACGCCATCATGCAGGCTTCCAACCAGGGCATAGCCAGCATAGTGGCCCGCACCCCGGGCGCCATCGGCTACGTGGGCCTGGGCTACGTCACCGGTTCCGTAAAGGCCATCTCCGTGGACGGCGTAATGCCTGCCAAGGAGAGCGTGCTGCGCAACAAGTACCCCATCACCCGCCCGCTGTTCATGTACACCAACGGGGTCCCGCAGGGCACCGTAAAGAAGTTCATAGACTTCCTGAAGGGGCCGGAGGGCCAGAAGATCGTAGGCGAGGAAGGTTTCGTCGGTCTGAAGTAAAGCGGCGTTGCGTCCGCGCGGGGGCCGGCTCCGAACCCGGCCCCCGCCTCATTACATACAATTTACACCTCCTTCACACCGCCTTAACCCCGGTCCGCTAAACTATAAGCATGAGACGGAGCGCCGAATGAACAGGAAAAAAGAACGGGTCATAAAGTATCTCTTCACCGCCCTGGCTTTCGCCTCGCTGGTCTTCCTTATAGGTATAGTGCTGGTGCTCTTCAAGGAAGCCCTGCCGATCTTCAAGACCGTAAGCCCCAGGGCCTTCCTGCTGGGCGAAAGCTGGTACCCTACGGCGGAGCCGGCCGAGTTCGGCATTCTGCCGCTGATACTGGCCTCGCTGTGGGTGACCGCCGGGGCGCTGGTGATCTGCGTGCCGCTCGGCGTGGGCAGCGCCCTCTACCTGCACGAACTGGCCGGCCCGCGCCAGCGCGCTGTGCTCAAGCCGGTCATAGAAATACTGGCTTCGGTGCCGTCCATCGTCTACGGCTTCTTCGGCATGGTCATCCTGGCGCCGTTCCTGCAGGACGCTTTCGACCTGCCCATAGGCCTCTGCGCGCTGACCACCAGCGTCATACTCGGCGTGATGGCCACCCCCACGGTGGCGAGCATCGCCGAGGACGCGCTGAGTTACGTGCCGCGGTCCTTTCGCGAGGCGTCGTTCGCGGTGGGCGCCGACCGCTGGCAGACGCTCACCAAAGTTATAATCCCCGCGGCCGGTTCCGGCATCTCCACCGCTATCATCCTGGGCATGAGCCGCGCCATAGGCGAGACCATGACCGTGCTGATGGTGGCCGGCGGCTCCGCCGTGATACCACGCTCGGTCTTCGACCCGGTGCGGCCGATGACCGCCGCTATAGCCGCCGAGATGGGCGAGGCGCCGGTGGGCAGCGACCATTACCACGCTCTGTTCGCCATAGCGCTGATCCTGTTCCTGATAACTTTCGCCTTCAATATAGCCGCGGAGCTGATCAGCCGCAGGTTCAGGCTTAAACTGGGGCTGTCCAGATGAAAACACGGGGCGTGATACAGAAGCTGGGCTTCTCGGCCCTGGCCGCCTGCATGGGCGCGAATATCCTTTTCCTCGGCGGCATCATCTTCTTCATAGCGGCGCGCGGCTTGGGCGCTATAAACTGGGAGTTCCTGACGCAGGTGCCCCGCGATTCCATGACCGCCGGCGGCGTGGCCCCGGCCATAGTCGGTACCTTTTACCTGACCCTGGGCGCCATCCTGTTCTCCCTGCCGCTGGGCGTTGCCTGCGCGGTCTACCTCACCGAGTATTCCCCGAAGGGCTGGATAGTGAACGTGCTGCGCGTCAGCATCAACAACCTGGCGGGCGTGCCCTCGGTGGTGTTCGGCCTGTTCGGCCTTAGCGTGTTCGTAAAGTATATGGGCTTCGGGGTGTCCATAATCTCCGGGTCGCTCACGCTGGGCATCCTGGCCCTGCCCGTCATAATTTCCGCTTCGCAGGAGGCGCTGGTGGCCGTGCCGCAGTCTATCCGCGAGGCGTCGCTGGCACTGGGCGCCACGCAGTGGGAGACCATCCGCAAGGTAGTGCTGCCCGCCGCGCTGCCCGGCATCCTTACCGGCGTGATACTCAGCGTGGGCCGCGTGGCCGGCGAGACCGCGCCGATACTATTCACCGCGGCGGCCTTCTACGTGAAGGGCTACCCGCACTCGCCGTTCTCCGAGGTGATGGCCCTGCCCTATCATATCTACGCGCTGATGACCGAGGGCACGCATCCTGAGGAACAAACACGCATAGCCTACGCTTCGAGCCTGCTGCTGCTGGGGCTGGTGCTGTCGGTGTCCATGCTCGCCATCTATATACGGCAGCGCCAAAGGAAGACCTATCATGCATGACGTGAACATAGACCATGAGAAGCAGATGGGAATGGAAGGGTTCCACCCGTCGCTGGTGAAAGGCCCCGTGGCCGTAAACAGGAATTCCCTGGGCGAAGCGGACATCTACGGCCCCGAGCCAAAGGTGAAGGCCCGCGGCGTGAACTTTTACTACGGCCCGAAGCGCGCCCTGAACAATATCAGCATAGACTTCAGCCCGCGCCGGGTCACGGCCATTATCGGGCCTTCCGGGTGCGGCAAGTCCACTTTCATCCGCCTCCTCAACCGCATGCACGAACTGGTGCCGGGCAGCCGGTTCGAAGGGGAGATACTGCTGGACGGCCTGGATATCCTTTCGCCGGCCTGCGACGCGGCCGACCTGCGCAAGCGCGTGGGCATGGTGTTCCAGAAGCCCAATCCTTTTCCCAAGACCATCTTCGAGAACGTGGCCTACGGCCTGCAGGTCAACGGTGTGACCGACCGTAACGTGATAGAGGAACGTGTGACGGACTCGCTCAAGAAAGCCGCGCTCTGGGGCGAGGTAAAGGACAGACTGAAGGACAGCGCGCTGGGACTTTCTGGGGGCCAGCAACAGCGGCTCTGCATAGCCCGCTGCCTCGCCGTTTCCCCCGAAGTCATCCTTTTCGACGAGCCCTGTGCGAGCCTCGACCCCATCTCCACAGGCAAGATAGAGGAGCTCATTCTTGAGCTTAAAAAGGAATACACCATAGTGATAGTAACGCACAACATGCAGCAGGCGGCGCGCGTTTCCGACAGAACGGCTTTTTTCCTGATGGGCGACCTCATAGAAGAAGGCCGCACCGAGCAGATCTTCAAGGCCCCGCGCGACAGGCGCACGGAAGACTACATAACCGGGAGGTTCGGATGATGCACAGGCATTTTGACAGCGAACTCGAGCAGCTCAAGGGCGACATCCTGCGCATGGGAGAAATGGCCCAGGCCGCTATAACCGCCGCCGTGGAGGCGTTGAAAAACCGCGACGCCGCGGCGGCCCAGCGCGTGATAGACTCCGACGTAGGTATGGACAGTCTTGAACTGGTGATAGACGACAAGTGCCTGGAGCTGATAGCCCTGCACCAGCCTATGGCCCGCGACCTGCGCTTTATCACCACCGCCATAAAGCTCAACGCCGAGCTGGAACGCATCGGGGATCTGGCCGTGGACGTGGCCCAGCGTGCCGTGGATATTTCAGATAAACCCGAGTTGAAACCGCTCGTGGACATTCCCCGGCTGGCGGAGATAGCTAAACGCATGACCGGCGACGCCATAGAATCCTTCATAACGAGCGACACCGCGCTCGCTAAAAAAGTGGTCCTTTCCGACCCGGAGGCGGATAGCCTCAAGCGCGCGGTGGAGAAAGAACTGGTCTACGACTATATGCTCAAGGACGGCGCTACAGCCGACCGCGCCGTACCGCTGCTGCTGGCGGCCCGCCACCTGGAGCGGGTCTGCGACCACGCCGTCAGCATGGCCGAGGACATCATTTACATGGTTTCCGCCGTAGTGGTGCGCCATCACCCGGAAGAGCTGAAGTAGCGCTCCCCCCGGGCTTTACACGGATTTTACACGGGCTTTAAACGGCTTTCATCCGCTCTTCCTATACTATTCCCAAGATAGGTTAAAGGAGAAAAAAATGGGAATAAATTTCATGCCGAAAGAAGAGAAGTTCTTTGATTTCCTCACGCAGCAGGCCGAAAACCTTGTGAAGGCCGCCTCTTTCTTTAAAGCGGCCATCAAGGACGGCAAACTGGACGAGGAAGAGGTCAAAAAGATCCACGCGTTGGAGCATGAGGGCGACACCCTGGCCCACGAGATCACCGACATGCTCAACAAGACCTTCATTACCCCCATAGACCGCGAGGATATCTACGCGCTGGCCAACCAGCTCGACGACGTGCTGGACATGCTCAACGCCATGGCCGGGCGCGTAAAACTCTACAAACTTAATCCCGCGGACGAACACTTCACCCAGTTCATAGACCTTATAGACCAGTCCGCCGCCGCCCTGGCCAACGCCGTAAAGCATATGCACGACACCAAGCGCGCCCGCCGCGTGCTGGACCACTGCATAGAGATAAACCGCCTGGAGAACCTTGGCGACGCGGTGCGCGAGAAGGCCATCAGCAACCTGTTCGAGAACGAGAAAGACCCGATCATGGTCATAAAGTGGAAAGAGATCTACGAGGTGGCCGAAGGGACGCTCGATAAATGCGAACACGTGGCCAAGGTGATAGAGAGCATACTCGTGAAGCACGGCTAATATATGGAAAACATCTCCCTGTGGATAGGTTTTTTGGTCGTACTGGCGCTGTTCTTCGACTTCCTGAACGGCTTCCACGACGCCGCCAATTCCATAGCCACCATAGTGGCTACCCGCGTACTGTCGCCTAAGTACGCGGTGATGTGGGCGGCCTTCTTCAACTTCATCGCCTTCCTGTTCTTCGGTCTGCATGTGGCCGGGACGCTCGGCAAGGGCATAGTGTCGCTGGGCCAGGTGGACAGTTACGTCATCTTCGGCGCCCTGGTGGGAGCCTCGGCCTGGAACCTGATCACCTGGTACTACGGCATCCCTTCCAGCTCCTCCCACGCGCTGGTGGGCGGGCTGATAGGTTCGGCGCTGGTGAAGGCCGGCCCGTCGGCGCTGGTGATGAGCGGCATTATAAAGACGCTGGCCTTCATTATCATCTCGCCCGTGGTGGGCATGCTGCTGGGGCTGACGCTGGCGATAGTAGTGTACAACCTGTTCGCCAAGTCCACGCCGGCCAAGGTGGACCATGTCTTCCGCAAAGGGCAGTTGCTCTCGGCGGCCGCCTACAGCCTGGGCCACGGCGGCAACGACGCGCAGAAGACCATGGGCATCATAGCGGGCCTCTTGTTCAGCGCCGGCTACCTGGGCAAGGATTTCTATATCCCCACCTGGGTGGTGCTGAGCTGCCAGGCCGCCATCGCCATAGGCACTATGTCGGGCGGCTGGCGTATAGTGAAGACCATGGGCGACAAACTCTCCAAGCTCCGCCCCGTGGACGGCTTCTGCGCCGAGTTCGGCGCCTCGCTCATGCTGTTCGGCGCTTCCGCCATGGGCGTGCCCATAAGCACCACGCACACCATAACCGGCTCCATAGTGGGCGTGGGCATGGTAAAGAACATCAAGGCCGTGAAGTGGGGCGTGGCCGGCAACATAGTGTGGGCCTGGATCATAACCATCCCCGCCGCCGCCGCCATCTCCGCGGTCTTCTACTGGCTGGCCCGCAGTTTCGCCTGAGGCGGCAGCTCAGTCCGCGCCCCCGGGAGGTCGCCCCTCCCGGGGGCTTGTTTTGTATAATTTCCCATTATGCAAAGCCACCAGATCCGCAAAAGCTTCCTTGATTTTTTCGCCAGGAACGGGCATCCCGTAATTAAGTCCAGCCCCCTGATCCCCGAAGGCGACCCCACGCTGCTCTTCACCTCCGCCGGCATGGTGCAGTTCAAGCCGTACTACCTGGGCCTCAAGACCGACATGAAGCGCGCGGCTTCCTGCCAGAAATCCTTCCGCACCACGGACATCGACAACGTGGGCAAAACCATCCGCCACCTCACTTTTTTCGAAATGCTCGGCAACTTCTCCTTCGGCGACTATTTCAAAAAGGAATCCATCGCCTGGGGCTGGGAATTCCTCACCAAGGACATGGGGCTGGACCCCAAGCGCCTGTACCCGTCCATCTATAAAGGCGGCGTGGCGCCGAAAGACGAGGAAGCCCGCGGCATCTGGGAGGCCATCCTCCCCAGGGAGCTGCATTCCCATATCATAGAACTGGGCGATAAGGACAATTTCTGGGCGATGGGCGACACCGGCCCTTCCGGCCCCTGCTCCGAGATCTACTGGGACCGCGGCGAGAAGTACGACCACAAAGGCTGCGCCGGCCCCGGCGCCTGCTCCTGCGACCGCTACATAGAGATCTGGAACCACGTCTTCACGCAATTCGACAAGCAGCCCGGCGGCGTGTACAACCCGCTGCCCAAGAAGAATATAGACACCGGCATGGGCCTGGAGCGCCTCACCTTCGTAGTGGAAGGCAAGGAGTCGCCTTTCGAGACTTCGCTGTTCTACCCGGTCATAGAGTCCGCCTCGCAGTTGCTGAAGGCCGGTTATGCGGCCTCCCCGGAGAACACTTCCGCCTACCGCATCATCGCCGAGCACCTGCGCGCGTCGTCGTTCCTCATTTCCGAGGGCATCATCCCGTCCAACGAGGGGCGCGGCTACGTGCTGCGCCGCCTTATCCGCCGCGCCAGCCGCTACGGGCGCATGCTGGGCGCCAAGGACCCGTTCCTTCACAAGCTCACCCCGTCCGTGTTCGGCGTTTTTAAGGGCGTCTACCCCGAAGTAGAAGCCGCCGCCAAGCAGATAAACGAGACGCTGAAGTTCGAAGAGCAGGGCTTTATAGAAACGCTGGGCACAGGCGAAAAATTCCTCTCCGACCTGCTGGAGAAATTCCCGCGCGGCATCCCCGGAGCGGAGGCGTTCAGCCTGTACGAGACCTACGGCTTCCCTTTCGAACTGACCCGCGAGCTGGCCGAAAAGAAAGGCGTGCCGGTGGACGAGAAAGGTTTTAACGAGGCCCGCAAGGCCGCGCAGGGCGTAGCCAAGGCCGGCTGGAAAGATTCCGGCGAAAAGAACGCCTTCATTTTTCAGACCGCGGAAGAGAAACTGCCCGCCACCGTTTTCAAAGGCTACGACGTGACCGAAACGCAGTCCTCCGTGCTGGCGCTGCTCGACGATAAGGGGCACATGGTGGAGAAGCTCGCGGCCGGCGCCGAAGGCTACGCCGTGCTGGACGCCACGCCCTTCTACGCGCAGTCGGGCGGGCAGACCGGGGACACCGGTTCGCTTATCTTCGAAGGCAGCGAACTCGCCGCCGTCACCGACACCCAGAAACCGGTGGCTAAAGTATATTTCCACTCCATCAAAGCTAAGGCCGCTCTGAAGGCCGGCATGAAAGTGACCGCGCGCGTTTCCGGCGACCGCTACCGCACCGCCTGCAACCACACCGCCACGCACGTCATCAACGCCGCGCTCAAGGCTGTGTTCGGCGACACCACCCGCCAGGCCGGCTCCGAAGTGGACCCGGTGCGCTTTCGCTTCGACTATACCATCAACAAGGCGCCTACCAAAGAAGAGCTGGCCCGCATCGAGGAGATAGCCTCGGCCGCCGTGCGCGAGAATTACGGCGTGCACAAGGCCCTGCGGCCGCTGGCCGACGCGGCCAAGTTCGGCGCCACCACGCTCTTGGGCGAGAAATACGCGGACCCGGCGCGCTTTATCCTCATCAACCGCGGCGGTTTTGAAACCGCCAAAGACCGCTACAGCCTGGAGCTGTGCGGCGGCACTCACATAGACCGCACCGGAGAGCTGCTGGTGATAAAGATCCTCAAGGATTCCTCCGTGTCGCGCGGCGTGCGCCGCATAGAGGGCGTTGCCGGCCCGGCGGCGGTAAGCTACCTGTCGGAACTGGCTAAAGTGGCGGAGGCGGTGGCCTTGCGGCTGTCCGTGCCGCCGCAGGAAGCGCCCGCCCGCGTGGACCAACTGCTACAGAATCTCAAGGACCTGAAATCCGGCAAGGCCAAGACCGCGCAGGCGGCCTCGCCCGCGGAAGGCCGCAAACTGCTGACCGAGGGCATAGACGGCTCCGGTTCCAGCTTCCTGGTGTACGACGCCGGCGCCTTGGAGATGAAAGACCTGCGCGGCCTGTCCGACCAGATCAAGAAAGACCTGAAGAGCACGCTGCTGTTCATCTACTCCCGCGCCGAGGGAAAATTCGCGTTCATCGTTACGCATACCGGCGACGTCAAAGCGGACGCCTCCGCCATAGCCAAGCACGTGGCCGGCGTGGTGAACGGTTCCGGCGGCGGCCGCAAGGATTTTGCGCAGGGCGGCGGCGAAGTGCCGGCCGATATGCCCGGTTTCGAGAAACAGCTGGTGGAGCTGGCCAAAAAGCACATCTGAATTTGGCTATAATATAGTTCTGGTTTTGCGCGCCCGTGGTGAAATGGATATCACAGGAGCCTCCGAAGCTTCTAGTGCAGGTTCGATTCCTGCCGGGCGCACCAAATTCTGTTTTAAGGAACCCGGAGCGGGACATAATTATGTCCCGCGTCAGGAATCGAAAGGCGGAGCCGCGAGGGCAGCAGCCCGCAGCGGCGAGCCGGGGTCGCGGCCTCGACCGAGCGACGGCGAGGGAGAGAGCCGTGACCGACTGCCGGGCGCATTTTAGGTGCTCCTTACGGGCGGATGGAGCGAAGCGACATATCCGCCGCCGCAGTTCCCGTGGTAATTCCGGCCTTCCGCATGAACTTCGAAGAAGAGATCTCCCTCCTGATAAAATCACGCTACCCGCTGGTGGCCGTAGATACCATCGACGAAAGCTACGTGCTGGACCAGCTGGCCCGCGTGGCCGAGGCCCGCGGCATGGCCTTCTACCCGTGGTCGCTGACGCAGGGGCTGCGCGTGGGCCGCAACCAGAATGCTTTTTACAAGACCGGGGACCCTTCCGCCATGCTGCGCGTGGCCGCGGACCTGGTAAAAGACCCCGCCCCGGCCATCTTCGCCTTTACTGATTTCGACCGCTTCCTCTCCGACGCCGCCGTAGCCAGGCTGTTCAAGGACCTGCTCAACAGGATAAAGGATACGGCCACCACCGTGGCCTTGCTTGGCGCGGAGACCAAACTGCCCCCGGACGTAGCCCCGCTTTCCGCTCGCATCTCCGGCGGTTACCCCGACGAGATGCAGATCCTGGCCGAAGTGAACCGCGTGGTGTCGGAATTCAGCCTTACCTCGGCGCGCGTGGTGGTGGATATGCCGCCCGAGGCCCTGAAGCGCGTGGTGAAGACGCTCAAAGGCCTGTCGCTGCAGCAGATCCGAAACGCGCTCAACCTCTGCCTTATAAAGGACGGCGTCTTCGACGTCGGAGACATCGCCGAGATAGAGCGCTTTAAAAAGGAAGCCTTCGACCGTGACGGCATCCTGGAATATTTCGGCTCCGAACAGCCGGGCGTGATAGCCGGCTTCGGCAACCTCAAGCGCTGGATAGCGGACCGAAAAAATTCCTTCTTCACCGAGGGACCGCTGCCGCCTCCCAAGGGCCTGCTGCTGCTGGGCGTGCAGGGCTGCGGCAAGAGCCTGGCGGCCAAGGTGGCGGCGGGGGAACTGGGCATACCGCTGTACCGGCTGGACCTTACGCGGCTTTATTCCAAATACATCGGCGAAACGGAGGAGAACCTGCGCAAGGCGCTGGCCACCGTGGAGCGCCTGGCCCCGGTCTGCCTCTGGATAGACGAAATAGAAAAGATCTTCGCGGCTTCCTCCGGCGACGTGGATGGCGGCGTAAGCAAGCGCGTGCTGGGCACCATGCTCACCTGGATGCAGGAGCGCAAGGACCGCTCGTTCATAGCGGCCACCTCCAACGACATCAACGGCCTGCCGCCCGAGCTGCTGCGCAAGGGCCGCTTCGACGAGATCTTTTTTGCCGACCTGCCGGCTCCCTCCGAGCGCGAGGGCATCCTGAAGATCCACCTGGCCAAGCGCGGGCTGGACCCGGCGCAGTTCGGCCTGCCGGCCCTGGCCGCCGCGTGCGAGGGGTTCAGCGGCGCCGAAATAGAACAGGCCGTGATCTCAGCGCTCTACAGCGCCTCGGGGGCCAATGAAAAAATTTCCGCCAAGCACGTGCTGGAACAGCTAAAGCTCACCCGCCCGCTCTCCGTAATAAAGGCCGAGGCGGTGGATTTTATCCGCGACTGGGCCAAAGAACGCAGCATCCTGCCGGTCTGATGAAAACCATACTTGTAACCGGGCCCACGGGCTATGTGGGGGGGCGCCTGATACCGCGCCTGCTCGCCGCCGGCCACCGCGTGCGCGCGCTGGCCCGCCACCCGGAGGACCTGGCCGGCCGCCCGTGGAGCGGCAGCGTGGACGTGTTCAAGGGCGACGTCTTTTGCGGCGGGCCCGGGCTGGAAGAGGCCCTGGCCGGGGCGGATACGGCCTACTACCTCATCCATTCCATGGGTGATACCGAAAATTTTGAAGCGTTGGAAGAAACCTCCGCGCGGAATTTTGCCGCGGCGGCCAAGGCCGCCGGGGTAAGGAAGGTTATTTACCTGGGGGGGTTGGGGGGCGACGCGGCCGGCCTGTCGCACCACCTGCATTCCCGGCACCGCATGGGCGAGATCCTGCGCGAGTCGGGCCTTAACGTTACGGAGTTCCGCGCGGCCATTATAGTCGGTTCCGGCAGCATCTCGTTCGAGATCATCCGCTACCTGGTGGAGCGCCTGCCGTTCATCCCGTGTTTCCATTATTTGCGCGACACCCGCTGCCAGCCCGTGGCCATCCGCGACGTGCTGGCCTACCTGGCCGCCGCGCTGCATAACCCCGCGTCCGACGGCAAGATAGTGGAGATAGGCGGCGCGGGCGTGCACACCTACCGCGAGATGATGGCTATCTACGCCGAAACGCGCGGACTTAAACGCAGCTTCTTCTCCTGCCTGCTCTGGTCGCCGGACCTGTCCTCGCTGCTGGTGGGGCTTATAACCCCGGTGCCGGCCCCGCTGGCGCGCCCGCTGCTGGAGAGCCTGCGCAACGACGTGGTCTGTTCCACGGACGAGGCGCTGCGCCTGTTCCCGGAAATAAAGCCTCTGGATTACCGCACCGCCGTGCAGTACGCGCTGATGCGCATTAACGAGAACAACGTGGAAACCTCCTGGACCACCGCTTACGAGCCGCACTACGCCAAGCCGTGTTCGTTCATAGACACGGAAGGCCTTATCCTGCAGGACCATTTTATCCCGGTTGACGCCCCCGCGGAAAAACTCTTCAAGGTCTTCTCCGGCATAGGCGGGGAGCGCGGCTGGTTTTACGCACAGTGGCTGTGGGACCTTAAGGCCATGCAGGACCGCCTGATGGGCGGCGTGGGCATGCGCCGCGGCCGCCGGCACCCAGACACGGTGCACCAGGGAGAAGTGCTGGACTTCTGGCGCGTGGAGCGAGTGCTGGAGGGGCGCATGCTGCTCTTGCGCGCGGAGATGAAGCTGCCCGGCAAGGGCTGGTTGCAGTTCGAGGCCAAGCCGCGCTCCGCAACGTCCTCCGTGCTGCGCATGACGGCCTACTTCGAGCCTCGCGGCTTTTTGGGCAGCCTCTACTGGTACTCGCTCTACCCGGTGCATACCTTTATCTTCCGCGGCCTGCTGCGCGAGATAAGCCGCCGGGCCAGGCTAATTTAGCGGCCCCGCGCCGCGCAGCTTGTTCACCCACAGCGCTATCTCCACCAGGTCCAGCTCCGTCAGTTCCGGGAAGCGCGCCGCCTCCGCCAGCGCGCGCACCGTGGCGCCTTTTCCGTCGAACCGGATAAGCGCCACCGGCGCCCCGGCGTAGCGCACCTCGTAGGCCGGCGCGCCGTTGCGGTAAAAGTCCGGCCATTTAAGCGACTTGTAGATGAACGCGGTCAGTGCCCCGGTTCTGCGCGCCCTGTACCCTTCCGACAGCCAGCTCTCCACTTT
>JACRER010000065.1 GCA_016234365.1 Elusimicrobiota bacterium | reverse complement strand
TAAACGCCAACGGCGCTGAAGATCTGGGCGCTTCTGGACACTGGTCTTAGCGCACAACCTGCAAAACCAGCGGACTTTCCCAGCTTTAGTTCGGCCCCATTTCTGCATGTGTTTGTCGCAGGCCGGGCATAGTCTTTTTCATTGGGTTATACTAGCAGAAGTATAAGTAAAGGGGCTTCCCCGACGGGGAAGCCCCTTAAAAACCAACACTTTATGTCACTTAACTCAATAAAAAGGCCGGGAAATCCCGGCCTTTTTCTTTTGCCAGGTGCGGGGGGCTAGGGGCTCCAGCTGGGGGTGAATGTGTTGCCTTTCAGGTCGGTCAGGGGGTGCGGCGCGCTGCCGTCCGCGTCCATAATGAACAGTTCGCGGCGGCCGCGGCGCGTGGAGGTGAAGGTTATAAAGCGCCCGTCCGGGGACCAGGACGGGTCCTCGTTGTTGCCGGCCTTGTAGGTAAGGCGGCGGATCTGGCTGCCGGTCAGGTCGGTGGCGAAGATGTTCAGTTCCTCTTTGGCGGTCTCCCGGCCGGCGAACACTATCCAGTCCCCGGCGGGGGACCAGGACGGCGAGTCGCACCAGTTAAGGCGCGTCAGGCGGCGGGTCTTGCCGGTGGGCGTTTCCAATACGTAGATCTGCGGGTTGCCGGAGCGGTCGGAGACAAAAGCCACCTGCGTGCCGTCGGGCGCCCAGGTTGGGGAGGAACTTACGCCGAAGCCTTTAAGCAAGCGCTTGAGCTCTTTGGTGACCACGTTGAGGCTGAAGATGCTGGGGTCGTCGCCGCGCGAGAGCGTGAGCACCATGGTCATGCCGTCGGGGGAGAAGCCGCCGGGGATATTAAGCCCCTGGAACGTGGTGAACGGGCGGATCTTGCCGGCCTTCAGGTCTATCTCGAACATGTCCGGGTTGCCCCAGCGGTAGGTGGTGTAATAGATGCGCGACGCGTCCTGCGACCAGCGCGGCAGCAGGTTGATGCTGTTGTCGGAGGTCAGGCGCGTCAGGTTCTCGCCGTCGTAGTCCACGATGTAGACTTCTTTGCGGCCAGTGGAGTTGTTGGTGAAGGCTATCTTGGAGTGCGCCACGCCCAGGCGCCCGGTGAGGCGCAGTATCACGTCGTCGGCGAACATGTGCGCGGCGCGGCGCATGGCGCGCTTCTCGCCCTGGTAGAATTTCTCCATCAGCACCTTGCCGCTGGCCAGGTCGTAGAGGCGCGCGTTAAAGGTCCAGACGCCGCCGGCGTCCTGAGCCTTGCCGGTTATCAGGTTCCCTGCCAGGCCCTTCCACCAGGCCAGGGATTCGGGGCTGGCGTCCAGGTTGGCCCGGGCCATGGCGTCTTCCTTCACTTCGAAGTAGCGAGAATAAAGCAGGTCGGCGCGGACTATATCGCGGAACTGTTCCGCCAGCGCCAGGTCTTCCGGCTTATCGGGCCTGGCCGGCAAAAAGCGAGACATGGCCAGGGCGGTCTTTTTGACCTCGGACCCTGGCGAGATGCCTATATAGACGTCGGTCCCTGCTGAAAGCGGGGCGGCGAGAAGGAGCAGCAGCGCCAGCGCTTTCATGGGTGGGGCTCAGCCTTTCTTGGCCGGGGCTTTGGCGGGAGCCTTGGCCGGCGCGGGGGCGGCCGGTTTGGGCGCGGAAAGCCTGGTTATGTAGTCCTTGGCGGTCTTGGCTTCCTGGGAAGCCGGGAAATCTTTCACCACGGAGTGAAAATATTTCAGCGCCTCGCTCTTTTTATCCTCGGGGAGCTTGAGCAGGGCCATGGCGTACTTCAGGCGCGCGGCCGGCACGCGGGCGGACTTGGGGAACTTCTCGAGCACCGTGGCGTAGGCCAGCGCGGAATCCTGCCAGCGTTCCTTGAGGTACAGCGATTCGCCCAGGTAGAAATAGGCGCCCTCGGACATCTCGCCGTTGGGGAACTTGGAGAGGTAGGTTTTGAAGCCGGTTGCGGCGCCTTCGAAGTTGTTGTTGAGGAAGGCGTTGTAGGCGTCGTTGTAGATCTTGGCGGGCAGCAGCGAGGTCTCCACTTCTTCCTGCTGTTTCTTGATGCTCTGGCCTATGGCGTTGACGCGCTTGTTCATGGAGTTATCCAGGTCGTCCAGGCGCGTGGTCAGTTTCTCCATCTGGCCGGAGATGTCCTTCATGCTCTCCGACGAGGCGTTAAGGTTCTTGGAGAGATCCTCCATCTTAACGGCCAGCTCGGCCTGGTTCTTCTGCATGGTGGCCAGGTTGTTGTTGAGGTCGTCCATCTGGCTCTGCATCTGCAGCATGTCCTGCTGCGTGGCTACGCAGCCCGCCGCGAGCAGGCAGACCGGAACTATCAGCAATGTTTTCAGGCGCATTTATTTTCCCTTGACCTTGGTTTCGGCGCGGCGGTTCTCCAGCCAGCAGGCGTCGGTGGCCTCGGCGCAGAGCGGCTTCTCCTTGCCGTAGGAGATGGTGCCGATGGAGCTTTCCTGCACGCCGAGGCGCACGTAGTAGTCGCGTACCGCCTTGGCGCGCTTCTGGCCCAGCGCCAGGTTGTATTCTATGGTGCCGCGGTCGTCGCAGTGGCCTTCCACCAGCACGGTCCAGTCCTTGCGGGCTTTCAGCAGCGCGGCGTTGGCCTGCAGGGTGGCGCGGGAGGTTTCGGACAGTTCGTAGCGGTCGTAATCGAAGGTGATGGTCTTGATGTTGGCCTGCGCTACGAATTCGCCGCCGCGGATGTCTCCCTCGGTGGAGAGCGTATCGCTGCTCTCTATGACGTCGATGCCGGGCATTACGGCGGTGTCGCCGGTCATGTCGGTGCCCTGGCCGCCGGTCTTGCGGTTCTTGGGATTGCAGGAAGCGAGCAGGAAGCAGGCCGCCAGCGGCAGCGCAAGGGTCAGAAGCAGGGTGTTTTTCCTCATTGTGTACGAACCTCCGTGACTATCTGCGAAAATCGCAACTATAATCTATAAAAAATCCCGCGAGTTTACAACACAAATATAAAAGGGGAGGTCAGGCGAAGTAGAGGCCGGCCGAAAGGAGGAGTCCGAAAACGGCCACCAGGCGCGCGGTTTCGGGGACCAGCGGCGAGAAATCGCCTTTGGCGGCGCGCTGGTACAGTTTTACGGCCAGCGGGATAGACAGCGCGCAGAAAACCGGCGGCCACACGCTGCCCAGAGTGAGGGAGAAAAGATAAGGGAGGAAGATCAGCGCGTAATAGAACTTGAACGCGCCGCCCGGGCCCAGCGCCGCGGCCAGCGTGGCAAAGCCCGCGTCGCCGTCGCTTTTAACGTCGCGCATGTTGTTGGCGTGCAGGATGCCCACTATCAGCAGCCCCACCGGGATGGAGGCCCACAGCGCCTCCGGCAACAATACGCGAGCCTGGATAAGGGCGGTGCCGCCCACTATGAACGGCCCGAAGGCGAAGAAGACGCCAACGTCGCCCAGCGTGCGGTATTTGTAGGCGAAGCCGGTGCCGGTATAGAACCAGGCCAGGGCGAAGCCGGCCGCGCCCAGCCAGAACAGTCCAGGGATGCCGTTCTTGAAGACCAGCAGCAGGCCTATAAGCCCGCCGGCCGCAAAAAGCCCCAGCGCCGTAAACAGCATGTTGCGGGGGGAGATAAGGCCGTCCACCAGGCCGCGGTCGTCGGCGGTCTCTTTTTTATCCACGCCTTTGCGGAAGTCGAAATAGGTATTGGCCAGGTTGGCCGCGGAGTGCACCATCAGCGCGGCCGCGAAAGTGAAGATGAAGTCCGCCCAGGAGAAGCGCCCGGCGCGCCAGCCCACCACCGACCCCAGCACCACCGGCACCAGCGAGGCCGGCCAGGAGTAGGCGCGCAGGATCACGGCCCACTTTTTAAGCTGGCCTTTCATCAGGCCAGCCTCCGGGCCGTATCGTTTATGAATTTTTTCAGGGCGTCGGCGCCTTCCCCGGCGGGCAGCTGGTCCGCCAGTGGTTTCAGTTCTTCCGCTTTTTTAGAGGCGTCGGCGCGGGCGGCGGCGCAGAAGCCGCCTTCGCGCACCAGTTTTGAAAGTTCCAGGGCGGGGCCCAGGTCGGCCGCGGGCGCGGCGCGCAGGGCCTCCAGCAGTTTTTCCGCTTCCGGGCCGGCGGTCCCGTCGTTAATGGCCAGGATCAGCGGCAGCGTGAACTTACCTTCGCGGATGTCCTTAAGCGTTTCCTTGCCGCAGGCGCCGGCGTCGCCCTCAAAATCCAGCACGTCGTCCACCATCTGAAAGACCACGCCGGTGCCTTCGCCGAGTCTGGCGCAGGTCTCCAGAAGGTCCTGCCGGCGGGCCAGGTGGCAGGCGGCCAGGGCGCACCAGCGGAACAGCGCGCCTGTCTTCAGCGCGGTCATGCGCTCGGCTCCGGCGGCGTCGGTCTTCTTCCAGCGGGAATTCTCTTCCAGCAGCGCGCCTTCGGCCATGCGGCGCACGGCGCCGGCCAGTTCTCCCTGCAGTTCCGGCGCGGCGGCGCCGGCCTCGTCGAAGGCGAGGGCCATAAGGAGGTCGCCTACCAGGATGGCGCCGTTGACGCCGAGCTGGTCATAAAGCGTGGGGAGGCCGCGGCGGTAGCGGGCGGTGTCCAGGCAGTCGTCGTGCAGCAGGGATGCGGTGTGCGTCATTTCGGCGGCCGCGGCGGCGCGGCCGGCCCTGGCGGCGTCGGCGCCAAGAGTTTGCGCGGCAAGCAGCGTAAAGCGCGCGCGCGCCGCCTTGCCTAAAAAGCTGAAAGGATGGGCCTTGAAATCGAAAATTTCCGGGGCTATGCCGGAGAGCGCGGCGGAGATCCCGCCGTTGACCTTGCGGAGCTGGTCCTCTATGTTTATAGCGGCGCGCTGCATGACAGGGGTATATTCTAGCATTTGTGAAATTATATAATCCGCCTATGGGACACGGACACTCCTGCGTGCACGACCACGATCATGGCCATGACCATGGCCGCGAAGAACATCACGGCCATGACCATGCCCATGACCACGGCCACGGGCACGCCCACGGCGGGCAGCACCGCAAAGCCATCACAACCGCATTCTTCATAACCGCTGGTTTCATGGTCGTAGAGGCCGTAGGCGGCCTGCTTACGGGCAGTATGGCGCTGCTGAGCGATTCCATGCACATGATGACCGACGCCGCCGCGCTGGGGATGAGTTTCTTCGCCTCGCGCCTGGCCGGGCTTCGGCCGGACTCCGCCCGCACTTATGGCTACCGCCGCGCCGAGGTAATGGCCGCGCTGGCCAACGCCATGCTGCTGTGGCTGCTTTCCGGTTACATGCTGCGCGAGGTCTATGACCGCTTCAATAACCCGGTGGCGGTGCTGTCGGGCCCCATGCTGGCTATAGCCGTTGTCGGCCTGCTGGCTAATTTGGTCTGCGCCTTCATCCTGCACGCGCATAGCGAAGAGAATATAAACGTGCGCGGCGCCTTCCTGCACGTGGTCAGCGACCTGGCCGGCTCCGTGGCCGCCATCGTGGCCGGCGTCATTATCTGGTTCACCGGCTGGTACCGCGCGGACACCATAGTCTCCCTCCTTATAATAGGGCTTATCCTCTTCAGCTCCACCCGGCTGCTGGGCGAGGCCTTCCATATCCTTATGGAAGGCGCCCCCAAGGGCGTCCACCTGAAGTCACTGGAGAAGGAACTGCTTGCCATAAATGGCGTTTCTGACGTGCACGAACTGCACGTCTGGAGCCTGTCCTCCGGTTTCAACGCGCTGAGCGCGCACCTGGTGGTAAAGGACCCGGCGCTGCAGCAGGCCGCCCTTAAAACGGCCACCTGCGGCGTGGCGGCCGCCTTCGGCATACAGCACTCCGTCTTCCAGGTGGAGAGCGAGCCGGTGGAGAACTCCTCCTGCGACGTCTGTCCCCACTGAAACTTCCTGAGAAAAAAATGAGGCCAGCCTGAACTTTTCCGGCGCCCCGGCCGCTATACTATTGAAAGAAGAGGGGTGTGCCCAAAGTCACATTAATTAACGTTGACTTTTCTCAGGCCAATGTTATATCTTTGCGGGTAGCGGATTTTTTGCGGGGCGGGGTAGTCAAATTTTGAAAGCGTTTTGCCCAGCCCGGTCCAAGCCGGGTGGTACGGAGGGGAATATGAGCCTGTTTAAAAAAATAGTCCTGTCGGCGGCGGCGGCGATAGCGCTGAGTTCCGCGGTTTCCGCGGCCACTACGCTCAACGTGTTTATAAAGGACCAGAGCGGCAATGCCGTCGGTGACGTGACCGTGGCCGCCATAGAGTTCGGCCAGAACGGCCCCACGTCCAATTCGCAGATGGCCGTTACCCCAAACACCGGGGTCACCAAGGGCACCGTCACCCTTACGCTGGCCGACAACAAGAACTACATGGTGATGTACAGCACTCACGGCTATACCCCCAGCCTCGCCGACCAGTTCAACAACCCCGAATATAACCCGGCCAAGTATGTCTGGGCGGACGGCGTCGCCCGCAATTCTATTTTCACCGTCACTTCCGGCCTGACCGGGGTGGGCAAGCTCCGGCTTGAATTCGCCAACGCCACGGCCAATACGCTGCTCTTTGGCGGCGTTTATAACATGAAGTCCCAGCAGCAGGGCGGTTCGGGCATCGTCATGACCGACGGTAGCGGCAACGGGTTCCTGGTGGTGGACAACGTTCCCAACGCCGAATCCAATACCTACAATATCGGCCTTTACGACCCGCAGCTCAACCGCGGCGTGGGGCGCAACGTCGGCACGGCGCTGAACAGCAATATAATCTCCTACGACACCGCTAATAAATCGGATTTCGACAATTCCATACCCCCGGCCCGCGTGGATAATAACAACACCTCCGCCAGCCAGACTTCTTCCAGCGGCAAGCTGGAAGGTATAGTCCGCAGTTCCGGTACCGCCAACCTGTGGTCCCCGATCTCGCGCATGGGCGTCAGCTTCCGCTCCTGCAATAACTCGCTGTGGACCAATGTGGACGAGAACGGCCGCTTCCAGCTGTCCGGCCTCACCATTGGCGCCACCTATTACGCCGAAGCTATGGGCGGCTGCACCTGGAGCCAGAGCGGCCCCGGCAAATGCTATGAGCCGTACCGCAGCCCGTCCATCCTTACTAACGCTGACCTCTGCGCCAACGCGCCCCGCGGCCTTAATGACTTCGTTTATCTCAGTTCTATTGCCGCCAAGCCGGTTTACCAGGGCGGCGCTTCCAACCTTGAAAACGTGCGCATTATCCTCAACGAGATGGCCGAGAGCTCCGGCGCCGTGAAGATCTGCGTGAAATCCGCCTCCGGGCTTGCCATCCCCAACGCCACGGTGAATTTCAACCCGGACGGCACCCCTTGGGCCAAACCCGGGGCTCCGTGCGTTGACAACAACCCTTCCAACTATACTTTCGAGCCCGGCTTCTCCAACAAGAACTTCAATACCGGCGCCAACGGCTGCGTGACGGCCGGCGGCCTGCCTACCGGCAATTACTCCGTGAACGTCTGGACGCCTTTCTCCAACAGCGGCGGGTCGCAGGCCGCCTATAACGGCAACGGGGATGACTTTACCGCCTGGGGGAATACGGGCGGCGGCATGAACTGGAACCAGGCGCATTGTTCCGGTACCGGGGTTAACGACTACCGCGTCTATGTCGAGACGAACCCGGCCCTTGGCGACAACCAGATGCTGCACATCTATAACAGCAGCGGCGTGCTGGTCACGGACGGTTCCGTGAATCTTTCTTCGATAACCTATATAGTGCCGACCACCGTAGGGTCCACCAGCGGTAAGGTCACCGGAACAATAAAGTTCCCCGGCAACGTGGACCTCAGCAATAATCCTATCATGATCACGCTGTACGGCCAGTGCCAGGACATGATGGGCAACTGCCCCACCGGCAACTTTATCGCCGTTAACGGAAGCGGCGCCAGCCAGACCTACACCATAAACGTGTCCAGCGGCTTCAAGTACTACATGAACGTGAACGCCGTAGGCTGGGGCCGCGTGAACCGCGGCGGCGGCGACAACACCATTAACCTGGTTTCCACCGGCACGGTCGTTGTGGACATGGAATTCATGCAGGCCGGCCAGGTGTCCGGGACCATGTACAAGCCGGACGGCACGGTCTACGCGCCTTCCTCCAGCCAGTATATCTGGGTGGACATGAATAACAACAACGGCTGGTCCGGCACACAGCTGCAGAAGGACGGCACTTTCACGCTGCCCGACGTGCTGCCCGGTGTCAACCGTGTGTCGCTCTATGTGAACAGCAACGGGTCCAGCGGTTCCTCCGGCACTTCCTTCGATTATGCCCTGCCCTCGCCTTCCCCCAACGTTACGGTGGTGGCCGGCAGCACGGTTACGCTGAACATCAACCTGGTGGACGCCAAATACGTCCAGCCCAAGTTCACGCTGGCCAAGATGCCAGAATCTACCGTGGTCACCAGCGGCTGGGACCAGATCCTGGGGTTCAAGGTGGTGCCGCTGAGCGCCGGGTCGGTGTTCAACACCGGCACCATAATCAAGATGCTGACCGGCGGCGATAACGACAATGAGCGCAAGTTCCGCTATTCAGGCCCCACCGCCGCCAACCAGAACGATACCCCGTGCGGCGAGAAATGGCCCGGCGGCTTCTGCGCCGCGGCCCTGCCGTCGCCTTCCGTGTTCGACTTCTACCTGATGCGCTCCGGCGACTTCGGCAAGATGGACGGCAGCGAGATAGCCGACAGGCCGTATCCGCACTTCACCATGGTCACTTCCTCCAAGAACGTGATAGTGAACGCGGATAGCTCTACCACCGACGTTTGGTCTTCCACCAACAGCAAGTACTCCGGCATCTTGGTGGACCTGACGCCTGTTGACGACCTGTCCGGGCGCGGTAATGCCCGCATTGGCGGCAGCGTGATCGCTGCCAACTTCTTCAGGCAGGCCGACTACGACGCCTGCGGCGGGGATTTTGATAAGTTCGTACAATACCTGCCGGTCATGGCGCTCTACCGCGAGGATAACGGCGCCTTTGCCGCGGCCGGCATAGTGGTGCCGCCGCCTAACGAGATCTCCAAACATGACGCCGAGTTCAACCTGAACTTCATGCAGGGCTACACCAAGTTCCGCGACTTCCTGGGTTCGCTTACCGGCGGCCTCGGCTACGAGATCCGCGGGCTCGCGCCCAACAAATGCTTCACCGCGGTGCTTAGCACCCCTAACTACCCGCATTATCAGAAGCGGGTCTGCACGGGCGGCAACGCCACCAAAGCCACTCTGAATATAAACTTGGATACCGCGGTGGGCGCCGGCGGTACCATTTCCGGCGTGGTTAAGTCCACCCCGACACTGGCTGTGCTGGCCAACGCGGCCGTGGAGCTGACCATGGAGGGTTCGGAGACGCGCACCGCGGCCACCGGCGCCGACGGTTCCTACCGCTTCGACGGCCTCTCGGCCGGCGTGGCCAAGGTTACCGTGACGATGTCCAGCTACGCCGTGACTTCCGCGGAAGTGTCCGTGCGCGGGAGCAACGCCTACACGCAGAACATCTACCTGTTCAACGCGCCCGGCTCCATAACCGGCACGGTCTACTCGCAGAAACTGCCCTTCGCCAAGGTGCAGTCCGGCGCGCAGATAGTGGCGTACGACGATACCTATAACGGCCTGAACCAGGATATGCCGCTGCCGCTCATGAAAACGCGCACCGGCTCGGACGGCACGTATAAACTGGACGGCCTGGTGACCGGGCATACTTATAAGGTCTTCCTTAAGGTGCCAGGCAAGTACACGCTCAGCGTGAGCACCCCGGCCACCGCAGGCCTGGTCTCAGGCGTGGACTTTACCATGCTGGCCAAGCCGCTGGACATAGAGGTGTTCGGCAGGATGAACTCCGGACGCCAGGTATACGAGTTCACTGTGCTCAATCCGCAGGACTTCAAGACCGGCAACGTGATCTGGGGCGAGTCGCCGCTTAACCCGGCCGCCGTTTCCACGGTCACCATGACCACGCTGTCCAGCGGAGAATTGCACGGTGAAGTAGACCTTTCCCTGCTTAATCCAAATAAAACCTACGTGCTGCAGGGGGCCGCGGTCTCTTACTCCGGCAAGTCCGTGGTGCGCGAACTGCTGTTCGGCAAGAGTTACAAAGGCAACGCCGACCAGCACATAGACGACCTGATGCTGGGCGACGATTCCGACGACGGCACCGGCCGCAAGAACAACGAGGCCGCCGCCGACAGGACCGGCGATGACCCGTCCTCGCTGGTAATGCCCGCCGGCGCGCTCATCACCAGCACCGGCAGCGCCACGGTCCCTACCTGTTCGTTCAAGGCCGAGGACAAGGACAACGCGTCTGTCTCTACCAAGACGGCCGCCGCCGATACCGGCGCCACCGTGGCCAGCAACCTCTACACGGTAACGTTGTCCAGCGTGGCCCAGACGGACCGCCCCGTGGAACTGACGCTGGCCTACGACAAGACCATCACCGACACTTCCGGCCTGACCATGAAGCAGTATAACAATGGCACCGGCAAGTGGGAGGACGCTTCCATAGTTCCCGCCACCGTAAACCCGGTGAAGGGTACTATAACCGTCAAACTTAAAAAGCTGGCTTCCGTGCTGGCCAGGCCCGGCGCTTCGCCGCAGGCCGTGTTCGACGGGAAACAGTACGTCTTCCGGGCGCAGGCTACCGGCGCCGGCACTACCGCGGGTACGTTCGCCGTAATGAACTACCTGGGCGGCGCGTTGCCCAACCCGAACGGGAAGCTGAAGGTGTTCAACTACCCCAACCCGTTCAACCTGAAGTCCAAGGCCATGGCCAACAACCACGGCGCGACCATGCCTGCCACCACCAACGGCACCATGATCCACGTGGAAGTACCGGCCGCCAACGAGGGCGCCTGCCACATCCGCATCTACACGCTGGCCGGCGAACTGGTTAAGGACATCAGCGACACCTGCACCGGCGGGAAGTATAACTACTTCGCGTGGGACGGCCATAACTCCGGCGGCCAGGAAGTGGCCAACGGCGTCTACTACGGCGTGGTGGACCTGGCCGGCAAAAAACCGGACCCCAAGAACTATACGTTCAAGATGGTAGTGATAAAGTAGCCCGGTTGAAACTGAGGAGAGACTATGAAACTTAAAATATGCCTTTCAGCGGTTTTGATGCTGGGTGCGGCCGCGGCGCAAGCCGCCGGCCCCGGTACCACCGGCGCGAGCTTCCTTAAAGTGGGCGTTGGGGCCAGGGAACTGGCCCTCGGCTCGGCCGCCAGCTCCCTCTCCGAGGGCGCGGGCGCCATTTACTGGAACCCCGCCAGGCTGGCCGGCCTTAAACAGAAGCACGTGAGCGCCAGCTACAACATGCTCTTCATCGACGAGTCGCAGGGCTTTTTGGGCTACGCGGCCCCGCTCAAAGAGGACATGGGAACGCTTGGCGTGGGCGTGGACTACCTGACCGTCTCAAATATAGAGAAGCGCGCTTCGGATTCCGACAACGCGGATTCCAAGTTCAGCAACAACAACACGGCCGTGGCGCTGTCTTACGCGCGCGCCGAGGTGAAACCAGGCCTGGCGCTGGGCGCCAACTTTAAGTATATCCAGCAGAAGCTGGATGCGCAGAGCGACAAGGCGCTGGCGCTGGACCTGGGTTCCACCTACGCCGTGAACAAGGACTGGACCGCGGCTTTCGTGATCCAGAACCTGGGCGGCAAGATAGGCCCGGACAAGCTGCCGCTGATCTTTAAAGGCGGCGCGTCCACCAGGTTCTTCGAGAACAAACTGACCGCGGCCGCGGACCTGGACTGGCTGGCCAACGACGAGCGCATGTACCTGGACCTGGGCGCCGAATACATGCTCAACCGCTACCTGGACTTCCGCGCCGGCTACCAGTTGGGCCGCAGCCAGGACAAGCTGGGAGGCCTGGCGGGCCTGGCGGCGGGCCTGGGCCTGCGCTACGACAGCTTCACCTTCGACTACGCCTACGTGCCCTTCGGGGACCTGGGCGACACGCACAGGATGACTTTGGGGTTCGTTTTTTAACACATCACAGGGGAGAACGACAACTTGAAAAAACTTATAGCAGCTTTGCTGCTCCTGGCCCCGGCTTGCGCCGTGGCCGGGGGCTTTGATTTTACGGGAAAACTGGACCTTTACGGGGGCCAGTATTTCTTTGGCAGCCAGTCCGGCGCCTTCAACGGCTACGGCATACTGGACGCCCAACTGGCCAAAAGCTATTCCTCCAGCTCCGGCTTTTTTGTGAGCGCGCGCTCGGTGTACACCGGCTTCAAGCAGGTCAACGAGCTCGCCGGCGGCGGCACGCTGTTCCAGCAGAGCCTGGACAGCTCGCTGGGCGGCAAGTGGATAAGGCGCTACGAGGGCGGCTACTCGCTCAAGCCCCGCGTGGCCGTTAAGAACCAGCTCTTCCGCGAAACCAAGGACGAGAAATGGGGCAAAGGCCTTTACGACTTCATGCGCTACGACGGAGGCCTGACCCTGGAGCGCAAGACGCGCTGGGGCCTGTCCACCCCGTGGACCTGGCAGCTTTCCTGGGACGCCTATTACACCCGCTACACGCGCTTTAAGTCGCTCGCGAGCCAGTACGGCCAGGAACTGGCCGCGCCCAACCCCGGCAAACGCGTGCTGGACACGCTCACCAACCAGTTCTCCTACGAGAGCGAAATGGACCTGCCCAACTTTAAAAAGCTGGACGTGCTGCTGGCCGTGGCGATGATAGATTACCAGGACCAGAAGATAGTGGACTCGGAAGGCCGCTACAAAGCCAAGCGTTCGGATTATTACCAGTCCCTGAACGTGGCCATGTATAAGCGCTACAACGACATAGACTTCCTGGGCGGCATCCGCCCGCTGCTGGGCACCGGCGTTACGCTGGCCAACCTTATCTCCAACCAGAACCACCTGGACACGGACCCGGCCAGGCTGAAATTCGTTAAGTCTTACTACGATTACTCGGAAGTCCGCCTGGCGCCGAGCGCGCAATTCACGTTCATCGGCCCCGGGCTGGTGACGCGGCTCTCTTACGAGTTCGCCGTGCGCGGTTACGCCGAGCGCCTTACGCAGAAGGGCGACGGCGCTTACACATCAAAGAACCTGGCGCAGTATTCCAGCAGTTTCACCGCCGACGCCACCTACCCCGTGGCCCGCTCGCTGGACGTGAAACTGCAGGGCACGTGGGCCAATTCCAGCTCCAACAACAGGTATGAGCAGGTCTACAGATACAACTATAACAGCTCCTCGTATTTCGCCGGCATGGAGTGGAGGTTCTGAACATGAAAACCTATAACGCCTTATTCGCGCTGCTCCTGGCCGCGGCCCCCTGCGCCGCCAAGACGCAGGATATCGTGCTGCTGCCCGAGGGAACCGTGGACGCGCGTACGTCCGCCACTTCCGGCTGGGTGTCGGTGAAGGACGGGGTGCGCGTGCGCCCCGGCGCCGAGATCCGCACCGGCAAAGATTCCAAGGCCGCCGTGCTGCTGCCCGACGGTACCCGCTTCCAGCTGGGCAACGACACCCAGTTCGCCGTGGAGGATACCACCAAGAAAAAAGCCGGGTTCAAACTGGCCTTCGGTAAACTGAAGGCCTCGGTGGCCGGCTATTTTTCCAGCCGCTTCGAGGTCCGCACGCCGGCCGCGGTCTGCGCCGTGCGCGGCACCGAGTTCGACCTGGAAGTGGGCAAGGACGGCAATACCGAGATGAACGTGGCCGAAGGCCTGGTAGAGGTCAACGATTCCAAGGGCAAGATGGCCGTGGTCTCCTCCGAGGAGCGGATCAAGGTGGGGATGGACGGCATGTCCAAACCCGAGTCCGTCCCGCTTAAAGACAACCGCGCCGGGTTGGCCGCCCGCCCCATGGCCGTGCGCCAGGAAACCGCCCGCGAGCGCACCCGCACCATGCTGGAAGAGCTGCGCAACCGCGAACTGAAGGCCAACGAAGCCCAGCTCGGCAAGGATTCCATAGACGCTTTCGGCAAGCGCGTACGTCTTGAAGAATACCTGTTGCGCCCGTCCGATTCCGAATTCAAGCTGCTGTTCCTCAGTCGCCGCGCCGAAGCGGACCGCCTGGACTGGGGCCACCTGATCGAACGCTTCAACACGGCTATTCCCGACGACATCAGCCAGGTGGGCGAGATCATAAACGGGATGTACCTTTCCAGGACCGCCCCGACAAACTGGATGAAATACTTCGAAGTCTACCTGACCAACACCGTGGACAGTATCAAGGAGACCATCGACTTCACCGCCCCCGTGCAGATAGACTTCAGGGGCTATACCGGTAGCGGCTCGGCGGACTACCGCTACTACCCCGGCTCCATAGACTACAGGCAGATCCTGTCGGGTCCGGGCGTGGCCCTGGCCGCGGGCGTGGGAACGCTCACCAATACCGGGCTGTCTTCGCTGGCCTCCGATGAGCGCGTGCAGTTCCGGCAGATACAGGACTATAACGTCACCACCGCCAACGAGTTCACCTTCACGCAGAAAGTGGTGAACGCTTCCGGCGTGCTGGCCGATATGTACCAGGTCACCCTGAACCCAGCCTCGGCCGCCAGCGTGAGCGGCGGCGGCACGGCTACGCTGTACGACCCCGCTATAGACCCGGAAGCCCTCACGCCGGCCTACAGCAACTTCCCCAGCGGGCCTGGCCTGGCCGACTACTACGTGCGCAGCCTCTACGCCGACAACTCCACGGTGTCGTCCCGCAAGCTGCTGGTCTCCAACGAGGGCGAGATCCTGGGCATAGGCGGCAACGCCGACTCCACCACCTTCCTCAAGGAAGGCAGTTACAACCTGGAAATGGTCATAGACTCCAGCCTGTTCCAGGGCCGCAACATAGACGTACTGTTCGCGCCAGAGATACTGAGCCAGAAAAAGGCGGCCACGACCACAGCGGACAGCCTCACCGTGAACTGAGCCTTCCTGCGTGACTTTTGTCACGTTGACACTGCCCCCTCATGATAATATAATGAGGGGGTGGTTTTTTTGGGTATTTTCACGATTTTAACGGGGTAACCAGTAATAAATTCCAAGGAGTTGCGTATGAAACGGCTGATAATTTCAGCGGTGCTGATTTTTGCCTGCCAGGCCGCGCGGGCCGCCTATATAGATTCGTGGCGCGGCGACGTGGACCACAAGAAAGCCGGCGGTGGGGCCTGGACGCGCCTTTACGGCGACGACAAAGTGCGCCTGAACAACGGCGACGAGCTGCGCACCGCGCGCGCCTCTACCGTGGAACTTCTGATGGACGACGGCTCGCGCGTGAAGGTTGCGCCGGTCTCCCTGTTCAAACTCACCTCGGAGGGCAAGGACGCGGTTTCCCTGGGCCTGTATTTCGGCCGGGTCCGTTCCTGGGTCAAGAAATTCTCCAAAAAGTTCGAAGTGCGCACCCCGTCGGCAGTCTGCGCCGTGCGCGGCACGGATTTTATGGTGGCTTCGGACCAGGAGGGCAACAGCCGCCTGGAAGTGTACGAGGGCTCCGTGCTGGCCGGCGATACCAAGGGCAACACCGGCCTGGTGCGAGAGGGGCAGTACGCGGATATACCCGTGGGCGGCCGTATGCGCGACCCCAACGACAATCCCGACCAGCCCGGCGACATGAACTCCTCCGTTGGCAGCCCTTCCCAGGCGGCCCGCAACGAGATCTACGGTGAAATTTCCAAGGAAGACGTTATTTCCCGCGCCCAGCAGGAACTGCAGTCCGCGGAATTCCAGAGCCGCAAGGTGGCCATAGACGCCTTCGGCAACCGGGTGCGCATGGAAGAATACGTCATCCGCCCCGCCGACAACCAGTTCAAGTACGTGGTGCTCAACACCCGCCAGGACCGCTTCGACTTCGGCAAGATGCTGTTCACGTTCAACGCGGCGCTGCCAAGCGACCTCTCGCTGGCCACGCGCAGCATGATGAACGCTGCGGGCGCGGCGGCCCCGCAGTGGCAGCTGACGTTCATGAACAGCGTGATGTCCAATACCACGGACAAGGTCACCGAGGACGCTTCCGGCGGCAAGATGGTGGCCGACAACGCCGGCAACCCCGCGCAGTGGACGCATTTCTTCACCAATTACGCCGTCTACGCGGCCGGCCCCTCCGAGGCCTCTGAAAATGGCGGCCTCGGGCGCATGCTTTGGAGCTACGCCGACGCCAACTCCGACAATACGGTGCAGGCGGGCGAGCTTACCTATCTGGGCGGCTCCGCGCCCACCGCCGCCGTGGTCTACCCTGGCGGGCCGGACACTTTCAGCACCATTACGCGCAACACCTACTCCGACGGCACCTGGATAACGGCCTCCGACTACGTGCTGTTCGACGACGGCAAGATCCTCTCCGCCGGGGATTTCTCCTCCAGGCTGGGGGTCAGCATGGATACCGCCACCGACAAGCTTAATTTCGAGCGCGTCTACACCAGCTCGCTGTTCGGCGGCCGCAAGATAGACCTTGAGTTCTCCGCCAAGCTGCTCAAGGACGCCGGCCTGCTGAGGTTCTAAGGGGACATGACCATGAAAAACCACCGCTTCTTCCTGCCCGCCGCCTTCGCGCTGGCGCTCTGCCCCGCTTTCGCCCACGCCGGCGTCAAGGTTACGCCCGTCGCCGACGTGTCGCTGCTGGGCGGCAAGTATTACCTGGATTCCGACGCGGCCTCCTTCCAGGGCCGGGCGGACGCCTTCTTCTCCCCGGTGATAAGTTTGGGCGAGGGCCACTCCCTGGTGCCGGTCTACTCCGGGAATTACTCCGGCACGCAGGACATCCAGGAACTGGCCGGCGGCGGCGTGCTTACGCGCCAGCGCCAGACGCACACTGTTTCCCTGAAGTACGTCTATACCGACGAGTTCGACAAGTACAAGCCGCGCGTTTCCTGGTCCAAGGCGCTGATCCGGGAAACCAAGGATGAGAAGTGGGGGGACGGGCTGTTCGACTATTCCACGCTCTCCTTCGGTTTCGACGCCGAGCAGGAGCGCCCTTATGGCACCTTCGCGGAGTCCTACGATTTTTACCAGGTGAAGTATCCCAACTACGCCACCCTGTTGTCCGAAGCCGGCACCGTTATAGACACCACCACGTTCAACGAACTGTCCGCCAACGCCGGCGTTAACACCATGGACAACGCCAACCACCGCCTGGGATTCGTTTACACCTGGTTCCCGGACCCGGCCGTTATGAGGGCCGGCTACGATATAACTTACCGCCGTTACGGCGACCAGGCCGTGGTCTCCAAGCCGGCCACCGGCCAGCCGTATTTCAAGAGCGACAAGCGCTCGGACCTGCTGCAGAACTGGAACTTCCGCGTGTCCCGCGCCCTGAAGCCGGTTTATATGAGCGCCGGCGCGCGCTTTGGCTGGCTCAGTTCCAACCAGAACTCCTACGATTCTTCCCGCACCAAGTACATCAGGGATTACTACAGCTACGCCGAGCTGGCCCTGACGCCGGCCGTTACGCTGCAGCTTAAGAACGGCGCGCAGTTCGGCTACGGCCTGGAGTGGCGCCGCCTGTGGTACCTGGGGCGTCTCAAGCAGGACGCGTCCGGCAACTACGGCGGGAGCAAGGTGAACCAGACCGTCTGGCTTAACTCGCTGAGCGCCCGCTACCCGGTCTACGGCAAAATTTTCGCCAAGGCGGCTTACAACTACCAGGTCTCGAGTTCCAATATGCGCTACGAGGCCGGCTACAGGTACAACTACCGCGCCAGCACCTACCTGGCCGGCGTGGAGTGGGAGTTTTAAACAAAGCGGAAGTTCCGCCCGCATTTTGCGGCGGGCGTATGTTTTCCAGGAGAACCTATGTTTAACATGAAAAAAACCATCTTAACGCTGGCGGCCGCGGTCCTGTTCTGGGCGGGGGCCGTAGGGAAAGCCGGGGCTACCGCCGCCGCCACCGGCGACGCGGCCGCGCCCGGGCCTTATCCCGGCACGGTGAGCTACTCCTGGACTATCAGCGACACGCTGGGCTCCGGGGATAAGTTCTATATACAGTACTCCACGTCGCCGGCCACGGCGAACTGGAGCAGCGCCAACGCGCAGGTCGTGATAACCACCGGCCCCGGAGTGACCGGCCTGCAGACGGCTGTGATAGGCGGCCTGAACGCCGGCCGCAGCGGCGCCGGGGCCGTTAACGGGCCGACGTACACTTTTAAGGTCTGGGTGGAGATGTCTTCCGTCCTGTCGCCCGCTTCGGCCGGGTCCGCGGCTCTGGCTAATACGCCGGCCTTCACGGCTCCTTCCATTACTCCTTACGGCGGCGGCACGCTTACTCTGGAGAACGGCCTGCGCGACTATTTTGGCGGCCGCATGGCCGTGGACGCGAACAGCAACATTTACCTGCTCAACACCTTCACCACTAACACCAACCTGGGCGGCAGCGAGATAGTGCTGCGCAAGTATAATGCCGCCGGCGCCCTGCAGTGGACGCGCCTGCTCAACAGCCCCTACATGAGCGGCTGGGACTACGGCCGGGCCGTGGCGGTGAACCCCGCCAGCGGCGAGGTTTATATCGCCGGCTCGCTTTACAACGGCAATGATACGGATATTTTTACGGCCAAGTACAGCGCCTCGGGCGAACTGCTATGGACCAAAACCCGCGCCGACGCCGGCGGTAATTATTGGGACTCCGCGCAGGCTATCGCTTATTATCCCGCGACCGACGCCCTTTACGCGGCGGGTTATTTTGTGGAAACCTCCACTACCTCCCGGGATATGTGGGTGGCCAGGCTGCAGCCCGCTACCGGAGTGCAGATGTGGGAGCGGATCTACAACAGCACGGGCGTGGCCAACTCTGACGATTTCCTGGGCGACCTGGCGCTGGATACCAGCGGCTACGTTTACGCCTCGGGCCAGTCCTACGGCGGCCCCAGCTACGCCGATATGCATCTGGCCAAATTCAGCCCCGCAGGCGTGCGGATGGCCTTCTGGGATTATAATGGTCCCGGCAACGGCTACGACGGGGCAAACGGCGTGGCTGTGAACCCCTCGGCCGGCTTCGCCTACCTGTGCGGCTACGAAGACCGCAACGACCTCAGCCAGGGCCGCAACCTGGCGCTCCACAAGTTCGACCTGTCGTTGTCCACCATAGTGTGGACCCGGACTTACGATAACCCTTACGCCAACTACAATAAGAACGAAGAAGCCTATGCCTGCGCCGTGGATAAGTTTAACGGCGTTTATGTGGCCGGCTATGAAACCAGGATGGACCTGGGCCAGGGCCGCAACGCGCTTTACTTCAAATACACTTCCGACGGCCAGCTGGTGTCCACCCGCACCTATTCCACCTCCGTGGAGGACGCTTTTTACGACGTAGACCTCAGCACCGCCGGCGGCGTGCTGCTGGCGGGCCAGTTTGGCGACGCCTACGGCCTTTACGCCTTCCCGCAGGCCGGCGGCAACCCCTTCCAGCTCGGCGCTTACTCCGGCCAGTACACGGGTTCCGTGCAGCTCAACTGGAACTATCCTTTTGCCGTTACCGGCGGCAGCCATATCTACGTGCAGTACAGCACCGCCGCCGCTTTTAACTGGAGTACGGCTGCGGCCCAGATAGACATTACCACCGCGGCGGTCCCCTCCGGTATCGGCGACGGCGTGCTGGTGCGCGGCCTGCCGGCGTCGCGCGACGCGGCAGGCAATATCACTACGCAGCAGCATTATTTCTCGGTCTGGATAGGCACCGTGTCCATGGGGGCCCCGGTCTACGCCCAGCCCCGCACGCCGGCGTTCACCGATACCGTCGCCGTTTATCCCCAGTCCAGGTTCACCGTGTCGGAGGGGGGAGACGGCTGGATGTTCCCCACGGCCATGGACGCCGCCGGCAACATTTATCAGGCTTACGGCCTGATGGGCGGCGCCAGCATGGAAGGCGGCTGGGCCCTGCGCAAATACGATAAGGCTACCGGCCGCTACGAGTGGACCCGTTTCTACAACAACACGGCGCCGACGGTAAACTCCTACCCGATGTTCAGCATCCGGTCGCTCGCGGTTTCCACGGCCGGCGTGTTTTATGTAACCGGTTCCTTCAACTCCGACCCCTCCAACATGGACGACGTCTACCTCGCGGCTGTCCTGCCCGGCGGCGCTCTCGCCTGGAGCCGCACGCTGCCCGGCCTGAACATGGGTATGGATTACGCCTACGCCGTAGGGCTGGACCCTGCCGGCAGCATTTATATAGCCGGCCAGTTGAAGACCAGCGGCAGCGACTATGCCGCGATGGTGAAAAAGTTCTCCCCGGCCGGTTTCGAACTTTGGTCGTCCACCGTGGACGCCGTGCCCGGCAGCATGGGCAACCGTTTTAACGCTATAGCTGTCACCACCGCCGCGGTCTACGCGGCCGGCGGCAAGGGCGTTACGGCCAGCGACACCGATATCTGGCTGGCCAGGTTCTCGCCGGTTACCGGCGCCCCGCAGTACGAGAACGTGATCTCCAGCCCCGCTTTCGACGAGGCCTTTGGCCTGGCGGACGGGCCCGGTTCCGCGCTCTATGCCGCTGGCAAACTGAACGTGGGGCCCGCCCAGGAGGGGGCGTGGCTGGGCAAATTCTCGGACCACGACGGTTCTTCGCTGCAATTGGTGGCGGCCTCCACCTACGTCAGCGCCGCCAACATGATGCAGTACAACTACGGCGTGACCTATTATGGCGGCGACGTTTACACCGCCGGCTACGAGCAACGCAACTGCGTCACGGGTTACTGTTCCGGTCAGGATATCCGCGTAACCAAGGTGGACCCGGTAACCTTATCCACTCTGTGGGCAAAAACTTTCGACAGCGGCGTCAGCGGCAGCAACAGCGAAATAGCCAGGACCGTGCTGCTGGACGGCTCCGGCATTTTTGCCGGAGCCTCGGAGATGAACAGGCCTGGTATCTATACCTTCCTGCCGCCTTCGTTCAATATCGGCGCCAGGCCCGGCGCCTACCCGGGCACGGCGGAGCTCTTCTGGACCGCGCCGTCGGACCTGCCTGCCAGCTCCACCTATTATTTCCAGTCCAGCCTCTCCGCCGCCGGTCCCTGGGCTTACACTTCGGCCCAGACTGTGGTCTATACCACCGGGCCGGTTTCCTCCGGCATGTACCAGGCTTACACCATAGGCGGCCTGGACGCCAGCCGCGACGGCGCCGGGGCCATAAGTTCTCCCAACTATTACTTCCGCGTCTGGTCGTTCGACGGGTCGGTCCCCGTTGCGCTTACGGGTACCGCCACCTCCTACGCCAATACGCCCGACGTGCAGAGCGGCCTGGTTACCTACCCGGACAGCAAGGTCTGGACCATAAATAATACCGGCAGCTGGCGCAACCGGTCCGCCAGGGACCGGCAGGGGAACCTTTACATTGCGGCCAACTACTGGGGCATGCCCGCCGCGGGCGCCGCGGCCGCGGGGAGCGGCAGCATGTTCGTGCTGCGCAAATACCGCCTGGACATGAGCGTGGCGTGGACCAAGTTCTTCGCGGCCCGCTCTAACGAGAACATGCAGGCCCAGGCGGTGACTGCGGACAAAGACGGCAATATAATAGTGGCCGGTTCGCGCGGCTCCTGGGACAGCGAGACCAAGAACGACTTGATGGCCGTTAAGTACAGCGCCGCCGGCACGCTGCTGTGGAGCAAGAACTACGACTTCGACCGCAATTACGACAACGGCTACGCCGTTACCACGGACGGCCTCGGCAATATCTACCTGGGCGGCAGCGTCCAGAACCAGGCCGGGAGCATGAACCTGGCCTACGTCGTAAAAACCTCTCCGGCCGGCGTGCAGCTTACCACCGCGGCTTTCTACGGCAACGGCGGCACCTGGGGCCACGAAATAGCGGCCCTGGTCTATGACAGCACCAACTCCGTGCTCTACGCGGCCGGCAATATTAATAACGCCGGCACCGGCTCGGACGCCTTTGTAACCAAACTGGACGCCAGCCTGGTAGCGGCCTCCACCGGCATCGTTACCGGCGCGGGCAACAACTGGGACCAGGGCGCGGGCGTTGCGCCCGACGGGGCGGGCAACGTCTATGTGGCGGCTACCGTCTACAACCAGGATACCGGCGGGGATATAGTGGTTTCCAAACTGGCCGCCTCGGACCTTTCCGCCCCGGCACAGTGGACCGCCACTTACAACGATCCCGCCAATAGCTACGACACGGCCGGAAACGTGGCGCTGGACCACCAGGGGTCCGTCTACGTGGTGGGTTCCGAGTCCCGCTGGGACATTAACCAGGGGGAGAACCTGTTCATCCGCAAATTCAGCCCCGAAGGCAATATAATCTGGACCCGCTCTTTTAACGGTGGGCCCTCCTCCTACGAGCGCGGCTGGGACGTGCACGTGGATACCAACGGCTACGTCTACGCCACCGGCGAGTTCAACGGCGGCTTCGGCGCGTACCGTTATCGCCAGCTTATCCTTTCCAACAGCAACCCGCTGCTCTCCGTCTTTATAACCTCGGGAACCGCCGGCGCCTACGCCGCCGGGGCCCCGGTGGTGGTAATGCCGTTCGACCAGAGCGGCGGCGTGAACCCCGAGATAATGGTGATAGGCAGCGCCAACGCCTCGGGCTACTTCAGCGCGCGCCTGCCCGCCGGCATGCAGTATTTCGTGGGCATTTCCACGCCGGGCTACAAGCCCACCATCAAAGACCAGCTGATGGACCCGTACGGTTCCTTCATGGTGAACCTGACCGGCGATACCACCCGGCAGTACAAGCTGTACCGCAAGGGCGCCAGCGAGCCCGGCTACACGCTCAATGTGTTCGTGTCCTCCGGCCTGGTGGCCGGCGACTACTTGATGGGCGAGGTCTTCTACACTAAGAACGGCGACAAGGCCGCCTACGGCGTGGCCAGGTCCACTTCGTTCAACACCTCCATCACGCTGCACAACGTGCCCCCGGCGGACGGCAACGTGTACGGTTTCAATATCAGCGTGCCCGGCAAGAACAAGGCCGCCATGCTGTATCTGACGCAGCCTTTCCCCGGCACCGCCAATTACACGGTAGACATGACCAGCGCCGTGGCCATGGTGGGCTACGCGGTGGGCGGCTCCACCGTGCCGCCCTCCTTCCAGGCCGTGGTGCGCTCCACTTGGGGCGCCCCGCTGGACGGCGTACGCGTGGAGCTTTACAAAGAGGGGCCCGACGGCACCACCAACTGCGGCGGCAATCCGTGCTGGACCAGGATAATCTCCTACGAAAACCTGACCGACGTGAACGGCCGCGCCGTCTTCAACGACGTGCCGGGGTCCGCTTTGAGTTACAACCTTGGGATAAAGAAGCAGGGCTACAGCAATTACAATGAGGGCGGCAATAGCAACTGCACTGTGGCCAATGCCTGGGGCATCTGTATTTCCACCGGCATGACACTGACCCGGGACTACATGCTGACGCTGGCCACCTACACCCTGACCGGCGTGCTGAAATATAACGGGACCCCTCTGCCTAATGCCAACGTTATGTTGACCGGCGACTCGAACTGGGTCTCAGGCACCGACTCTTACGCACGGGTCTATAACTCCGGGGTACGCACCGACGCTAAAGTGAAGACGGGGGCCGACGGTTCTTTTACCATAACCGGCCTGACCGACGGCAACGCGCGCCTGAACGCAGAGTTCATGGGCACCTGGCGCGACCTCAACTCCGGCAATGACCAGACTTCCAATACGGACGATCTGCGCGTTACCATCTCGTCTGATGTCGCGAGAAGCACCAGTTCCGTGTGCGCTCCCGGCAAGGTCTGGGTGCTTAACAGCATCGGAGACTGCCTCGCGGCCGACAACCTGCAGTTCAACCTGGCGCCCGCCGGAGGCAACTCTCTTGGTACGCTGTATGGCAGCCTGACCTTTGTTACCACGTATACGGTAACCGAGGCCTCCCCGCTGGAGATCCCGGCGTCTTCCCCGGTAGTGGTGATGGCCATGCAGAACTGCGACGGGAACTGCCAGAGCCGCCAGCTGGGCTTCAGCTCCTTCTCCGGCAGGCTCACCTCAAACACCACGGCTTATAGCGTGGCGCTATCCTCGGGCGTGGACTACTGGGTGAAGATCTATTCCTCGGACTGGGGCATGCTCTCCTCGTTCAACGACGGGGCCGAGTTCACCTCCACCGATACCGTGCGGATGGACTTTACGCTCACCCGGGCCGGCGGCCTGCGCGGACAGGTTAAGTTCCCGGACGGCTCCAATTTCAAGCCCGTATACTCCGGCGCCGAAACCTACTCCGTCGATATCGAACTGCGCGGCAAGACGGTGCAGTTCAACGACGGCAGCAGCACGGACGACTACGGCGCCTTCGAGTTCCCCAATATCCCGCCGGGGACCTATGATATTTACCTGAAGCCCAAGGGCACCGGGTTCAGGTGGCCCCCTGTGGAACTGGATAACGTGGCGGTCAGCGTGGGCAAGACCACCGACGTTAAACTGACGCTGCAGGCAGGCCTGGTGGTGCAGCCGCAGATCTTCGGCCTGCCGGAGATCTCCACCGCCGCGTGGACCTATACGGTCATCGGCGTGCCTTCCGGCTCGCAGATGAACCAGCGCACCATCACCGAGCTCTTCTTCGAGGAGCCGCAGTACTACTTCAACTACAGCACCGCTTCCGCGACGTGGGATAAGAAGTACATGGTGCCGGGGCAGTACGACTTCTACCTGGTGGTGGGCGTTTCCTATAACCCCCAGGGCGACGATATGTACAAGCCGCAGAGTTTCTACCAGTTCGCCAACTTCATAGGCCAGGTGCGCGGGGTAACGGTGAAAAAATCAGATACCAGCCCCGGCACCCTGGACCAGCCTATCCCGGTGAACATCCTCGGGTCGGTGGGCCAGGGCATTATGACCGGCCGCGTCACCGGCGGCAAGATCTTCTCGGATCAGGACTTCGACAAGATCTTCGCCAACTTCAACGCCGAGATCATGCCGCTGATCCCCGCCGTTATGCTGTACGACACGGCCGGGGACCTTAAAGGTTTCGGCCACGCCCTGCCCGACGAGACCGCCATCGCGGCCTTCGAGGCCGGCATACAGCAGAAAGACAAGAGCCTGGTGCTGAATTCCCTGGCCGCCAACCCGCTGCGCTACCTGGTCTGGGGCGTGCCGCCCGGCCGCTACACCGCGGTGTTCGTTAACCCCAACTACCCGCCCGTGGCCAAGGAGGTCCAGCTGCCCCAGGATGCGGCCTACGACTTCAACTTCGACGCGCAGACGTTCGTGGTGGGCGGCATCTCCGGCGTGGTGAGGAGTTCCGCCACCGGCGAGGCCCTCTCCAACGCCCGCGTCTACCTTAAACACCGCACCGTGGAGAAGTTCGCGGTCACGGATTCTTCCGGCGCGTTCTCGTTCGGCAACCTGCCGGCCGGCATCTACCGCCTGGAAGTAACCAAGGACGGCTTTGTGAAGACCGGGCAGAAGACCGGCCTGGCCGGCAACGACTCGGCCGCGTTCAACTTCTACATGACGCCCACCGAGTCCAGCATCAGCGGCAAGGTCTACCTGGGCAAATTCCCGTCGCCTTCCACCAGCCAGGGCATCAAGCTGGTGGCCTACGACGAGACTTTGAACGTGGGCTCGCCCACGGCCTACCTGCCCAAGATAGAGGCGCAGACCTCCGAGGACGGCTCTTACGAGATAACCGGCATAGTGGAAGGGCATCTCTACAAGGTGTCGGCCTTTATGGAGGGCAAACTGCCCGAGACCATAGAGGTGACCGCCATTAACGGCGATACCGTGGTGGACGACATCGTGCTGCGCGATATCCCGCCGCAGATCACCGTGAAGGTGCGCAAGTCTCCGGATTCGGTCAGCAAGGTGGAGGTGGTAATTAACAGCCCCAAGGCGCTGGTCACCACCCCGTCCTGCCGGTACAACCCCGGCGAAGTCTACGAGGCCACCTCCGCCGTAAGCCTGGCGCTGGTGCCCGGGGCCAATAACAGTTATCTTGGCCAGTTCACGGTGTCCTCCAACCGGCAGTATTACATGGTCTACGTGGCCGCCGGCGACGGAGACAACCGCATGGAGAAGACCATCCTCTACGACCAGACCAACGACGCCAAGACCGAGCAGTACATCCAGGACGCGGCCATAGCCGGCGGCGAAGTTGTGATGGACCAGGAGACGGAAGAGTATTCCGGCATAGAGCTGGACGCGGGCGCCATAACCACTTCGTCGGGCACCGCGGACTTCTCCAACCTGGTGGGCGGGTTCTTCAGCGCGCTGCCCAGCGTGCGCACCGTGAAGACGGCCAAGGGCAACCTGTCGCTGGAAGCGGCTATCACTAACCTGATGGCTTCCGAGGTCTACAACATGGACCTCTCCAACGCCCAGCCCAACAAGCCGTTCACGCTGACGCTGAAGTACGACAAGGAGCGCGCGCTCAATACCGGCGGCCTGCGCATCTATCAGTACGACGCGGCGAGCGGCACCTGGAAGGAGATCCCCGGCAACTACACCGTGGACCCTATGACCGGCATAGTCAGCGTGGACGTTTCCAGCCTGGGCCTGGCCTACGAGGGCAGCGGCGGCGGCGCCACCACTCCGCTGGGCCGCAAGCGCTTCGGCATGAGCGCGGTGCGCAACGGGCGCTATGTGCCCAGCGCGGCGGGCTCCTCCGGCCAGACCGGCCGCTTCGCGGTCTTCACCGCCAAGCCGGCCACCGGCAAAGCCGCCTACAGTTCCTCGTTCGAGGTGGTGAACCTGCCCAACCCGTTCAACCTTAAATCCAAAACGGTGAACGTGAGTTCCGACGGGCAGGGCATTCTGGGCGCTACTTACGCCACCGCCGGCACGCTGATAAAGTACAACCTGCCGGCCGGCAAGTCGGGGAACCTGAAGTTCGTCATCTATAACCTGGCGGGCGAAAAGGTGCGCACCATAGACGAAGGCCTGCGCGACAACTCCACCGGGACCAACGGCATCTACTACTCGGAGTGGGACGGCAAGAACGACAACAACCAGGATTGCGCTTCCGGCGTGTATTTCATGCTGACGTTCCTAGACGGCAAGAAGCTGGGGAATAAAGCGCATAAGCTGGCCATCGTAAAATAGCCGGGCGGAAATTAAAGAGGCACATATGAAGAAAATACTTATAACTTTCCTGGCCCTGGCCCTGCCGGCCGCGCTGCACGCGTCCGGGGCGGGCACCACCGCGGCTCCCTTCCTTAAGGCGGCCATGAGCCCGCGGGCCGTGGCCATGGGGGGCGCGTTCAGCGCGCTGGCCGACGACTCAGGAGCGGTCTTCGTCAACCCGGCGGGCCTCGCGCAGTTCGAAACGCGTGAAGCCGCCTTCGACTTCAGCACCTACCTGCAGGACGCCAAGATGGGCAACGTCTCCTATGCCGGCGAGGCCGCGGGGAACCGCTTCGGGTTCGGCGCCACGTTCATGACGGTGGGAGGTATAGAGAAGCGTGGGCTCAACGACGCGGCCGGCGCGGTGCCGGAGCTGGGGGACTTCAGTTCCAGCGATATGGCGGTCACGCTCTCCTACGCCAAGGCCGAGTTCATGCCGGATTCCCTGCCCAGGCTGGACGGCGGCGTTTCGGTGAAGTTCATCCGCTCAGCCATAGACGACAAGACCGCCTTCGCGGCCGCCGCCGACGCGGGCGCCATCTACCATGCCACGGACAAGCTGAACCTGGCGCTGGCCGTGCAGAACCTGGGCACAAAGATGAAGTTCGACGAGGAATCGGACCCGCTGCCCGTCTGCCTAAGGGCGGGCGGCCTGTACAAGGTCTCGCCGCAGCTTAACGCCGCGGTCGAGATAGCCGAGTACCTGCAGGACGAGCGCTTCTATCCCTCGGTGGGGGCGGAGTACTGGTTCCGCAAGGCCTTCGCGCTGCGCGGCGGCTATAAGTTCGGTTATGACACTTCCAACCTGGGCGGAGAGGTGGGGTTGAGCCTCGGTTTCGGCGTGAAGGTTTCCGGTCTGGGCGTGGATTACGCCTTCCTGCCCTTCGGCGAGCTGGGCAGCATTCACCGGTTCGGTTTCTGGCTGCAGTTCTGACGTCCCGGCTGGAAAAGAAAGGGCCGCGCTTTACGCGCGGCCCTTTTTATTTAATGCACCAGGTCGTCCGGAGGCCAGTCGCCGGGTGAGCCGTCAACGGAGGCCAGGCGCGGGTCCTCGTGAGAGGTGGCTCGCAGTTTCTGAAAGGATTCTTTCAGTTCGGCCAGCGAGACGTCGTATTTCTTCACCTTCATCAGCATCGCGTAGCCGAGCGCCCCGGTGATCATGGAGATCGGGCCTATGTAGGTCCAGGCCAGGGTCTTCAGCTGGGCCAGCAGGATGGCGCAGAGGAAGATCCAGAACGAGACCGTGAAGCAGGACCCGCACAGAATGTAGGAGATGATGATATTGTATTCTTCCGTTTTTGAAAGCGACAGGATAATGACCAGCAGCGCGATGTTGATAACGGTGAGATAGAGCGCTCTTGCCACCCAGTTCTTCCAGCGGTATTTGTAGAGGATGATGGTGCCGGCTACGGGGTCGTTGATGATCTCCGCGTCCTCGTAGGTGGTTTCCGCGGCCGAGCGCTGGATCTCCGGGGTGGTTTCTCCGGCGGCGGGGTCATAGTCGAAAGTCTGCTCCGACTTGTCGGTGTTGAGCTGGGCCGTGGCCGGGACCGGCGCCAGGGCGGCGGCGCAGGCCAGGGCCAGCAGGGCCGGCAAGAGGGGTTTAATTGCCTTCATCTTCTCCCAGCTTAGGCACCGCGGGGAGGGTGGTGTCGTCGAGGCGGTAGTAGCGCGTGGCCCCGGAGTGCAGTTTGGGGGCCACGTACTGCGTGTCGCGCAGCCTGCGCTGCTGGGCCTCGGTAGGGAGCGTTTTATTGATCTTGATGCTGGCCCGCACGTCCATGCGGTCGGAAAAATGCCAATAGGAGGATACGAATGCGCCAATGGAGCAGGTCAATACCAGGCCGCTTACGAGATACTGCTCGCGGTCCCTGCGGATCCAGAATTTCCTGATGTTCATACGGCAGTCCTGCCTGTTAAACAAATTCCCTGAAAACAGCGTTCGAGACGTAGAGCCTGGATCCCTTTATCCTGATCCTGTCCCCGTCCTTTTCCAGCAGCCCGGCGGAAAGCAGGCGGGTGATCTCTTCCCGAAATTCTATAAATATATCGCCGGAGAGTTCAATTCCTGAAGTGCGGCGCAGGCCCAGCATAAGGCGTTCCGCCCGCCGGGCCTTGCCCTCCAGTTTTTCCGAGTACTGCATGGGCGCCGCGAGCCCCGAGAGGAGGGCTTTGGCGTAAGCGGCGGAGGAAGCGGCGTTGGCGCGCCTTTCTCCGTCCAGGTAGGAGGCTGCCGCGGGCCCGAGCCCCAGGTATTCTCCCTGGTCCCAGTAATTCAGGTTGTGCAGCGACTCGCGGCCGGGGCGGGCGAAGTTGGAGATCTCGTAGCGCGCCAGTCCCGCCGCGGCCAGGGCCGCGGCGCCGGCCTCGTACATTTCGGCGGAGAGCTCGGGTTCTTCCTTAACTCCGGCCGCGTGGAAAGGCGTTCCTTCGTGAACTTCCAGCGCGTAAAAAGAGACATGTTCGGGTTTCAGCGCCAGCAGCCAGGCCATGGAGTCCATGAAATCCTTCGCCGACTGCCCTGGCAGGCCGCACATAAGGTCGGCGTTCAGGTTGTCGAAGCCGGCCGCGCGCAGGGCCCCCCACGCCCGGAGGAAATCCGCGCTCATGGCCGGCCGGCCCAGGCTTTTCAGCAGGCGGTCCTGGGCGGCCTGCAGGCCCAGGCTGACGCGGTTAACGCCGGCGCCCCTGAGCAGGGCCGCCTTTTGGGCGGTCAGGCTTTCCGGATTGGCCTCGAAAGTGCTTTCCCGTAAGTCGGCCAGCGGGCCCGTCAGCGTTTCTATTATCCGCAGCAGGCGCGCGAGTTGTTCCGGCGAGAGCAGGCTGGGGGTTCCGCCGCCGGCGTAAAGCGTGGAAAAACTCCCGGCCAAATGGTCGTAGCGGGCGGTTTCTGCCGCCAGCGCGTCAAGAAAGGGGTCTACCTCCGGGCCCGTGCCCGGCGCGGAGGCGAAGTCGCAATAGCCGCACTTGGACCGGCAGAAAGGGATATGGACGTACAAACCGCGCATAGGACTATTATAGCGGATAGACGGCAAAAAAATACGGGGGCGGAAAGGTCCGCCCCCGTACGCTTTTAATTATGCTTTCAGCCCTGCAGCTTCTTGACGAACAGGCTTACCAGGTCCATCGGCACCGGGAAGATGGTGGTGGAGTTGTTCTCGGAAGCTATCTCGGTAAGGGTCTGCAGATAGCGCAGCTGGATGGCGGCGGGCTGGCGGCCTATGATCTCGGCGGCGTCGGCCAGCTTCTGAGAGGCCTGGAATTCGCCTTCGGCGTGGATGATCTTGGCGCGGCGTTCGCGTTCCGCCTCCGCCTGGCGGGCTATGGCGCGCTGCATTTCCTGCGGCAGGTCCACGTTCTTGACTTCCACGCTGGAGACCTTGATGCCCCACGGTTCGGTGTGGAGGTCCAGGATCTCCTGCAGGTTCTTGTTGATCTTGTCGCGGTTGGAGAGCAGGTCGTCGAGCTCCTGCTGGCCGAGCACGCTGCGCAGGGTGGTCTGGGCGAGCTGGGAGGTGGCGTACATATAGTTCTCCACGTTCAGCACGGCGGCCTGGGGGTCCACCACGCGGAAGTAGATCACGGCGTTGACCTTTACGGAGATGTTGTCGCGGGTTATGACGTCCTGCGGGGGGACGTCCAGCACTACCACGCGGGTGCTCATGCGGAACATCTGCTGGATGCCGGGGATCAGGAACACCAGGCCGGGGCCCTTCACGCCGGTGAAGCGGCCGAGCGTCAGCGTTACGCCGCGTTCGTACTCGTTAAGCACCTTGATGCTCGCGAAAAGTATGACTGCTCCGATTATTATCAGCGGGACCATGCTCATTTTTTGAACCTCCGTGCCCGGGTAGCGGGCTCCGCCTTAAGTCTACCAAAGAAAGCGCCGGGAGGCAACGCGCGGCCGGGGCCTGCCCACCCGACGGGGAAATTTAGTATCATATAGGCGCGAGGTCTCTACTAAAATGAGCAAACGAAGATTGGCTCGGGAAAACTGCCTGCAGTCCCTTTACAGCTCCGACATTGCCGGGCTGGAGCCCGCCGCCGTCCTCGCCAGTTTCCAGATGGAAGAGTTCGCTCTCGAAGAGAAGGTCTTCGAGTTCTACAAAACGCTTTATTCCTCCACCGTCGCCAACCTGCAGAAGATAGACGAGATCATCAAGAAGACCAGCCTTAACTGGGAGATGGAGCGCATGCCGGCCATCGACCGCTCCATCCTGCGCATGGCCGTCTGCGAGATGATGATCCTCTCCGACGCGCCGGCCGCGGTCATAATCGACGAGGCCATAGAACTGGCCAAGAAATATTCCACCGAAAAATCCGGAAAGTTCGTCAACGGCGTGCTGGACAGCATCGCCCGACAGAACAACCTTGTAAAATGACCCGCTCTCCGAAAGAGGAGATAGAGGCGCTCAGGGCCGAGCTAACGCGGCACGAGCGCCTTTATTACGTTTCGGACTCGCCCGAGATCTCCGACGGCGAATTCGACGCGCTGATGAACCGCCTGAAGGCGCTGGAGGCCGCGCACCCGGAGCTGGCCAGCGACGACTCTCCCACGCGCCGCGTGGGCGGCGAGCGTTCCAACACCTTCGCGCCGGTGCCCCACCGCATCCCGATGCTGTCGCTGGACAACTGCTACTCTTCCGACGAATTCAAGGAGTGGTACACCCGCGTGGAAAAAGGCCTCAAGGGCGAGCCTTTCGAACTGGTGGTGGAGGCCAAGATCGATGGCCTCTCCTGCTCCATAGAATACGAGAAGGGCCGGCTGGCCCGCGCCTCCACGCGCGGCGACGGCGAAACGGGCGAGGACGTGACGTTGAACGTACGCACTATCCGCTCCGTGCCGCTTAAACTGGACCTTTCCAGCCCGCCGAAGGCTTTTGAGGCCCGCGGCGAAGTTTACATGGACAAGAAGGACTTCGAGGGCCTGCGCGAGGCGGCGCTCGAGGCGGGCGTTGAGCCTTTTGTGAACCCGCGCAACGCCGCCGCCGGTTCGCTGCGGCAGAAGGACCCGGCCGTTACGGCCGCGCGCAAACTGCGGTTCATCGTGCATTCCTACGGCTATCTCGACGGCATGGTTGAGCCGGATTCCCACTGGGAGTACCTTAACATCTGCCGCGGCCTGGGCTACAACATCTCCACCATAGGCTCCCGGCCCTGCCGCAGCGCCGGAGAGGTGCTGGCGGTCTACGCCGAATACGCCGAGAAACGCTTCGCGCTGCCCTACGAGATAGACGGGCTGGTGATAAAGGTGGATTCTTTCCGCCAGCGTGCCCTGCTCGGGTTCACCTCCAAGAGCCCGCGCTGGGCTATAGCCTTCAAGTATCCCGCCCAGCAGGCCACCACCACGGTGAAGAACGTGGCGTTCTCGGTGGGCCGCACCGGCGCCATTACCCCGGTGGCCGAACTGGAACCGGTGAAGTGCGGAGGCGTCACCATCTCCAGCGCCACGCTGCATAATTTCGACGAGATCGCCCGCCTGGGCCTCAAGGTGGGGGACCGGGTGGTAATAGAGCGCGCCGGGGAAGTCATCCCGAAAGTGGTAAAAGTGGCGACGGGCGGCCGCACCGGCGCCGAGAAAGAGATAAAGCCGCCCAAAGCATGCCCTTCCTGCGGCGCCGAGGTCTTTAAGGACGAGGAAGAAGTGGCCTTCCGCTGCGTCAACCCGTCGTGCCCGGTGCAGTTCAAGCGGGCGCTGCTCCACTTCGCCTCGCGCGACGCCATGAACATAGAAGGTTTTGGAGAGTCTTCCACGGAGCAGCTCGTGGACAAGGGCCTGGTGAAAGGCTTCCCTGATATTTACCGCCTGAAGAAAGAAGACCTGCTGGACCTGGAACTTTTTAAGGACAAGAAAGCGGACAACCTGCTGGGGCAGATAGCCAAAAGCAAAGAACAGCCGCTATCGCGCCTCATCTACGCGCTCGGCATCCGCCACATCGGCGAAAAGAACGCGCGCGTGCTGGCGCAGCATTTCCGGACCATGGACGCTTTTGTGAAGGCCGGCCTTGAGGAGCTTGCGAAGATACCGGACATCGGCCCGGTCATAGCCGAGGCGGTCATTGAATTTTTCAAAGCCGACGCCACCAGGGGGATGGTGGCGGAGCTTGGCCGGCTGGGCCTGCGCCTGGACGAGCCTGAACGCGCCACCGGCGGCAAGCTGGAGGGGAAAACCTTCGTCTTCACCGGGGAGCTGAAGCAACTGACGCGCGACGAGGCGCAGGCCAAAGTGCGCGAGCTGGGGGGGAAGGAAACCTCCTCCGTCTCCGCCAAAACCTCCTACGTCGTGGTCGGCGCCGACCCCGGCTCCAAGTTCGCCAAAGCCCAAAAGCTCGGCGTCCCGGTCCTGTCCGAAGAAGAATTTTTGAAGCTGGTATCCTGAGGCCGGAGCGGGGGTGACCGGTCTGAGGGTTGTCGCGCAGGCCGAGGCTTACGCAAGCGACGCGTGGAGCGAAGCGACACTTTCTTGCCCGAGCGACAAGGTGCGAGCACGGTGTGCGAGACACCGACCCGAAGACAGGTCACCCCCGATATGGCCTCCTAATATGGACAAAACCGCATATCTCAGCGTTTACGACAAGACCGGCGTGGAGGAGTTCGCGCGCGGGCTGGAGGAACTCGGCTTCGAGATCTACGCCTCCGGTTCCACTCATAAATTATTGAAGGAAGCCGGCCTCGAGGTGGAAGAAGTACGCTACTCGCCGCCGGTGCCTTACTCCGTCCTGAAGGCGCTGTCGGGCCGCTTCCCGGCCGTATCCGAGAACGGCGTAGAACTGCCACGGTTCCTCGTAGTCGCCGCCAACCTTTACCCCATAGCCAACATAGTCGGCCAGGAAGAATTCGCCGTCTCCGAACTCTCCGGCTACCTGGACCAATCCAACTCCGCCGTGCTGCGCGCCGCCGCCCGCGATTTTGATAACGTGATAGCCGTCTGTTCTCCGGCGGACTACGAGCCGGTGCTGGCGGCGCTCAAGGACACCGGCGGCCTGGAGCCGGCCGTAAAGAAACAGCTGGCCGCCAAGGCCTGGCAGTACCTCGCCGCCTACGACGCCACCGTGGCGCAATACCTCTCCGAGACCGGCGCGCTGCTGGGAGACGAAGTGGTGATGAGCCTGAAGAAGGTATCCGACCTGGACTACGGCGAGAACCGCCACCAGAAGGCCGCCCTTTACGCCCTCAGCGGCGCGCGCCCGCGCGGCCTCAACGCGGCGCGGATACTGGCCGGCGCCAACTTTAACCTGAACCACTACCTGGACCTGGATACCGCCTACGAACTGGCGGCGGAATTCGAAGGGCCGGTCTGCGCGGTGGTAAAACATGCGCGTCCCTCGGGCCTCTGCGCAGCCGGCACGCTGGCGGAATGCCTGCGCGGCGCGCTGCACGCCGACCCGCAGGGCGCGGTGGGAGGCACGGCCGCTTTCAACCGGCCCGTGGACGAAGAGACCGCCGGGGTGCTGGCGGACGCGTTCATAGAGAGCGTGGTGGCTCCCGGGTATTCGCCGGAGGCTTTAAAGACGCTGCGCGCCAAGGAAGGCCTGCGCGTTGTGGAACTGGGCGCCCCGGTACTTTCGCCGCACGAGGTGCAGCTGCATTCCGTTTCCGGCGGCTTGCTCATAGAGGCGCGCGATAACAGGCTTTTCTCTTCGGAACCGGCCTGCGTCACCAGGCGCAAGCCCACCGACGCCGAACTCAGGTCCCTTATGCTGGCGTGGAAGGCCGCCAAGTACGCCAAGACCTACGCGGTGGCGCTGGCGGAGGGCAATACGGTGGCGGCCGTGAGCGCGGCCGAGAGCTCCACTTACGACGCCGTGCGCGGGGCCGTCTGGAAAATGCGCGAGCGCCGCTCCATCCTGCCCGGCGCCGGAGCGCTGGTAATGGCCGCCGACGCGGCGCTGCCTCTGAAAAGCCTGCAGGCCGCCCTGGCCTGCGGGATAACGGCGGTGATCCAGCCGGGCGGCTGGCAGGACGACGAGGAATGCGCGGCGCTCTGCGACTCTAAGAACGTCGCGATGCTGCTGGCCGGCATCCGGCACTTCAGGCACTGATTCAGACTATAGCGGGGTAGGTTCTGCGGAGCCTTGCTTCGTGAGACATCTCTTCTTCCACCAGCTCGCGCAGCATGTCGCGGCGCCAGGCTTCGGGGAAGGAATTTTCGAACATCCTGTAAAACTGCATGGTGCGCCTTTCCTGGCCTATGGCAAAGGCCGCGACTTCCGTTTCCGTGGCGCCGTGGCCCGGCGGGTTGGCGAACAATCCTTCCAGTTTCACCTTTTCCAGGAACTCCGGCCAGGTGATGCGGTTGGGGGGGAGCTGCCGCCAGTCCTTGAGTTTGGCCTCGAAAGTCCGGCGGTGCCGCCCTTCCTCTTCGGCAAGCTGGGCGCAGAGTTTCCGGGCGGCAGGATCCTGCGCCAGTTCGGCCAATTTCAGGTAAAGCGCTATGCCGTCCTCCTCAAGCAGTACGGCCAGGCGGTAAAGGTCCCGCAAGTGTACGTCGCCGTAACGGGCCAGCGCGCTGCCCGGTACCGGGCGCCCGTCCAGCGAGACCGGCCGGTGGAGGAAGCGGTAGGCCACCAGCGCCGCGGCCAGGACGACAAAGGAAGAACCGAGGATTATTTCAGGTTGCGGCATGGCGGGTAAGGGGCTAGATTATCCCCAGCTCCTTGCCGGTTTTCTTGAATTTCTCCACGGCGAATTCCAGGTCTTTGAGGGTGTGGCCGGCCGTCACTATGGTGCGCAGGCGTTCCTTGCCTTTGGGCACCGTGGGGAAGCCCAGCGGCAGCGCGAACACGCCTTCCTCGAAAAGTTTATTGGAGAGTGCGCGGGCCTTTGCCTGGTCGCCTATCATCACCGGGGTTATGGGCGTCACCGACTCGCCGGTGTTAAAGCCGGCTTTTTTCATCTCTTCTTTGAAGAAGGCGGTGTTGTCCCACAGGCGCTTGAGGTACTGCGGCTCATGCAGCAGGATGTCCAGCACCGCCAGGCACGAGGCCGCCACCGACGGCGGCTGTGAACTGGAGAACAGGAACGGGCGGGCGACGGAGCCCATGTAGTCGCGCAGGTTGCGCGTGGTAGCGGCGTAGCCGCCCACCGCCGCGAAGGCCTTGGAGAGCGTGCCGATCTGGATCTCCACCTGGCCGTCCAGGTTGAAATGACTCACGGTGCCGCGGCCTTCCTTGCCTATCACGCCGCTGGCGTGCGCGTCGTCCACCATCACGAAGGCGCCGTACTTGTGCGCCGTGGCCACCACTTCGTCGAGGTTGGCCACGTCGCCGTCCATGGAGAACACGCCGTCCGTCACCACCATCTTGCGGCGGGCCTTGCGGGCTTCCGGGGTTTCCAGGATCTCGATAAGGTGCTTTATGTCCTTGTGGCGGTAGATCTTGCGGGGGGCCTTTGCCAGGCGCGCGCCGTCTATGATGGAGGCGTGGTTGAGTTCGTCGGAGATCAGCAGGTCCTCTTCGCTGGACATCAGCGACTGGCAGACCGCCACGTTGGAGGTAAAGCCGCTCTGGAACAGGATGGACGCTTCGGAATGCTTGAAGGCCGCGAACTTCTCCTCCAGTTCCTTGTGGATGGACATGGTGCCGATGATGGTGCGCACGGCGGCGGAGCCGATGCCGTACTTTTCGATGGCGGCTATGGCGGCTTTTTTCACCTTGGGGTCGTTGGCCAGGGCCAGGTAGTTGTTGGAGGTGAGGTTCACCACCTTCTTGCCGTCTATAACCGAGACCGGCTCCTGGGCGGATTCCAGCACCCGCGGCTGCAGGAAGCGGCCTTCCTTCTTCAGCAGGGCTACTTCTTCGTCGGCGAACTTGAGCGTATCAAAGGGCATGGCGGTAGTCTCCTTGGTCTGGGGCGTTGTCACGGCTTCAGTATCACTTTGCCGCACTTCTTGTCTTTGGAGTTGATCAGCGCGAACGCCTTCTTGAAATCCTTGAAGGCGAAAGTGTGGGTGATGGCCGGCCGCGGGTCCACCGCGCCGGATTTAAGCAGGCTCTCCATCTTGTACCAGCTGCGGAAGATCTCCCGCCCGGCCACGCCTTCCAGGCGCAGGCCGCGCTTGACTATGTCCCCGGCGTAATCCAGGCTGATGTCGGTGACCGGCAGGCCGAAGGCCACGAAGCGGCCTCCCGGGCGAAGCGCCTTGAGGCCCAGCGCCACGGCTTTCTGCGCGCCGCTCATCTCTATGACGGCGTCGGCGCCCTCCGGGCCGCAGAATTTGGATAAACCGGAAAGGCAGGTTTTATCGGAAGGGTCTATGGCGGTGTCGGCCCCCATCTTGAGGGCCAGTTTCCGGCGGTAGGCGGAGGCGTCCACGGCTACCACCCGTTTGGCGCCGGCCGCCTTGGCTATGCCGGCGGCGAAGAGCCCGTGGGGGGCGCACCCGGAGATCAGCACCGTGCGGCCCACCAGGTCCTCGGAGAGCACGGCGTGCACCGCGCTGCCGAAAGGCTCCATGACCGGGCCGATATCCTTGAGGCTGGAGTCGGAGTGTTTCCAGGCGCAGCGGGCGGGTACGGCCGCGTACTCTGCGAAGCCGCCCTGGAGGTCGCGCCCTATCACGCGCAGGTTCTGGCAGATGTGGCGCTGGTCGTTGCGGCACTGGCCGCAGACGCCGCAGAAAACGTGGGATTCCACCGAGACGAAGTCGCCTTTGTCGAAGCCTTTGGCCTGCGAGCCTATCTCCACCACTTCGCCGCAGAACTCCTGGCCGAAAATGAACGGCAGCGTGGGCGTGGCGAAGCCGGGGCCGGCGTGGTTGAAAATGGCCAGGTCGCCGGGGCTTATGGAGGCGGCCGTGACGCGGACCAGGAGTTCGTCCTTGGTTATCACCGGCACTTCCGCGTCCCGGTAGCTGGCCCCGCGGGTGCGGGAGGTTTTTACTATTGCTTTCATGGTCGGCTCCTTAACTAAAGAAAACTGGCGTGGCTTCCCTCTATGATATAAAAAATAACGCCGGGAAAAAAATGCTCTTAAACTTCCGGAAAATTTGGTAGATTATAGTCAGAGTTATGCCGGAATTATCCAAGCCGCTGCCAGCCGAGGACAGGCTGGTCCTTCTCCCAAAAAACCCCGGGAATTTTTTTATTTTCTGGCAGTTGTCCGCCGGCCGGGCCGAAGCTTTCCGCTCCGGGGCCCTGGGGCCTGACGTCGAGCTGCGGCTTTCCTATTCCGACGACCTGACCCACGCCCATTCCTATCATCTGCCCTGGCAGCCCGGGCGCGCCTACGTGCGCGTGCCCGACCAGGGGCGCGTTTACTGCGCGGCGCTCTACGCGCAGCGCGGCGCCAACTGGGAAAAACTGCTGGAGTCCAATACCGCCGCCGCTCCCGCGGCCGCAGGCCAGGCCGAAGACCGCGCTTACGCCAGCCTTGAATTCCATAAGAGGGTCTCCACATGAGCTCGCGCGGCTCGCTGATGTTCTTGCTTCACGCGCACCTGCCGTACGTGAACCACCCGCAGAACTCCGGATTTTTGGAGGAGAACTGGTTCTTTGAGGCCGTGGTGGAGACCTATGTGCCGCTGATCTCCGTGCTGGAACGCCTCGCGGCCGAGGGCATAAGGCCCGGCGTGGCGGTCTCCATCTCCCCTACGCTGGGCGCGATGCTGGAGAACGAGGAACTGGAAGCCAAACTGCAGGAATACGTGGAATCGCGCCTTGAACTGCTGGAGAAGGAGGTCGTCCGCGCGCAGAACGACCCGGCCCTCCTGAAAACGGTCAAGCTCTACCAGAAACTTTATGAAGAGGCCGCCGGCCTTATGCACAAGTACAGCGGCGACCTGATAACGCCTCTGAAAGCGCTGCAGCACGCCGGACAGATAGAGATCATCACCACTTCCGCCACGCACGCCGTGCTGCCGCTACTGGCGCGCCCGGAGGCCGTGCGCGCGCAGTTGGCCGTGGCCGCCGAAGATTACCTGGACAGGTTCAACCGCAAGCCGGCCGGCTTCTGGCTGCCGGAATGCGCCTATGAACCGCGCCTGAACTCCTACCTGAAACTTTCCGGCTTCAATTATACCTTCATGGAGTCGCACGCCGTGGAGACCCTGTCGGCGCCCAACGGCGTTTATTCTCCCTACCGCACCTCCAACGGGCTGGGCCTTTTCGCCCGCGACGCGGCCAGTTCGCGCGAGGTCTGGAGCGCCAAGTTCGGCTACCCGGGCGATCCCGCCTACCGGGAATTTTACCGCGACCTCGGCTACGACGGCGAATACGAATATATCAGGCCTTACCTGGGGACGGAAGGCGCCCGCAGGCCGCTGGGCCTGAAATACCACCGCATTACCGGCGCTAACGTGGACCTGGCCGCCAAGCACTATTACGACCCCGAGGCCGCCCTGGCCCGCGTGGACGCCCACGCCTCTGATTTCCTCGCCCGCCGCATGAAGCAGACGGACGATTTTTATAACGCCCGCGGTTCGCGCCCGCTGATAGTCAGCTGCTACGACGCCGAACTGTTCGGGCACTGGTGGTTCGAGGGGCCGGCGTTCCTTGAGGCCGTCATCCGCAAGATCCGCGCCGAGCGCCTGCCGCTGCAGTTCGTGACGCCGTCGGAGTATCTCAATTCCTGCCAGGAGCCGGCCGAACTGTCTCCAGGCATGTCGTCGTGGGGGGAGAACGGCTACTTCGACCCCTGGCTCAACGAGACCAACGATTTTGTCTACCCGGCCGTCTATTCCGCCACGGATAAGATGATCGAGACGGCCAACCGCTTCCGCAACCAGGACCTCAACAGCCTGGCCGTCCGGGCGCTCAACCAAGCGGCCCGCGAGACGCTGCTGGCGCAGTCTTCCGACTGGGCCTTCCTGCTCTATATAGGCTCGCACTCGGAATACGCCAAGGGCCGCCTTGAGGACCACGCCGCCAACGCCCGCAAACTACTGGGCGAGGTGATAGAAAAGCGGATAGACGAACCCGCGCTGGTAGCGCTTGAGCGCCAGAATAACCTCTTCCCGCGGCTGGACTTTAAGGTCTTTTCTTCCGTCTCCAGGTTCTAAGGACCGCTTAAAAGAACGACGCCCGGGGTTTTTGCCCCGGGCGTTATTTTTGCGGCCGCGCGGTTATTTCCGGCTGACCTCTTTCCAGGCCGCCTTGAAGTCCGGCTGCAGCGGCGCCCGCAGCGTCATGCGGCGGCCGGTGTACGGGTGCGCGAACGCAAGGCTGAAAGAGTGCAGCAGCATGCGCGGCGCGTCCGGCCCGCCGTAAAGTTTATCGCCCATGATGGGGTGGCCGATATGCGCGAGGTGGATGCGGATCTGGTTGGTGCGGCCGGTCTTGGGGTAGATCTCCAGCAGCGCGCAGCCGCGGCCTTTTTCCTTCAGCGCGTACTCGGTGAGCGCGTCGCGACCGTATTCCCAGACCTTTATTTTTTTGAAGCCGCTGGCGCGGCCTATCGGCGCGTCTATCACTCCGGTCTTGGGGGGGATGCCGGCCACGGCGCCCAGGTAAACCTTCCTCATCAGCCGCTCGCGGAAACCGTCCTTGAGCGACTGCTGCGCCTCCGGCGTCTTGGCTATCAGCATCAGGCCGCTGGTATCCCTGTCCAGGCGGTGCACCACGCCCAGGCGTTCCAGGCCGGCTTCCGCAGTTTTGGGGCGGGCCGTATAAAGCATGGACACCAGCGTGGGCTCTCCCAGCAGCGCCGCGCGGGGATTGGTTTCCCAGCCGCCCGGGTTGGGATGTACCGCCACTCCGGCAGGCTTCTGCACCGCCAGCAGGGCGTCGTCCTCGAAGAGCACCAGTTTTTCGAAACCTTCCTGCGCCAGCCCGGAGCCGGGCAGGGCCAGTTCCACTTCGTCGCCGTGCGTCAGCATGAAGGAGGGTTTTCTCCTGGCGCCGTTCACCAGCGCCAGGCCTTCCTCGGCCAGGCGCCGCGCGTAGGAGCGGGAGAAATTTTCCCCGGAAGCGGCCAGGTAAACATCCAGGCGTACGGGCGCGCCGGCATAAATATTCTTAGTTTTTTTCATTTTTTGACCTCAATTTGAAGAAGAGCGCCGCCGCCGCGGCGAACACGGCCAGCGAGACCAATTGCGCCGGGGAAGCACCCAGGTGCGCCGCGCCGCGGTCGTCGCCGCGCAGGAACTCTATAAGGAAGCGCTGCGCCGAGTAGAGCGCCGCGTAAAGCGCCAGCACGGCGCCGGGGCGCAGCCTGCGGCCCAGGGCGGCGTTAAGCAGGAAGAAGATGCCCAGGTTCCCGGCCGCTTCCAGCAGCTGCGTCGGGTAAAGCGGTACGCCCAGCAGGGCCGGGTCCACTTCGCAGGCGGGGTTGGTGAAAGTTACCGCCAGGGAGTAGCCGGAAGGCCTGCCGTGGCAGCAACCGGCCAGAAAACAGCCCACCCGGCCGAAAGCGTGGCCCAGCGCCAGCGCCGGGGCGAACAGGTCCGCCGCGGCGAGGGCCGGCAGCTTGCGCCGCCGCGCCAGCAGGAAGAATGCCGCCGCGCCGAATACCAGCCCGCCGTAAAAAACGAAACCGTACTGGAACGAGCGCAGCAGGAACAGGGCGCGCGAAAGGAAGTCCGTGCCCAGCGAGGTCCAGTAGGTGGCGGCGTAGAACAGCTTGGCCCCGGCCATTCCAGCCAGCACCGTGTAAAAGACCAGGTCGGACAGGTCGTCCTTCTTGAACCGGTCCTTACCCGCCCTCATCGCGTAGAGGATGGCGGCCAGGTAGCCGCAAGCCACCATAAGGCCGTAAGCCGGGAGTTTAAAGGAACCTAATTGGAATAGTACTGGGTGCATAAGTTGTGCCCGCGGTCTCAGGCGTTCCTGGTAATGAAAGAAGCCGCCTTCTTGAAATCCGTAAGGCGCGAGGCCGGCACGCCGCGCTCGCGGCAGAGCTTCAGCAGCCGCCCCGCCGCGTACACCTTGTCGGCCAGCGAGGCCGCCTTAAGGTCGTTGGGCCCGTCCCCAAAAAAGACTACGCGGCGGCCGGCGCGCTTGAAGCGCGCCACGCGCGAGGCTTTAAAGGCGCTCAGCGTGGTGCTGCGCAGGAACGGGTAGGTTATCCGGATCCCGCCCTTCACCACCTTCGCCTTGCCGAAAAAAGACTTCACCTTTACGCCGTGCTTGCGGAAAAAAGGGTCGGCGTAAAGGTCCACGCCGCCGCTCGCTATCTCGAAAGGCACCTTACTGCGCTCGCAGAAAAGTATGAACTCCCGGAAGCCGGGCCGCGTCCTGACTTTGGAGCGCACGAAATCCGCTATCACGGCTTCGGACAGGGCGGCCCCGGCGAAGGCGCGCTTCATGAAGTCTTCCACCCGCACTTTCAGCGAGTAGGATTCCTCTATGGTCTTGCGGTCGGCGAAGCCGTAGTGCAGCAGCAGGTGGTCGCCCACGTCGCGCAGGGTTATGGTCCCGTCGAAGTCGGAGACCGCGGCCCAGCCTTTCACGAGACCGCCTTCAGGAAATCCGCCTTGCGGCCCTGTTTGGCGAGCTTGAGGTAGAGGTTATATTCCTTCTGCACCCCGAAAGTGGAGGTGTCGCCGTTGTAGGAGTGGCCCGGGTAGACGGCCGCGGCGTCTGGCAGGGCGGCCAGTTTCACGAAGCTGTCATAAAGCGCCTCGGCGCTGGAACCCGGCAGGTCCACGCGGCCGCATTCGCCTATAAAAAGCGTGTCGCCGGTAAAGACCGCCTGCCCCGCGCGGTAGCAGACGGAGCCGGGCGTATGCCCCGGGGTGTGGAGGACCTGCAGTTTCAGCGCCCCGGCCTCTATCTTTTCGCCGTCCACGGCGGGCTTGAGGGTTTTGGGCTGGTTCTCCAGCATATGGTGGTCGGCCTCGTGCAGGTGCACGGGCAGGTCCTTGTCCAGCGCGGTGAAGAACCCCACGGCGTTGACATGGTCCGGGTGGGCGTGCGTCAGCAGCACGGCGCGCAGCTTCAGCTTTTCGGCCTTCAGCGCTTGGGCCAGCGGTTCCGGCTGCCAGGCCGGGTCTATTACGGCGGCGTCCAGCGTGTCCTCGTCCCAGACGAGGTACGAGAAATTATCCATCGGGCCCAGTTTGAACTGGCGTACCTTCATTTGTCGCTGTCCTTCGGCGGGGGGAACCGGTATTCCGTCTCTCCCGGGCGCACCAGGCCCAGCCTGGTGCGGGCGGCGCGCTCTATGGCGGGCTTCTCGCCCACTTCCTTGAGCTGCCGCTCCAGTTCGCCGCGCTGGCGCTCCAGCGCCGTTTTTTCCGTATTGAGCCGGCGGTATTCCAGGTCGTTCTTTGCGAGGGCG
>JACRER010000062.1 GCA_016234365.1 Elusimicrobiota bacterium | reverse complement strand
TCGGGATGGAAGGCGCGGAAGGTGTCCGTCCAGCCAAGTTTGGTGATCTGGTCCAGCCAGGCGCGCTCTATGGGCATGAAGCCGGAATTTTCGACGTTCTCTTTAGGGCGGGCCAGGTCGATTTCCCTGTGGGCCGTGTTGACGTCGCCGCAGAAGACGACGGCCTTGCCGGTTTTGCGGAGCTTCTCTATGTGCTCCAGGAAAGCTTCGTAGAACTCCAGTTTATAGGCCAGGCGCTCCGGGCCTTGCCCGCCGTTGGGAAAGTAGACGTTGAGCAGGTAAAAAGCGGGATACTCCAGGGTTATCACGCGGCCTTCGCAGTCGAACTTCTTTATGCCGAAGCCGTTGGTCACCGCCAGCGGTTCTTTTTTGTAGAAAGCCGCCACGCCGCTGTACCCCTTGCGCTCGGCGCAGTTCCAGCCGGATCTGTAGCCCGGGAAGGCCCGGTCCTTGTCCGCCAACTGGTCGGGGCAGGCTTTCACTTCCTGCAGCCCCAGCACGTCGGCGCCGGAAGAGAGAAGGAACTCGCCGAAGCCTTTTTTCAGCACGGCGCGGTAGCCGTTGACGTTCCAGGACAGCAGTTTCATTATTTCGCCAGCGCCTCGTGGATAGCCTCGGCCATGGTCGGGTGCGCGTAGATGATCTCGCGCAGGTCGCGGCGTTTGAGCTTCAGCTTCACACCCAGCGCCAGCACATGGATAAGCTCCGTGGCCGGGCCGCCCACTATCTGCGCGCCCAGCAGCGTCTCGTCCGCCGCATCGAAGACCAGCTGCGCGAAGCCCTCCGTCTCGTCGGTGGCCACGGCCTTTCCGATGCCGAGGTAGAACGCGCGCGAGGTCTTGACCTGCAGGCCTTTGGCCTCCGCCTGGGCCTTATTGAGGCCTACGGAACCGACCTCGGGCCAGGCGTAGACGCACTTGGGGACTATGGAATCGTCGAAGTTGTGGGAGGCTCCCATTATGTTCTCGGCGGCTATCTCGCCCTGCCGGCTCGCTGAATGCGCAAGCAGGGAGATGCCGTTGACGTCGCCTACCGCGTAGACGTTGGGGATGGCCGTGCGCATGCCGGCGTCGCACTTCACGCCGCGCCGGTCCCAGGGCAAAGCGATGCTTTCCAGCCCCATACCGGTAAGGTCCGCCGCGCGGCCGGCCCCCACCAGGATCTCTTCGGCCTGCAGGCAGGCGCCGTCTTCCAGTTCCACGGCTTTTAGCGGGCCGTCGACGGAGATCTTCAACGTCTTTTTGCCGAGGTAGAACTTGATCCCGCGCTTTTCGAAAGAGGAACGCACCGTCCGCGTCACCTGGGGGTCCTCGCCGGCAAGTATATCCGGCAGCAGTTCCAATACGGAAACTTCCACGCCTATGGAGTTGAAGAAGCAGGCGAATTCCAGGCCTATCACGCCGCCGCCTACTATAAGGAGGGACTTGGGCAGTTTTGGCAGGTCGAAGACACGGTCAGAATCGGTAAGCTGCTCATGGTAGTCTCGGAACGGCGGGGGGAAACTGGGGCGGGTGCCGGCGGCGAGGATGGCCGCGTCGAAGGTCTTCTTAATTTCGCCCTGCGGTCCGGTTATGGTGATCTCATTGGGGCCGGAGAAGGCGGCCCGGCCGCGGATGACCTCGATCTTCTTTGCCAGGAATAATTTTTCCAGGGACGTGCGCAGTTTCGTTATTACTTCGGCGCGGCGGGCCTTTACTTTCTCCCAGTCCAGCATGCCGGCGGAGAAGTTAACGCCGGAGTCCGCTTTCAGCAGTTTGCGCAGGCCCTCGAAGGCATGCACGCGGTGGCCGGTGTCCAGGAAAGCCTTGGAGGGGATGCAGCCGCGGTTGAGGCAGGTGCCGCCAAAATCCCAGGCCTCGACTATCGAGACATCGGCCCCTAGCTCTTTAAGGCGCAGCGCGGCCGGATAGCCGCCGGGCCCGGAACCTATCACTATGACTTTCTTGGACATTAGTTCGCTCCTGTGACGGGGAATAGTTTTAAAAGGTCTTCTTCCAGGCCGTTGAGGGCCGTTTTGAACTTGGAAGAAAGCGTAGACGAGAGAAGGGGTTTTATCTCCGGGGCGTTCATGGGGCCGGAGGCCGACATCTCCAGTTTGCTGGAGCCGATGGAAGCCTTCAGCGAAGCGTCCGCGGTTTTGACGTGGCCGGCGATGGCGAGCCGCGCGTCCAGGTCCATGAAATTCGTGCGCAGCGCTATATCCTTAACGGCGAGCGCTGAATCGTTCAATAAGAAAGCGGCGGAGAGGGAAGAGGCCTCGATGTCGCCTATCCTGGGGGCGGACCGGCCCATCGCAGCGGAAAAGAGGTCCAGGCCTTTGGCTACGCCGTCGCGCACCTGGTTGCCGTTGGCGGGGACCAGCAGGTTTTGGGCGGAGAACGAGGCGGAGTAGTTCTTTTCGGCCAGGGGTTTGCGCATGTTGAAAAGCGCCCAGTCGGCTTTGAACCCGTCGAGGGAGATCTCCCCGTAGGAAAGTTTCGAGGCTGCAAGCGTGCCTTTGGTGGAGGACATGCCGCCGTAGTCGAAATTGGCGTCCGCGTCCAGGGCGACTTCCGCGGAAAATAGTTTGCCCTTGACCGCGCTCTTCAGGGTGCCGCCGGCGGTGAGCCCGTAGTTGCCCCCGAGCGTGGAATAGTGCTCCAGCTTTATATCCGCTCCCTGGAGCGCCAGGGAGAGCCCCGAGGTTTCCAGGTCGGCCTCCAGGGCGGAATCCGTGAACTGCAGCTCGCTGGCGTTCCAGGTAAGGTACAGGCCCTTGGTCCTCTCCGGCAGCCTCGCCAGCAGGTCCTCGAAATCCCATTTGCCGCCCTTTTCCCGGACCTTCAGCGAGGCCCCGTTGAAAGCGACGCGGGAAAAGTAGACCTGGTTGCGCAGCATGGCCGCCAATTGCGGGCGGATCACGGTTTTCTTTGCGCAGAAAAAATTCCCTTTGGAGAAATCCGGTGGGCGCGAAATACAGGCTTCCTTGATGACTATGCCGGTGAGCGGGGAGAAAGAGACGCTTTTGAACTTGACCTCGCGGCCGAGTTTCTTTGCGGCCTGCCCGCTTATCTGGGCCGTGAGGTAGGCGGAGAAGCGCTGATACTTGATATAGGCTAAAACGCCGGCCCCGGCGGCAAAAAGGAGCAATGCGGCCGTAACGGCGCGTGTGCGCGTGATGTTCATGCTCAAATTGTATCTATTTTACGGGCGGCCGGGAACGAACCGGTCAGTCGCGGGGGAGCTTTTCCAGCGCGTTTTTCAGGAGGCCGCGCTGAGCCGGGTCCAGGAACTGCAGTTCGTAGTTGTAATAACCGTCGGGATCGCGCAGCGCCCTGCAGACCCGGGCCCGGACGTCCGCGAAGGCCGTTGCGCCCAGTTCGAAGTCCAGCAGCAGCGTTTTTCCCGCCGCCAGTTCGAAATGGCTCAGGAATTCCGCGTCCTGCGGCGTGATCGCGGTGAACCGGCCCCAGGCCGGAGTGAGGTCCGCAGCGGTACGCGCTGCGGCGGGGATCAGGGAATCCGCCTTATTTGGGCTCATTTTCAAAGAAGGCCACTCCGTGCCCGCCGTCCTCTCCGGCGAACCAGACCTTGCCGTCCTTCGCCGCCACGGCGGTGATCTTGAGCGTCTTGGAGGCGTAACCCTTCAGATCGGTGCGTGAAAGTACTTTTTCCGGATCGTCCAGGGACATCTTTACCAGCGCCCGCCAGCCGGGATCCGCGGCCCAGAGGAAGCGGTTGTCGCAGGTGAGGGCGCCGAGTTTGCCGCCGGGGTACTTGTAGGTTTTAAGTTCCGTGAGCGCGTCGCCGGGCATGCGCTTGGTGACGGAGCCGGTGCGGGAATCCGCCGTCCAGAAATACAGCCCGTCGTAGCAGACGCTGTCGGGCGTGGGGGAGAAACGGGAGGTCTTTGAAACAGGGGTGTAGCGGGCGTCCAGCAGGCGCCGCTGCAGCGTGCCGTCGGCCTCGGCCAGCCACAGGGAATCCGGGGACGCGGCCATTGCCACGGGCGTATCCTCCGGCAGGCTGGTGACCCGGCGGATGCCGAAATTCTTGATATCGTGCTCGTAGAGGCCCTGGCTGTACCAGTCGCTTATGAGTACGGAACTTTCGCGGATGACGATGCCGGTGGGGTGGGCGTAAGGCAGGCGGAAGCTGTGCGGCTGCGTGGCGCGGGGGGAGAACCGCTTGAAGCCGTAGTAGAAGCCTCCGGCGAAACCGGCGAAAGCGAAGAATAAGGCCGCCGCCAGCGCCACGGAACGCCTGCGCGACCGCAGCGCCATGGAATCCAGCTCCACGGCGGTGCCGCCAAGGCGCAGCGCCTTGCGGTAGACCGGGCGCATGGCTTCTTCGGTCCACGGGGCCTGCACGCAGTCGAACGCGCCGGCCTTCATAAGGCCTACCGCGCGGTGCGCGTCGCGGCGCTTGAGGAGGGGGACTATGGGCAGGAACGGCGCCACGCGCCTGAATTCCCGCAGCTGCACTTCGGCCGGCGGTTCCTCGCCGTCAGCAAAGAAGACGGCGGCGGGGCGGGCTTTCTCGAACACGGCCAGCGCGTCGTTCATGTCCGCGGCGAAGACCGCGTCCGCTCCTATATTGGCGAAGATGCCGCGCAGCAGCGTGCGGTCCTTCTCCGAAGCGCAGATAACCTGGACGGTGTTTTGCATGGCGTCACTTCCCCGCGGGCGGGGGCGGGATGGTCAGTATCGCGCCTTCCACCGGCAGGCCCTTGGAAATATTCTTCTCATTGGCGGAGTAGATCCGCTCCCAGAGGTTGGGGTTGCCGTAATACTTCCCGGCTATGGAGCGCAGCGTTTCCCCGGCGGCGGCTTTGTGCAGCTTGGGCCAGCGTTCCGGCGGGGGCGGGACGTAGCGCTTTACAGGTTTGGGCGCTTCTTTCTTATACTGCGCTTCCAACAGCTGCAGGTTCACTTCTTTAAGGTTGGCTTCGGTTTCGCGCATGCGCCCCTGCATCACGGTCAGGTCGCTTTCCAGCAGGCCCTTATTGACGCGGTAGGTGGCTATGGAATTCTCCAGGGCGGCGCGCTGTACGCGCAGGTCGTCTATCTGCGTTTTCAGCGTGTCGGCCTGCCGCGCGGCGTCGCCTACCAGCTTTTCGCTGAAGGTGCGCGAACCGAAGCGGTAGCCGACGGTGAAGCCGTAATAGCCGGAATTCTCGTTGTAGCCGGCCCAGGGGATGGACCAGCCCAGGTCTATGGTCCAGGGCAGCACGTTAACGCCCAGGCCCAGCGCCAGGTAGCGCCCTTTGCCCAGGGCCACGCCCTTGCCGGCCCTGGCCTGCAGCAGCCCGTTGAACATGTCGTGCTCGGCGCCGAGGAAAAATTCGGAGTAAGAGCCGCGGGCCTTGAGGTCGGCCATAAAGCGGTAAGCGCCGGTGCGGTAGGAATTGCCCAGCGTTACCGTGGCCAGCGACTTGCCCGTGCCCATCGTCATGTCCGTCAGCGTCAGCGCCGTGGCGAGGCCGGAGTTGGCTTCCAGGCGCACGCCGGCGTCGAAACCGATGCCCAGCTGGCCCTTGGCGGGGGTGCGCAGGCTGACCAGTTTGAAAGCCGTGCCGTAGTAAAGCGGCATCTGCAGGTACTTGAAAACGGTGCGCTTGCCCGTGGCCATGGAGAGGGAATCCATGCTGGAGCCGCCGCCCTGGCGGATGGCGTAATAGCCGAGGGCCGCCACTTTGCCGTCCGTGTCGGGGACGGGGCGGACATAGACCAGGGAGGCCTCTCCCACCTGCAGCGGGGCCAGCCGGCGCGCGGTTTCAAAGCGCGTCTCGGTTTCCGTAAGCGAGGTGAGGTTGGCCGGATTGTAGAACACGGCGTAGGTATCGTTGACGCTAGTGGAGATAGCCGAGCCGGCGGCGTTGGCCCTGGCCCCGTGTTTGAGAAAAGTGAAGTCCACCGCGGCGGGGGCGGCGGCGGGCAGCAGGCAGAGAACGATGAAAAGCGCGGCTGATTTTTTCATAGGCGTGAATATATTATAATCATACCTGCACGGTATTAAATTTATATTTCGCTTTTTTTAAGAACCTACTTCAATATGAACATCCTCCGGACCCTCCCTGTCGCCCTCCTGCTGGCCGCCGCGCCCGCCGCCGCCGGAGAGATAAATTTCGTCTACCCGGCCGAAGGCTCGCAGCTGCCGTCCATGGCTAAAACCTTCGTGTTCGGCAACGTCTCCCCGTCCACGGCCGCTTTTACCATCAACGGCGAGAAGATCCAGGTCTACCCCAACGGCGGCTTTATAGCCTATCTGCCGGTGGCGGAGGGGGATTTTGCTTTCAAAGGCCAGTTGGCGGACGGCACCACCGCGCAGCGCGGCCTGAAGGTCGCCTCCGCTCCGGACGCGCGTTCTTCCACCGGCCCGGTGCGCCTGGAGATAACCAATTACGCGGCCGATTCCGAAGTGTTCCCAGGCGATTATATCCGCCTGGCCGCCGCGGGCACCCCGGGTAAGGAAGCCGTTTTTTCGCTGGAGGGAGTCTTTAAGGACGAGCCTCTGACGGAATCCCCGGCGGGTTCCGGCAACTACTACGGCGCGCGCCGCGTAGAGGATTCAGACCGCTGTTCCGGCTGCGCGCTGACCGCCAGGTTCAAGGCCGGACTTTTCGGGCATGGCGCGGCCGCCAAAGCCAAAGGCGCCGTAAAGATACTCAGGGCCAATTACCTGCTCGAGACTTCCACCGATACCGTGGTCCTGCGCAACGCGCCCGACGGCGGCTACATGCTGTTCATGCAGAAGGGCGTTAAGCTGGTGGCCAACGGCCGGACCAACGGTATGCGCCGCGTGGCCCTTTCCGCTTCCGAGACGGCCTGGGTGGAGGACTCCAAGGTGCAGGCGGCGTCGCCTGCGGCGCCGGCGTGGCCGGCCCTTACCGAGACCGGCTCCATCAAGCTCAAAAAGACCGCCTTCGGCAGTTCCGCGCAGGTGGCCGTTTACGAGAAGGTGCCCTACTCCGCCGAGGAAACCCCCAATGGCCTGCGGTTGACCCTCTACTACACCAACAACCATACCAACTACGTGGTCTACGATTCCTCCGATACTTTCGTGAGGAACGTGGCTTTCCGCCAGGCGGCCGCCGGCGTGACGCAGGTGGATTTTGAGACCGCCGGGGAAGTCTGGGGCTACAATATCGCCTATTCCACTTCCGCCAGGGCGCTGCAGGTTGACCTGCGCTCGGCGCCGCGGCCGTCGCTGGCGTGGCCCAGGCCGCTCTCCGGCGTTACCGTGGTGCTGGACCCCGGCCACTCCCCGTACCTGAAGTGCGACAATAACACCAAGCCGCCGCTGCAGAGCGTGCGCTGGTCCACGCTGGGCGCCGCCGCACGCTGCCGGCTGGACGGCGCGGTAGGGCCCAAAGAAACTTTCGAGGTGAACCTGAACCTGGATATCGCCAGGCGCCTGCGCGACAGGCTGGCGGCGTACGGCGCCGAAGTGAAGATGACGCGCAACGCCGACGAGTTCGTGGACCTGCCCGACCGTCCGAAACTGGCGGTTTCGCTGGGCGGCGACCTGTTCATCAGCGTCCATAATAACGCTATCGGCGACGGCGAGGACCCGTTCTCCCAGCCCCGCGGCTTTTCCATCTACCATTACCACCGCCACAGCCGGCCGCTGGCCGCCGCCATCCACCGCGCGTACCTGCGCAACATCCCGCTGCCCGACGAGGGGCTGCGCTACGGCGACTACCTGGTGGCGCGCCTGACCTGGATGCCGGCCGCGCTGGTGGAGAACGCCTATATGATCCTGCCCCGGCAGGAGGAATTGCTTAATTCCTCCGCTTTCCAGGCCGAGCTGGCCGACTCCATGGCGGCCGGCGTGCTTGATCTCTTCCATGTACTTCCTCAGCCGAAAAAGGTGAAAAGATGAGCTCCCCGATAGACCTGATACTTAAATTCAGCCGCGACCTGGCCTACGAGAAGCCGCAGGGGGAGGACGCCCTCTGGGATTTCCTGGTGCGCCGGGGCGCCAACCTGCTGGGCTGTCATGCCGCCAGTTTCTTCGAGACCGACGAGGCCAAGCGCCTGCTTACCTTCCGCAAAAGCATCGGCCCTGTGGGCGGCGACCTGGTGGGCGTTTCGTTCGGCTACCAGGGCGTGGTCGGGGCCTGTGCCGAGGGTAAGGAGCCGGTGCTGATAAACGACGCCGAGACCAGCCCCCTGTTCACGAAAAAGGTTGACACCGGCACCGGGTTCAAGACCAAGAACGTGATAGCGGTGCCGGCCTTCGCCAACGGCGAACTGCTGGGCGTGGCGGAATTCATAAACGCGCAGGCGGGCTCGTTCAACGGCGAAGACCTTAAGGCGGCCTCGCTGTTGGCCTCCCTCGTGGCGCGCGACGTTTATATCAGCCGCCAGGAAGCCACCATAAAGCAGCTCAACCTCAAGGGCGAGAGCACTATCAATAACCTTTCCGGCGGGTTCATCGGTTCCGACATGGAAGGCAAGGTTATCTTTTTCAACCCCAAAGCCTCGGAGATCTTCGAGGTCGGGCAGGAATACCTTAATAAGCCGGTAGTGGAGCTGTTCCAGCTCTGCCCGGACATCGTCAGCGCCATCGGCGACGTGCTCAAGCAGGGCAAGACCGTCCGCCGGCAGGAGTTCACCTGCATGGTCAACGGCAAGAAAAAAGTGGTCGGTTACAGCTCTATAAACATCAAGGGCGTGGACGGCAAGATAATCGGCGCCGGCATCATCTTCCAGGATATCACTAATCTTTGACGCGGCGGGGGCCGCAAGGGGGCAGTATGAGATCGGAAAAGTGTCCTTATTGCGTTTGCAGGTACGACGGGGAGTTCTTCTACTATTGCCTGTTGAGGAAGCGGGAGGTGGCTGCGTCGCATAAGTGCGCCCAGCCCGCGCTGCGCCGGGCCGCGGAAGCCGGGGAGCGGTAGCGGCCGGGGGCGGGCAGGGAAAAGAAGAAGCCGGGCGAGTGCCCGGCTTCTTCTTTTTGGTTTAAGCTGGCTTTGCCGGCGGCGGGGGGGGCGGTTCCGGCGTTTTCACCGGGATGTGGAAGAAGAAGCGCGAACCCACGCCGAGCTCCGACTCTATGCCCATTTCGCCGCCGTGCTTGAGGACGATCTCGCGGGCGATCTTGAGGCCGAGGCCGAAGCCGGCCTTGCGCATGCCTTGGGCTTCCTTGGTCTGGAAGAACCGTTCCCACACGCGCGGGAGGTCTTCCTTGGAGATGCCGATGCCGGTGTCTATCACGCTTACTACGACTTTGCCGGGGGCGGTCTCTACCTTAATAGTTATGTTGCCGCCTTCCTTGGTGTACTGGATTGCGTTGGTGCAGAGGTTCTGCACCACCTGGCCAATGCGCGCGTCGTCGCCGGCCAGCGGCGGCAGCACGGGCGGGACTTCCAGCTTCATGTTCAGGTTGCGTTTCTGGGCCGCTATCTCCACGCGGGCGTACACGTCCTGCACCACGGCTAGCAGGTTCAGCGTGCCGATCTCCACGCGCAGCTTGCCGGATTCCATGGCGGCCAGGTCCACCAGGTCGGAGATCAAAACGTTCAGGGTCTTGGCCGAGGTCTGGATGTTGGCGGCGTAGCGCTGCTCGCTCGGCATGGCCTTAAGCTTGCCGTTGAGCACCTCGGAGTAGCCGAGGATGGCCGTCAGCGGGCTCTTCACGTCGTGCGCTACCATGGCGAAAAAATTCTTCTGGAAGCCGTTCATGGCGGCCAACTGGCGGTTCAGTTCCTGCATCTCTTTGAGCAGGCGTGCGTTCTCCAGCAGCAGGAAGCGGCGTTCCAGCGCCTTCTCCACGGAGAAGATGAGGCGGGACGCTTCCACGGGCTTGAGGATGGCGTCGTCGAGGCCCAGTTCCACCACCTGGCTGACGCCCTGCAGCGCGGCCTTGAGCGGGTACTGTTCCACCATGAAGATGATGCGCAGGTCCGGATCGCGCTCGCGCAGTTTTTGCGCCAGTTCCGCGCCGGAATACTGGCCCGAGGTCGTGGTGCCTATGACGGCCAGGTGGAACGCGCCCTTGTTGCAAAGTTTAAGCGCCTCGGCCCCGTCCATGGTGGCGGTGACCTCGTAGCCCGCGCCGGACATGGCCTGCGCCAGCGAGACCACGGCTGGCTTGAAATTGTCCAGCAGCAGCACGCGCTCCGTCTCGCGCGCCGTCAGGCGAACGTCGGCGCCCTCCATATTCTCTATGAGGATGCCGGCCACGCGGCCGGCCTGGTCGCGCGGCAGCGCCACCGGGCGGCCGTCCTTGAGTTCCTGCAGGGCGTAGCGCACCGGGTCTATGCCCGAGACGAAATAGCAGACCGCTTCCGGGGTGGCGGCGCGGATGGCGGCGTCCAGCGCGCAGGCGTCGGCCATGCCCCCGACGAGCGGCGCCACTACCACGTGGGTGGGCAACTTGGTGATGCCGGGGGATTCCTGTTCGTCGCCGCCCAGCAGGGACCAGGACTTTTTGGGCTTGGTCTCCTGTGTGGCGAAGATGCGCGCCTCGTTCTGCTGGCGGATGAATTCCGGCAGCGCTTTGGTGGATTCTACCGAAAGGGGGCTGACTCCGGCCTGCTGGAAAGCCGCCTGCACGGCGCCGGTGTTGAAAAGTACCTGGTCCGCCAGGAAGATCACCATGCGCCCGATGACGCGCACCTGGTCCGCGAAACCGACGGGCAGCGGCCAGGGCAGGCGGCGCAGGGGCGCGCTGGAGGCGGGGGCCATGCTGGCCAGGGACTCCAGCAGGAAAAGGTGTACTTTAGGGTATTGGGCGTGCAGGGCGAGGAACGGCTCGCGCTCGGTGAAGGGGATGCGGCTGAAGTCCACTACCATGGCAAAACAGTCCCCGGTCTCGAGCCGGGCGGCGGCGTATTTGAGCGTGGGCACTATCACCAGCTCCAGCCCGCGGCCGGACATGGAGGGGGACATCTCGGCAGACAGTTCGCTGCCCGAGGTGACCGCCAGTACGCGTCCTTTAATCTCAGCCATCGTATTTATTATAGCGGTAGCGGTATGCGCGCGCAACCCCGCACGGCCTAATTAACGCCTTTCCGGGGGCACGGCCTGCGCAGCGGGCACTTGCCGCAGAGCGGCTTGCGGGCGTCGCAGACGGCCCTTCCGTGCAGTACCAGCGCGTGAGCGAACCAGATCCAGGCCTCTTTAGGCAGGGCCTTCATCAGGTCGGCCTCTATTTTGCCGGGGTCCGTTTCTTTGGTGAGTCCCAGCCGGAAGGCCAGCCTTTTTACGTGCGTGTCCACCACTACTCCGGCCGCTATGCCGAAGGCGGACCCCAGCACCACGTTGGCAGTTTTGCGGGCCACGCCGCGCAGCGTCAGCAGCTGCTCCATGGTCTTGGGTACCGCGCCGCCGAAATCCCGCACCAGGGCCGCCGACATCTCTTTGAGCGAGAGCGCCTTGTTCTTGTAGAAGCCCGTGGAGTGCACCAGCGCTTCCAGGTCCGGCAGGGCGGCTTTGGCCATCTCCGCCGGGCCCGGATATTTTTCAAAAAGCGCCGGGGTAACCAGGTTGACGCGCACGTCGGTGCATTGCGCGGAAAGGATGGTGGCCGCCAGCAGCTCGAAGGGGCTGCGGTGGTCCAGCGAACAGTCCGCCTCGGGGTAGGCTTGCTTGAGCGCCTTGACTATTTCCGCGGTCCGCGTGTCCATTACAGGATGAAGTCCGTGGAAAGGAATTTGGACTTGCGGCCGCGCAGGATGTTGCGGATGAGCTTCTTGTTGGCGTCCGACTCTTTGGCCGCTACCAGCGTGCGGATGGAGAAGCAGCGCAGCGCGTCGGAGACCGAGAGCGTGCCTTCCGCCGAATCCTTGCGGCCGGTGAACGGGAAGACGTCGGGGCCGCGCTGGCACTGGCTGTTCACGTTGACGCGGCAGACCTGGTTGACCAGCGTGTCCAGCATGGGGGCCATCTTGGCGGCGTCGCGCCCGAACACGCTTACCTGCTGGCCGAAGTTGGAATCCGTCACGTATTTGAGCGGTTCCTTGACGTCGCTGAACGGCACCACCGGGATCACGGGGCCGAACTGTTCCTCGCGCCACAGGCGCATCTTCGCCGTGACCGGGTAGACTACCGCCGGGTAGACGAAGCCGCCGTTGGCCTGGCCGCCGCCTTCGTTTATGACCTTGGCGCCGTGCTTTCTGGCGTCAGCTATAACAGCCGCCAGGTAAGGCGCCTTCTCTTCCTCGGGCAGAGGGGTTATTTTTACCTTGGGTTCCCACGGCATGCCCAGCTTCAGTTCTTCTATGCCGCACACCAGCTTCTCCAGGAACTCGCTTTGCACGCAGCGGTGCACGAAAAGGATCTTCAGCGCGGTGCAGCGCTGGCCGTTGTAGGACAGCGCGCCGGTAAGGCATTCGGAGACGGCCAGGTCCACGTCGGCGTCCGGCAGCACTATGCCGGCGTTCTTGGCGTCCAGCCCCAGCACGCAGCGCAACCGGTGGGGGGCCGGGTGCTGCACCTTGAGCAGGTCAGCCACTTTGCTGGATCCTATGAACGCCAGCACGTTCACCTTGCCGGTCTTCATGATGGGGCCTATTATCTTGCGGCCCTCGCCGTAAAGCGTGTTCACTACGCCCTTCGGGAAGGAATCGCGGAAAGCCTCCAGCAGCGGGCGGTGCAGCAGCACGCCGTATTTGGGCGGCTTGAACACCACGGTGTTGCCCATCAGTATCGCCGGGATCAGCGTGGTGAAAGTTTCGTTGAGCGGGTAGTTGTAGGGGCCCATGCACAGCACTACGCCCAGCGGCGCCCGCTTGATCTGCGCTATGATGCCCTGCGTCACCGAGAGGCGCGAGGAATTGCGGTCCAGTTCCTTCAGGGCCGTTATCGTGTCCGCGATGTATTCCACGGTGCGGTCGAATTCCTTGGCGGAATCCTCCGCGGACTTGCCTATCTCCCACATCAGGAGGTTCACTACTTCGGCGCGCTTTTCCTTCATGCGCCACACGAAGTCCTCCATGTGCGCGATGCGCGCTTCCACGCCGAGCGTCGGCCATAGGCCGCGCCCTTCGTCGTAGGCGGCCGCGGCCGCGTCCAGAGCTTCAAGGGCTTCCTTTTCGGTCATGAGGGGGTAGGAGCCCAGCCGCACGCGCTCGGGGCCTTTTTTGCCCAGCAGGCAGACCGGGGAGAGCACCTCGTGGCGCGCCCCGGCCCAGGGCTTTATGCGCCCGTTCACCAGGTAATCGCGCTGCTCCAGCGGCGTCACGCGGGCCGCCGCCGGCACCTGGTCCGCCGTCGGGAAGATGCCTGCAACTTTTTCAGTTATCCCCATAAGGCCTCCGTTACTTAAGTATCCTGCCGAAGAAAATCTTTTTGCCGTTCACCAGCGCGCCGTGCTTTACCTTGGCGAGGTCCGCGCCGAACTTCTCTTTGAACGTTACTTCCCTGACGGAATTGGTGTCGCCGGTGGCTTCGATCAGCTTACCCGCGCCCGAATAAAGCATGACATGGTTAATGAAGCCGGGTTTGGCCGCGTCGGCGGAGAAGATGAGGTCCGCGGGTTTCAGTTCTTCGCGCGGCACGCGCCGGGACGCCAGGTACTGGTCGCCGGCGTTACGCGGCAGGTCCAGGCCCCAGGCCCGGAAGGCCAGGCTTACCAGCCCGGAGCAGTCCACGCCCCAGGCGGAGCGCCCGCCCCAGTAGTATTTGTCGCCCAGGAAAACGCGGGCCGTTTGTAATATCTTCCGACGCAGCGTGTCGGGCGCGCCCGGCTGCGGCAGGGGGTTCAGCGCGTCCGCCGGCAGTACGGCAGGGGTGCCGTCGCCCAGCGCCACCATTACCCCGGCCTTGGCCGGGCCCAGCACGCGCACTTTAACGCCCAGGGAAACGTCCCCGCCTCCGGTCTTTACCGTTTTGGCGTTCACTACGGCGGTAGGAGGCAGCGGCAGGCTGAAGCCCAGCGTTTCCAGCGGCAACCAGCCCTCGTAGGGAGCCAGCGTCTTGCCGTCGGCGTCCAGGCTGCGCTGCTCCACGGCGCGCACGCGCGCCCAGGAGCCGGAAACCTGCAGCAACTCCGCCCTTTCGTTCGCCAGCAGCTGGCTTTCTATGAGTTTGCCCTTTTCTTCCTTGCTGGCCGGCGGCATGGAATAAAATTCCGCCACGCGGTCCTTAACGGCCAGGAGCTTGTCGAAGTCTTTCGCCAGCACGTAGGCGGTCCCGTATTTGTTCTTGAGCCAGGCGGCCGCGAATTGCGTGCGGTCGTATGTTCTGCCTACGGCGCTGTTCTCCGGGGCGGCAGGGTCGTTGACTATAACGTTGCCCTTGGCGTCGAAGCCGGTTATCACCATAAGGTGCCCCTTGGTTTTCTTAAGTGGGGAATTCTTCAGTTCGTCCGGGCCGAAAGTGACGCTCACGACCACGGCCGCGCCGGCGTTGAGCAGCGCGCGCGCCTCCTCCAGCGAGTTCAGGCGTGTAAGAAAGGCGTACAGGCCGGTGGAGCCGGCGTAGGAAGTGTTAAGGAACCAGTTGCCGTAGATGTTCTCACCGGAGTCCAGCACGGCCGCGGCCGTGGCCAGCGGGTCGGCCTTGCGGCCCAGATAGCCGAAGGCCATGGACACGGAAACCGGGCTGCAGATGTCGCCGGAGTAATTCACCTGCAGGGCCATCTGCGAGCAGGGGGCGACCTGGGTCTTCAGCGGCTTGAAATCGGCTGGCTTGGCGCAGGTGCCGGCCTGGTCGTAAGGTGCGGCGGAATCGGTATAGGAGGCCGCGGCCAGCCGCAGCACCGGGGGCCTGGCCCCGCGCGAGGTCAGCGTGAGGCGGTAGCGGTAGGCCGTCGCTTTCTGTTTGAGGCGCAGGATATCCACGTCCATGCGGCCGAACTCATTGTCCTGGCCGGGCGCGCTGGCCGAGCCCTGGTCCGGAGAGAAGCGCCCGTAGCTGAACCACGGGCTCCAGCCCGCGGCGGTCTTTACCTGCGCCTCGGCTTCCAGTGAGCCGCCGCCGGGGAAACTGACGTCGGCCGAGAGCAGCAGTTGGTCGAAAGGGAACAACGCTTCGGTATCCGCCGAGGCCAGCACGGCCGGCCGGCTGGAATCCTCCACGCTGAAGGCGCCCTCGGGGAATTGGGCGGGGGCCAGGTTTTTAAGGGAGGCCGCCGCAAAATCCCCGGGGAGGAAGTGTACCGCCGTCCAGGAGCGCGGCGCGGGCCTGGGCTGGGCCAATGCTTGGGTTCTAGCTGTCATGATCGCCAGTCCTATTAGTAGAAATGCTCGGATCTTCACCAGATGTCGCCTGAGAACAAGGTCTTTCCGGTAATCCTATCAAAATTGAAAAGGGGTGTCATAATATATATGATTCAAACATGAAGCTCAGCGTTGTGATACCGGCTTTCAACGAGGAAAAGCTCATTGGCGCCTGTTTGGACTGCGTGCGCGCCGCCTTCGCGGCCCTGCCGGGGCAGGCGTATGAAGTTATAGTCTGCGATAACAATTCCTCCGACGGCACCGCCGCCCTCGCCGCCGCGCGCGGCGCGAAAGTGGTGTTCGAGCCGTTAAATATGATCGCGATGGCCCGCAATACCGGGGCCGCGGCGGCTTCAGGCGACTGGCTGCTGTTCGTGGACGCGGATTCCGTGCTCTCGGCGGCCACGCTGAGCGCGGCCGTGGACCTTATGCGGGGCGGCGCTTGTATAGGCGGTGGGGCTGTTATAGGTTTTCTGCCAGCGCCGGGGTGGGGGCATGCGCTTACCGCGTTCTGGAACCTGCTTTCCCGCGCTTTCCGGCTGGCGGCAGGCTCGTTCCTTTTCTGCCGCCGCGAAGATTTCTGCGCCCTCGGTGGGTTCAGCCCCGTTCTGTACGCGGCCGAGGAGATAGCTCTCAGCCGCGCCCTGCGCCGGCGGGGCTTGGCTAAGGGGCTTGGTTTTGAGATAATAACTTCCGCGCCGCATTTAAGTTCCGGCAGGAAGTTCCGGCTCTACGGGGCCGGGCCGCTGTTGCTGGAGGGGCTTAAGTTCGCCCTGCGGCCTTTCAGTTCGGTAAAGAATCCGGCGCGCCTTGGTGTTTTTTACGACGGCCGACGGTAATATAAGGAGTCCCATGAAAAAGATAGCGATGCTGTTGCTCTTCATCCTGCCGGGCGCGCTTTTTGCCGCCGGCACCGAGATGACGCTTAAGGGCGTGACCATGCCCGGCACTCTGCAGGTGGAGAATAAAACTTTACTGCTCAACGGCCTGGGCGTGCGCACCAAGGTGGTCTTTAAGGTCTACGTCGCCGGCCTCTACCTGGAAAAGCCCTCCGCCGACGGTATGGAGATAGCCGGTTCCGAACAGCTCAAGCGCATGGAACTGGTCTTCCTGCGCAACGTGGACGGCGCAACCGTATCCGGCGCCATCGAGGAAGGTTTCGAGAACAACGCGGGCGACGTCCTGCCCGCCCTGAAGGCCAGGCTGGCCAAGTTCCGCTCCCACATCCCCGACGTGAAAAAAGGCGACAGGCTGGTGTTCATTTCCCGTCCCGGGCAGGGGCTGGAAGTGCAGGTTAACTCCAAATTCGCCGGCCTGATAGAGGGCAAGGATTTCTCCGACGCGCTTTTTAAGGTCTGGCTGGGCAGCAAGCCCGCGGATAAAACCCTTAAGGCCGGCCTTTTAGGCGGAAAGTAGGCCGAAGAGCTTAATGCTACTCCCATCCATGGTTGGACTGCTGCGGCGCGCGGCCTCCCTGGCCGCGCTGCTGCTGGCCTGCCTGTGCCCGTTCTGCGGGGCCGCGGAAAAGAGCGGTTTCGTGGCGGAGACGGTCTCTTCCGCGGGTTCGGTGCTTTCCTCGCCGCTGCGGCTGGACGCGCAAAGCGCGCGCTGGATGGGCGCTCTGGCGGCCGGGGGGCTGCTGGTCTATTCGTACGACGGGCAGTTGCGGCATCTGGCGCGAAAGAACAGATCGTCCCTTAACGACGACCTCGCTTCCGGTCTGGAGAAGTTCGGCAGCGGCGGGTATGAACTGGGATTGCTTGGCGTATACGGGGGGCTCTGCTATATCTTTAACGGGGACTACGGTCTGCGCACCGCCGCGCTGGCCGTGCAGAGTTTTGCGGCCGCCAACGCGGCCGGCACGCTCGTAAAGTATTCGGCCGGGCGCGCCCGGCCTTATGCGGGCGACGGCAAGCGGCGGTTCACTCCTTATAGGTTCAAGACCGCGCGCACCTCTTTCCCGTCGGGTCACACTACCAGCGCTTTTGCGGTGGCGTCGGTATTCTCCGCCAGGTGCGCATCCCCCGTGGTGGGGATCTCCGCGTACGCGATAGCCGCAGGGACCGCCCTGCAACGCGTGTACGACGACAAACACTGGGGCTCGGACGTGTTCGCCGGCGCGGTCCTCGGTACGGCGGTGGGCCGCTGGATAGCCTCCCGGGAAACGCGCGGCGCGCCTACGGCCATGCTGCTGCCGGTCATTTCTAACGGCTATTCCGGCGCAGCGGCCGTTCTCGCTTTTTGATCATGAAAATACTTGTCTTGCTTGCCTGTTTTACGGCGCCCCTGGCGGCGCAGGTCCCGGCCGCGCCGGTGGTGGTGTTCCAGCCTTCTCACCAGACGGATACGGGAGAGAACTACAACGAGGCGCTTACCGCGGACGCGATGGTGGGTTACGCCATGAGCACGCCGCCTTTCTACGCCGAGCACAAGGTCTGGAGCTACCTCCGCAAGGACCTGCATCACGCGGATACCGGCACCAATACCCTTATAGCCCATACTTCGGCCCTGGAAGACGGGAAACTGTCCGGGTATGCGTGGGAACTTAAAAGTTCCAACGAACTCGCCCCGCTGGTCTTTATAGGGGTGCATAACAACTCCGGCACCGGTCGCCACGCGCTGTGGGGCTATATCCACGACGGTGATAAATTAGAGGCCGAGAATCGCAGGCTATCCAACCTCCTTATAGAGGAGATAGCCCGGGCCACGGACCTGGAGAATCGCGGCACCCACATGGACAGCACCACCGGCCGCAACGATTACCGCTGCGCCTCCACCGGCCGCCTGGCTTTTTACAGTATCGACGAGAACGTTAACCGCGCGCCGTACCGGGTGCTGCTGGAGATAGGCGACATAGAAAAGAGCCGCGCTTTCCTGTTGGACGAGGGGGCGCGGCGGGCCGTGGGGACGGCCATAAAACGGGGCTTGCAAAGGTTCCTGGAAACCAGGTAACCTGTTCCAGGGGGGGATATGCAGAAGATCAAGGCTTCGGCCCTGGTGGTGGACGACCAGGAAGAAATGCTGCTGCTGTGCTCGCAGGTGGCGCGCGGCGTAGTGACCGAAGTGGAGGAAGCTTCCTCGAGCGCCGCTGCCCGGGCGGCCTTCCATAAGCGGACTTTCGACCTGCTGCTCACCGACATCAATATCGACAAGGACGGCGACGGGGTGGCCCTGGCGCGCGAGATCCGCAACATTTCCCCGGACACCAAGGTAATTATGATGACGGCGGATCCTACGCTGGAGACCGCCATAGGCGGGCTTAAATCCGGTGCGTCCGAGTACATCATCAAGCCGTTCGCAATGGATTACCTCGGCAGCGTCATCCGGGCGGTCTTTGAAAAGGCGGAACTTTCTTCCGAGCTGGCCCGCGAGAAGGCCATGAAGAAAGAACTGGAGGACGCCTATTCCGAGCTCAAGGCCTCCGAGAGCGCCAAAGACGCCTTTCTGGGCCGCGTCAACCACGAACTCCGTACGCCGCTGGCCATAGCCGTTACGGCCTGCGAGATCCTAGGGCAACAGCTGACAGGCCAGCAGAAGGAACTCTGGACCCGCACCGACAAGGCGCTGCGCTGGCTGCAGCTTGAAATCGACCAATTGCTGCTTTATAGCGGTCTGCTGAAAGGCGAGCTCAAAATAGAAAAGCAGGAAACCGATCTCTGGGCGCTGCTTAACGAGGTTTCCGACGGTCTCAAGTCCATTTACGAAGATATGTCCATAAAAGTGGAGCTGGCTGCGGAGGGGGAGAGGTGGCTTGTTTTGGCCGACGCCAAATTGATCCGGGAGGCGTTCCGGCAGCTGCTGGTGAACGGGGTGAAGTTCAATAAGAAAGGCGGGGCTATTTCCGTGCGCGCGCGCTACGGGGCGGATCACGCCGCTTTCTCCTTCACCGATACCGGCCCCGGAGTAAGCGACGAAACGATGCCGCATCTCTTCGGCAGTTTCTTCCAGGCGGCCGACTACCTGACGCGCGAGGTGGGCGGCATAGGCCTGGGCCTGGCCACGGTAAAGCGCATAGCGGAAGTGCACGGCGGCGGCGTGGCGGCGCAGAAAAGGCCGGAGGGAGGGATGGTGTTCTCCATCTCGCTGCCGCGCAAAGTTTGAACAGGCACCCGGGTAATTTATACACTATCCTCCTCGGGGCATAGTGAAATGGTATCATGCATGCTTTGGGAGCATGAGTCCCGGGTCCGATTCCCGGTGCCCCGACCAGTTTTCAGTTAGGCGCAAAAGTTATATAATAGTCCTGTAAGTTCTGTTCCGGGATGGTGTAACGGTAGCACGAGAGACTCTGAATCTCTTTGTCTAGGTTCAAATCCTAGTCCCGGAGCCATATTTACTATACCTACTCAAGGTATGACAGCCTCCGAAAGGGGGCTGTTTCATTTTTACGGCCAAATATGGCATTAATCCGAGGAGATAAGTTTGGTATAGTCTGTTCAATCGGAGATTTATGTTTAACAAATTTGTAAATGTTTGGCTCTCATCGCGTCTAATGCGGTATCTAGGCGCTTTTGCGCTTGGAATAGGCGGCGGAGATGTTCTGGCTTATTTCGGGACTCACATAAGCTCCGAAAAATATGGGCATTTACTCAGGATTGCGGCTTTTTCCTGGATGCTCATAATTGCTATAGCAGTGTGGCTCAAATACTTTTCCCGTGAGTTGCGAGTGTTCCAATTACGTGGCTGGTTAATGGCGGGAGCATTAGCAATCGGAATTCTCCTCGCTTCTTTGATAACCGGAGGGGTCCCGGTCGTAGTGTTTACTTGGCAGGCGTCATTTCTCATAATGCTGCTGTGGTGTGTTCTGTTGGTCGGTTTTACGGAAGAGCTATGGTGGCGCGGGATATGGTTCGAGATGTGGAAGGGCAGGCCGGTTATGTGCGTTTTGGGCGGGAGTCTCTTGTTTATGGCGTACCATTACCCCTTTCAAGGGTTCGAACCGTTGCCTATGATATTTTTTATGGGGTTGGCTTTCGCTACTGCCAGGTACCGCGGCGCTTCTATAGTCTCCCTTTCCGTGGCGCATGGCGCGATAGATTTTGTCCATGCCGTAGGTGTTATCCAGTGGCATGGACAGAGCGAGCGATTTCCCCAATATGTTCCGGTAGCAGTTATTTCAGTTTTGCTTATGGCGCTATTCCTGTTCCCTTTAAGAAAGTCTTCGGTAAGTCCTTGCGAATTTCCAGAAGTTTCATAAAAGTCCATGTCGGGTTATTGCTTGTGTCGTGATCTTTTTGAAAATTTGTGTTGTTGCTTGGGTTCAATAACCATTCTTTTAATTCTCGCGTCAGTTCGAGCACTGAAGACTCAGGGGAGCCAAGTTTAAATAAGCAGTTAAAACAAAAAAATCCCCGGTATCGGACCGGGGATTTTTGTTTTGTGGCGGGCGCTTTTTACTTGAAGAATTCCATCACCGTCGCCAGCAGCGGCATCATGATGGACCCCACCATGGCCTCGCCGGCCACCAGGCCCGAGGCCAGCGGCGTCGCGTAAAGGTTGAACGAGCCTTCCTCATCCGGGGCGAACCGGCCCCAGACGGCCGAAATCACGCTGCCTATGGCCATGCCAATGTTGAGCGAGGCCGGCAGGATCAGCGCGAAACCGAGCGCCGCCGGTATCGGCACCATCCAGAAGCGGCTCACCTCATGGCCTTTCTCGTTCGTCCGCTTGAAAGACAGCAGCAGTTCGAAGAAGACGCCTATGAAGATGGCGATGATGGACGCCCGCAGCGCGCCGTGCGGGAGGAAGGCCAGGCCTTTCTCCATCACAATGGCGAGCGTGGCTATCTTCAGGCCCGTAGGCGCCGCGAGCTGGCCCGGGTTGAGGCCTATCCCGTAAGTCTTCTCCATCATGGTGAACATGATCGGGGTAAGGAGCGCGCCTATCGGGATCACTATCATCTGGGCCAGGATCAGGGTCTTGAACCTGGCGCCAAGGCGCTGGGCCACCCTGATCGACGGCACCTCGTTCTCCGACGTGGCCTGCGGGTTGGCGCTGACGTAGGCGGCGGTAAGGTTGGAGCGGATCTGGGCCGGCCAGATAATACCGAACAGGAATTGCGTGGCGTTGGCCATCAGCGAAACCGGCCCGGAGCCGGTGATGCCCAGTACGCGCAGGCCGGCGATGATCAGAATGGGCTGGATGGCTACGGCAAGCAGCACCTCCTGCCAGGGCATGTTGAACCAGGTGCTGGTCATCCACACCAGCAGCGTCACGGTGATGGAGATGCCGGTAAGGGTCCACCAGAGCGGGATATTCTCGTCGGCCAGCGACTGGAACTCGTGCTTTTCGAACTTGACCTTGTCCTTGTGCAGGAAATGTTTGACTATCGGGATGAGTATGCTGGTGAGCGCGGCGGCTATCATCAGCGCCGTGGCCGGCCACATCATCCACTGCACCACGTACTTGAAGTGGGAGGAGGCGCCCGCGAACTCCGCGGCTTTGCCGCAGGTGGTATGCAGGAAGTCCATAGCCTGCGCTTTCTGCGCGCCGTCCAGGCCGCCTACCGAGTTCAGGGTGTTCAGGCAGTTGTCAAAGTTCTCCTGGGTCACGCCGGAGAGGGCGGAATACTTGGCCACCGTCTCGCCGAAGGCGCTGACCAGCCAGGTGCCGAGCAGGCCTGAGAGCCCTACGGAGAGCGGCACCAGCATGCCTATGCCCATGGCCGCGAACTCCGGGCCGAGCGCGATGTTCAGCGCCGGGTTGCCGACTATGGGGGAGATGACGCCCAGCCCGTCGCGCAGGAAGGTGAGAAAGCCGGCCACTCCGGTGCTTACCATCAGCACGTCGCGCTTTGTCTTGGTTATGGCGTTGGCTTTGGGGTCGGTCAGTGTCTGGGCCACGCTCAGGGTGGCCCTGCTGGTCGGCCACGGGATGGAGTGGTCCTTCAGGATGGAACTCCTGGGTAAGATACCCATGAACACGCCGAGGTTGGCCGAGACCAGCAGCCAGAGGAACATCTGCCAGGTGGTCAGGTTGAAGCCGATGTCCCGGCCAAAGACGTTTTGGATATAGAAGAAGGCCGCGAGTATTACGACCATGAAGGCTATGCTGGACACCAGGCCTATCATGGTCTGGATGATGTTAAGCTCTATGGCGAGTTCCTTGCCCTGCATGCGCTTGCCCAGCAGGGCTGCCGCCAGGAACATGCCGCCTATGGTCAGGTCCACGCTCTGCCCAAGCTTCAGCGTAACGTACGGCGTTGCGGCCGCGGCTATCGCGCACAGCACTCCGCCCAGCAGTAACAGCCGCCAGTTAAGCTCTTTCATTCATTTCCTCCGGTCCTTCAGCGCGTAAATAAGTAAGTATCTAACCTCATCTATAATACAAAGAAAACCCATTTTGCCGGAAGTGCGCCACTACCGGCGCTAATTTTCTAGAATATCATCATGCAAAACATTTCCGCCCTGTTCGGCCCGTGGATAATCGGTTTCTATTCCATCCTGTTCGTACTCCTCGCGGCGCTTTACAAGGCTGACCCGGCTTCCCGCAAGCGCCTTGGCGGCACGGCCGTTATGGCGGCGATCTCGGTGGCCGGCCTGCTGGCGGTAAAACTGATGGGCGGCGCCGCCGCGGGCAGGCTGGAAAAAATGATGGAAGTGGCCGCGCGCATGCTGGCCGTGATAGCGGCCATCAACGCGGCGGGGGTGTTCGGTTTCTCGCTGGTCATGCCCAGAATGCGGGCCAAGGTCTCCAAGTTCGTGGAGGACCTGGTGCTCGCCGGGGCTTACGCGCTGGGCGGCCTGGCCGTGATCTCGGCCTCCGGCGCCAACCTCAGCGGTATCCTGGCCACCTCCGCGGTGGTCACCGGCGTGGTGGCGTTCTCGCTGCAGGACACGCTGGGCAACGTTATCGGCGGCATGGTGCTGCACCTGGAAGATTCTTTCATGCCTGGCGACTGGATAGGCGTGGACAAGTACGAGGGCGTGGTGCGCGAGGTGCGCTGGCGCCAGACCACGCTGGAAACCCTGGACGGGGACCTGGTGGTTATCCCGAACATCATCCTGATGAAGAACCCGGTAACCGTGCTGGGCCGGGCCGCCGGTAATACCCGTTTCCGCGCGGTGCCGTTCAGCGTTTATTACGACAGGGCCCCCGGAGAGGTTATCTCCGCAGTGGAGCAATCCATGAAAGAGGACCCGCCGCCCTGCGTGGCCGCCGTGCCAGCCCCGTACTGCGCGGTGAGCGGTTTTCAGGGCAACTGCGTCAATTACGAGGTGCGCTATAACCTTTCCGACCTGTCCGTGCCCGGCAGGACAGATTCCCGCATCCGCTCCAAGATCTATTACGCGTTGTCGCGAGCCGGCATAAAGATGTCCATCCAGACGCGCTCCGTGGTGGTGAGCGAAGCCGCCGAGGCCGCCGCCGAGCGCAGCCAGCGTTCGGAGCAGGAACGCCGGCAGGCGGCTATCCGGGGCGTGGACGTCTTCCAGGGCCTGACCGAGGCCGAGCGCGGCATCCTGGCCGGCAGGCTCAAGCCTACGCCTTTCGCCGACGGAGAGGTGCTGATGCGGCAGGGCGCCGTGGCGGACTGGCTCTACATAATTTACGAAGGCAGCGCCGAGGTGCGCGTTTACTCCGGGGATTCCGGGGCTTACCGCGTAGTGAAGGCCCTCGGCCCCGGGGATTTCCTGGGCGAGATGGGCCTGTTCACCGGCGAGCCGCGCTCCGCCACCGCCGTGGCGGCCGGAGGCGTGGGCTGTTACCGCCTGGACCGGGAAGGCTTCAGGACCGTGCTGGCCAGCCGGCCTGAACTGGCCGAATCCCTGGCCGCCATCCTGGCCAAGCGGCGCATGGAACTGGCGGAAGCCAGGGAACTGCTGGCCGGCGACAGGGCCGCCGGCGTGTTGGGCATGGAGCAGAAGAACCTGCTCACGAAGATAAAGAATTTCTTCAGGCTATAGGAGCTATAGCCACTTGTGCCTTGGATACCGGCGCGCGAGCGCCGGTTTCAATTTGGGGTAGCTTTCCGCCCAGAAACTTTTCAGGTCCTTGGTGACCTGCACCGGCCGCATGGAGGGGGCGAGGATGTGCACCACTAACGGCACGCGGCCGGCCGCCACGCGCGGCGTTTCCGTGACCGAAAACAGGTCCTGGATCTTGGCTTCCAGGAACGGCTCGCCGTTCTTAGGGTAGCGGATCTTGGCCCTGCGCCCTCCGGGCATCTCCAGCCGGGCGGGGGCGTGTTTATCTACCAGCCGCACTTTTTCCCAACCATACCACTCCTGCAGGGCCTGCAGCACGGGCCTGGTGCGGGCCTCCGCCACGGAACGCGCGCCCGAGCAGATATCGGTGATTATAAGCCTGCGGTCTTCTTCTGAAAGCGGTTCCAGGGCGAAGTCGGGGCAGGCCCGGGCGAGAAAATCCACGCGGGCCAGCCAGTCTTCCACGTCCTCGTCCCATTTCTGGAATTTCTGGTTCCCGGTTAGGAATTCCTCAGCGATGAGGTCGGAAGAGGCTTTTGCCGGCTTTGCCGCGGCAACTTCCCTGCGTATGGTGACGCCGCGGTAGAGCGTCAGCGTTTCCGTGACCGGTGTGCGCATCACCTCGTCCAGCGCGGCGCGCGTGAGCGTTTCAATGTCTCCCGGGAAAGCCTCTTTGAGCCAGTCTTCCTGTATTTCCGCCGCAAAGGAAAGGGTTATGTCGGCGGCGCCTTTCTGGCGGCTTTCCAGCGCCTCCCCGGCGCAGATCACCCGCGCGCCCGCGGCCGCGCTGCCCGGGTCCAGGCGCCCGCGGCGGCCGCCTGGCAATTGATAGCGGCCTTTTTCCGCCGAGAAGAGGGCGCCTATCCTGTCCGGGAAGGCGCGCATAAAGCATTTAGCCGCCAGGCGCAGGCCGCCGGCTCCTTGCGCGCCGCCGGCGAGCCTTTTGGCCAGGCGCCACGCGTCGCGAGCGGCGTTCTGCTTTACGCCGGCCTTCTGGCAGGCGAAGAGATCGAAGTCGGAATTGGCGCAGAGTTCCAGCGCCTTCACCACGGCCGCCAGGTCGGAGCGCAGTTCGGCGTGGCGCGCTCCGGGGCCGCCTCTTTCCAGCCAAAGTCCGCGGCCCTGCGCGGCGGCGGCTATAAGCGCGCACTCGTAAGCGCAGCCCAGGCGCGTACCTTCCACCATCATGCGGGAATAGCGCGGGTGCAGCGGGTACGCCGCCATGGCCCGTCCGTCGGCGGTCAGTTCGCCGCCGGGGCCTGCCGCGCCCAGTTCCGCCAGCAGGCGCTCCGCGCGCTCCACCTCGGCCTTTTCGGGCGGGTCCAGCCAGCGCAGCGAATCGAAGCCGCCGTAACCGCACGCTTTGAGCGTAAGCAGCGCTTCGCTTATATCCACGCGCAGGATCTCCGGCTCCAGCGCCGCCGGCCGGCCGGGGTTGTCGCGCTCCGTCCAAAGGCGCGCGCAGACTCCGGGCGAGGTGCGGCCGGCGCGCCCGGCCCGCTGGGTGGCGGACGGGGCGGCTATGTTTTCGGTGAAAAGCGTGTTAATGCCGCGCGCCCCGTCGTAGCGGGCCACTTTGGCAAGGCCGCTGTCTATAACGGCGGTCACGCCTTCTATGGTAAGCGAGGTTTCCGCGATGTTGGTGGCGATTATTATTTTGCGCTGCGCGGAAGGGGCCAGGGCGGCGTCCTGGTCCCGCGGAGGCATGTCCCCGTGCAGCGGCATTACGGCGAAGCCGGAGAGCGACGTGGTCTTTCCCAGTTCCGCGGCCGTGCGGTTTATTTCGTAGGCGCCGGGCATAAAGACCAGCGTGTGGCCGTCCTTTACGGAGGCCATCACCTGCGCGCAGGTGCGCGCGGCCGCTTCCCAGGCCGGCAGGCGAGCCGTTTCGGGCCCGCAGTAGGCCATGGTCACCGGGAAGGCGCGGCCCTCCGCCAGTACGGTCTCGCAGGGCGCCAGGTAGGCGGCCAGCTTTTTTTCGTCGAGCGTGGCGGACATGACTATCACCAGCAGGTCCGGCCTGTGCCCGTTCTGCAGGGCCAGGCAAGCTGCCAGCGTGATGTCGCCGTGGATGTGCCGCTCGTGGAATTCGTCCAGGATGACAGCGGAGTATTTCTTCAACTGCGGGTCGGAGACCAGTTCCCGCAGCAGTATGCCTTCCGTCTCGAAAATTATGCGCGTCTTCGGGCCGGTCTTGTCCTCGAAGCGCACCCGGTAGCCCACTTCTCCGCCGGCGGAGCCGCCGCGTTCTTTTGCCACCCGGTCGGCCAGCATGCGCGCCGCCAGCCGGCGCGGCTCCAGCACGGCGATACGCCCTTTCACGGCGCCGGAATCCAGGAGTAGCTGGGGGACCTTGGTGGATTTGCCCGAGCCGGGCGGGGAGGAAATTATCAGCCGGCGGCTCTTCTTGGCCGCGGCCAGTATCTTTTCCTTGTCCCGGAGTATGGGCAGTTCCTGCGTCACAGGGATATTATCCCAATTCCACCGCGTTCTGGGAACTATCCTTTTAATTCCACTTTGGCCAGGAACCCGGCGTGGTCGGAGAGGCGGCCGCACACGCCCTTGCGCAGCACGCGCGCTTTCAGCGCCTTGAAGCCGCGCAGGTAGATGCGGTCCAGCGGGAAGACCGGCAGGACGGAGGGGAAGGTTTTTAGTTTATGCCCGTAGACGGCGAGCCCCGCGTCTTTCATCAGCAGGCGGGTTTCCAGCTCGTCGGCCTTGTTGCGGCGCCACTCGTTAAAATCCCCGGCCACTATAAGCGGCTCCCCCGGCGGGACGAACTTCTGGATATATTCCCGCACCTTGCGCAACTGCTTGTCGCGGGAACGGGCGAGCAGGCCAAGATGCACGCAGATGCAGTTGACGGCGCCGTCCCCCGGCAGTTTCAGGCGGGCGTAGAGCATGCCGCGTTTTTCCAGGCGGTTGGTGGAGATATCCGCCCTGTCGAAGAAGAGGATGGGGAAGCGCGAGAGGATGGCGTTGCCGTGGTGGCCGTAGGAGTAGACGGCGTTCTTGCCGTAGACATGCTCGAAGCCCGACGGTTCGGCCAGGTATTCGTGCTGGGCCTTGGCCGGCCACTCCTTGTGCCGCGCGGCCTTCTTCAGGTTCTCTCCCACCACTTCCTGCAGGAAGATGATGTCGGCCGTGGCGGAATGCACGCAGGCGCGCAGCTGCGGCAGCACAAAGCGCCGGTTCAAAGGCGAAAAGCCTTTGTGCAGGTTTATGGTCAGTACCCTGAGTTTCATGCCCTACCCCAAGGCCATGATAACAAAAAAAGCCCGGGGTTTTCGCCCCGGGCTCGCAGTGTAAGCGAGGCTCAACCTCAATTTCCCCGAGGTTGAGCCTCCACCTTATTACGGGTCAATACCGGTAATGCTCCGGCTTGTAGGGGCCGTCCTGTTTCACGCCTATGTAGTCGGCCTGTTCCTTGGTGAGTTTGGTCAGTTTTACGCCGATCTTCTCCAGGTGCAGGCGGGCTACTTCTTCGTCGAGGTGCTTGGGCAGGCGGTACACGCCGATCTCCATCTTCTTGGTCCACAACTCCAGCTGGGCCAGCGTCTGGTTGGAGAAGGAGTTGCTCATCACGAATGACGGGTGGCCCTTGGCGCAGCCCAGGTTCACCAGGCGGCCGTCGGCCAGCAGGTAGATTGCGCGGCCGTTGGGCAGCTCGTAGCGGTCCACCTGGGGCTTGATGTTGAGGCGCTTCACGCCTTTGGCGTTCTTCAGGGCTTCCACCTGGATCTCGTTGTCGAAGTGGCCGATATTGCAGACTATGGCCTGGTCCTTCATCTTGAGCATGTGCTCGAGGCGGATGATGTCCTTGTTGCCGGTGGTGGTCACGTACACGTCGCCTTCGCCCAGGGTGTCTTCCACGGGCTTCACTTCGAAGCCTTCCATGGCGGCCTGCAGGGCGCAGATGGGGTCTATCTCGGTGACGATGACGCGCGCGCCGAAGCCGCGCAGGGAGCGGGCCGAGCCCTTGCCCACGTCTCCGTAGCCGCACACCACGCACACCTTGCCGGCTATCATAACGTCGGTGGCGCGCTTAATGCCGTCGGCCAGGGATTCGCGGCAGCCGTAGAGGTTGTCGAACTTGGACTTGGTCACGGAATCGTTCACGTTGATGGCGGGGACCATCAGTTTGCCGGCCTCGTGCATCTGGTAGAGGCGGTGCACACCGGTGGTGGTCTCCTCGGAAACGCCTTTCCAGTCCTTGGCGGCCTGGTGCCAGCGCTTGGGGGAGACCTTCAGGATGGCCTTCAGGCAGTTATTGAGTTCCTGCTCGTCCTCGCCGCCGCACTTGGCGTCGAGTATTTTGGCGTTATCTTCGGCTTCCACGCCGCGGTGGATCATCATGGTGGCGTCGCCGCCGTCGTCCACTATAAGGTTGGGGCCCTTGCCGCCGCCGAAGTCCAACGCGCGCTCGGTGCACCACCAGTATTCGGCCAGCGTCTCGCCCTTCCAGGCGAACACGGGGATGCCGGCCGCGGCTATGGCGGACGCGGCCTGGTCGGAGGTGGAGAAAATGTTGCAGGAGCACCAGCGCACTTCGGCGCCGAGGGCGGCCAGCGTCTCTATGAGCACGGCGGTCTGCGTGGTCATGTGCAGCGAGCCCATCACGCGCGCGCCCTGGAGGGGCTTCTTGGCGGCGTATTTCTGGCGTATGGCCATCAGGCCGGGCATTTCCTTCTCGGCTATGTCTATTTCCTTTCGGCCCCATTCGGCCAGGGAAATGTCCTTAACTTTAAAATCGTTCTTCATGGTCGTGCTCCGTTCGAGTTTGGTCATGGTCTTCATATGGTTATTATACCTTTTCGTCTTTTAATGCTTCCAGACATCCACACGGTAGTTCGCCCCGGCCCCGTCTGGGTCGGTGGCCGCGTTGGCGAACTGGCACCAGCGCACTTTAACTGTGTCCGCTACCGAAACGTACCCGCTCAAGGAGTACTGTAGCGGTAGGGGGATGTCGGCAGAAACGACTACCGTGTCGCCGAGCGCGGCTCCGGTAATGGTCTGGCCTGCGGAATCCATGCACTCCGGTACTGCGCCCACCGTTCCAAAATCCAACGGGAATGATGCGGAGAGGTGCTTGGTGATCTTTGTGCCGCCGCCCACTAGCAGTCCGCCCCGCACTTCGGCGTCTCCGGTCAGGGTGGCGCTGGAGGCGGTAATGCCCCCGGTCAGTGTTACCGTGCCCGCGTTTAGGCCGAAGTTCACGGCGAGGCCGCCGATGGCCGCTATGGTCTGGGAACTTGTGAACGTATTGGGGAAGGAGAGTGCCGCTACAGTGGACAGGTTCACCAGGGTCGGGGAGATACCGCCGCTCAGTTTGGCGGACGAGATGCCGACTATGGAATTGTCCTGCACCGCGTTCACCGCGATGGAGGAGGCTACCACCTGCGCGCCCAGCCAGCCCACGCCCACGTTGGCGGCGGGCACGGAAGAGGCCACGACAGTGGCGCCCAGCGTACCGGCACCGATACTGGTGGCGGTGACGGCGCCGGCGGCTATAGCGCCGGAATACACGCTGTTGACGGCCAGGGAGGAGGCCACTACCTGCGCGCCCAGTTTACCAACGCCGATGTTGGCGGCGGGAACGGAGGAGGCCACAACGGAGACGCCCAGCGTGCCGGCGGCTATCCGGTCGGCCACTATGCTGCCCACACCGGTTATCTTGGAACCGGCCACGTCGTTAACCTTGGCGTCGGTAATGGCAGCGGCCGCTATAGCGTCGGTATAGACGCCGCCCAAGGCGATGGAAGAAGCCACCACCTGCGCGCCCAGTTTGCCCACGCCTATATTTGCGGCGGGCACGGAGGAGGCCACGACGGTAGCGCCCAGCGTACCGGCGGCTATCCGGTCGGCCACTATGCTGCCCACGCCGGTTATCTTGGAGCCGGCCACGTCGTTAACCTTGGCGT
>JACRER010000060.1 GCA_016234365.1 Elusimicrobiota bacterium | reverse complement strand
GTCACCACGGCGCACTCCTTGGCGAAGCCCTCGACGTGCTTGGCCTCCTTCGAGAGGAAGCTGACGGGGATGAAGAGCGGGAAATACGCGTTCACGTGCCCGGTGGCCTTGAAGCGGTCGTCGAGCTCGCGCTGCATCTTCTCCCAGATGGCGTAGCCGTGCGGGCGGATCACCATGCAGCCGCGTACGGGAGAATGCTCGGCCAGCGTGGCCTGCTTTATAACGTCCAGGTACCACTGCGAATAATCTTTGGCGCGGGGGGTGACCGCCGCGGATTCGCTCTTCTGCTGGTTTACGGGTTTGTTCATTTTGAATTCCTGATCTTGCGGATGATCTCGTTCACCCATTCGGTTTCTTTTATCACTTTGATCTGTTTGCCTTTCTCTATCCAGATGCCGCGGCCTTTGCCGCCCGCCACGCCGAAATCGGCGGCGCGGGCTTCGCCGGGGCCGTTGACCGGGCAGCCCATCACGGCTATCTTCATGCCTTCGGAGCGCTTGAGCAGGTCCCGGTCGGAATAGATGCGGTCCTCCAGCTCGTGCATTACCTTGGCCACGTCCACCTGGCAGCGGCCGCACGTCGGGCAGGACACCAGGTCGGGCCCGTACTGCCGCAGGCCGAGGGCCTTGAGGATCTCGTACGCGGCGCGCACCTGCATCACGGGGTCTTCGGTCAGCGACACGCGCACCGTATCGCCGATGCCCTGCGACAGCAGCAGGCCTATCCCCAGCGAGGACTTGACGGTGCCGGCGAGGAAACTGCCCGCCTCGGTCACGCCTACGTGCAGCGGGATGTCGGACTTGGAGGCGAAGAGCGTATTGGCCATCACCGTGCGCTCTATGTCGTCCGCTTTAAGCGAAACCACGATATCGCGGAAATTAAGGCGCTCCAGCGTCCGCACTTCGTCCAGCGCTTCCTTCACCATCTGCCTGGCCCATTCGTAGGCGGTCCAGCGGGGGATGGGGGCGTCCCGCAGGGCCCGGAGGGACCCGGCGTTGACGCCGATGCGGATGGGTACCCCGGCGGACTTGCAGGCCTTTACCACCGCTTTGACCTTTTCCTTGTCGCCGATATTGCCGGGATTGATGCGCACCTTATCCACGCCCTGGCTTACGGCCTCTACGGCCAGGCGCCAGTCAAAATGGATGTCCGCCACCAGGGGGATGGAGATGGCGCTCTTTATGCGGCCCAGGTTCTGCGCGGCTTGCATATCCGGCACGGCCACGCGGATGATCTCGCAGCCGGCATCCTGCAGGGAGCGGATCTGCTGGATGGTAGCCTTCAGGTCGCGCGTGTCGGTGTTGCACATGCTCTGCACCGAAACGGGGCTGGTGCCGCCTATCGAAAAGCGGCCCACCTTCACTTTGCGGGTTTTCCTGGCCCTGTCCTTGCAGTCGCAGCCCATCTATTTACCGCCCTGTTCCGCGGCTTCGGCGGCCTTTTTAGCGTCGTGCGAGGTCTTTATGCGCACGATGTCATTGTAGGTGGCGAAAAGGAAGATGGAGAGCAGCAGCGCTATGCCTGCGCCGTTGACGTATTTCATGACGCCGGAAGTTATCCGGCGGCGGGACACGCCTTCGAGCAGGAACAGCACCATCCAGCCGCCGTCGAGCAGCGGCAGCGGCAGCAGGTTGAAGAAGCCTACCGCCACGGAGATGAGGCCGATAAGGAAGAAGAAGTCGGGAGCGCCGGTGTGCGCGGCCTTGCTGACGATGTTCACTATGCCGATGGGCCCGGCCAGGTCCGGCTTCTCGCGCTTTACGATATTGGACTTCAGCGTATTTACCGTGAAGGCGGTCCAGAACCAGCACTGGTGCGCGCCCATGCGCACGCCTTTGAGGAGCGGCACGCGTGCGTAGTCTATCCCGTTGGAGATGCCTATCACGCCGCGCTCGCCGCCGTCCGGCGCGCGCCGCGGCTTAAGCTTCACGGAGGCCTCGGCGCCTTCGCGCGAATAAACCAGGGAAACCTCTTTGTCGGCCCGGCCGGAAATGCGGCCCGCCATGTCGGCCCAGGTGGGCACCGCCACGCCGTCCACCTTAAGGATGCGGTCGCCGGGCTTCAGGCCGGCCGTTTCGGCCGGGTAGCCCTGCGTCAGGCCGCCTATCACAGGCTGGTTGGAGGGCACCGGCTCGCCCACTATCAGGATGACTCCGGCGAACATGGCGAAGGCCAGCAGGTAATTCATCACCGGCCCGGCCAGGACCACCCCGAAGCGCGTGTACCACGGCTTGGCGAAATACTCGTCGGGCGCGCCGGAGACGTTGTCTATATCCTCGCCGGCAGGCTTTACGTAGCCGCCAAGCGGGATGGCGCGCAGCGAGTAGCGGGTGGGGCCGCTGGTGCGCCCCCAGAGTTCCGGGCCGAAGCCGAAGGAGAAGGCTTCCACTTTTATCCCGGTCAACTTGCACACTACGAAGTGGCCGAACTCGTGCAGGAATATAACGAGCCCGAAAGTGAACAATACCGCGGCTATGGACAGGAGCATTTTTTACCTCTTTATTCTCAGACGTAAAGCTATCTCGGCGGCTTTCTGGCGGGCCCAGCCGTCCGCTTCCACGGCGGCCGCAAAAGTAAGCCGCCCGGCTCCGCCGTGACAGGCGGCCATGGTTTTCTCCACTACCGCGGGGATATCGGTGAAGCGCAGCGCGCCGGCTATAAACTTCTCCACGGCCGCTTCGTTGGCGGCGCTCAGCACCGCCGGATAAACGCCGCCCTTGCGGGCGGCTTCCAGGGCCAGCGCCAGGCAGGGGAACCGGCGGAAATCCGGCTTGAAGAAATCCAGGCGCGACAGCTTAAAAAAGTCCAGCGGCTCCGCCAGCGACGGGGCCCGGTCCGGCCAGGTGAGCGCGTACTGGATGGGCAGCTTCATGTCCGGCCAGGACAGCTGCGCCAGCACCGAGCCGTCCTTGAATTCCACACCGGAGTGCACCACGGACTGCGGGTGCACCAGCACCTGCACTTTCTCTATGGGCAGGCCGAAAAGGTTCTGTATCTCTATTGCCTCCAGGCCTTTGTTCATAAGGGTGGAGGAATCCACCGTGATCTTGGGGCCCATCTCCCAGCGGGGATGCTTCAGCGCCTGCGCCGGCTTTACTCCGGCCAGAGAGCCTTTGGCTTTGTAGAAAGGCCCGCCGGAAGCGGTCAGGAAGACGCGCGACAGGACGGCGTCGTAATGGCCTGGCTTTATTCCGCCCAGGCACTGGAAAATGGCGGACGGTTCCGAATCCACGGGGATAATGCGGGCCTGCCAGCGGTCGGCCTCGGCCATGAGCAGGGCGCCGGCCATCACCATAGGTTCCTTGTTGGCCAGCGCTATATGCTTGGAGGCGCGGATGGCGGCCAGCAGCGGCGCAAACCCCACGGCCCCGGTAACGGAATTCAGCACTATGTCGGCCTCTTGCAGGGAGGCCATCTCGGCCAGCCCTTCCACGCCGGGGGGGAGCACTTTCACGCCGCGCGGGGCGGCGGCCTTGAGTTCTTTCCAGGCGTCGTGGTCGAAGACCGCCAGGTACGCCGGCTTTGCCGCGCGCGCCTGCGCCAGCAGCGCCTTCACGTTGGAATTGGCGGCCAGGCCCAGCGCTCGCCAGCCCTTGCCAAGGTTACCCACGGACTTCAGCGCGTTGACGCCTATGGAGCCGGTGGAACCGAGTATGACTACGTTCTTCATTATACGGGCCTCAACGCGCCAGCACGGCGAAGTAATAGATGACCGGGGAGAGGAAGATGTAGGAATCGAAGCGGTCCAGGATGCCGCCGTGGCCGGGCAGCAGGCTGGAAGAATCCTTGGCGCCCACCGCGCGCTTGAGCATGGACTCGGCTATGTCCGAGACCTGGCCGAAGATGCCTATCAACACCCCGGCACCGGCCGCGAAGAGCGGGGAGAATTCCCCGCCGGTAAGGCGGTTTACGCCCCAAGCGGTGATGATGGCCGCTATAAAGCCGGCCGCCGCGCCTTCCCAGGTCTTCTTGGGGCTGATGGTTGAAAGCTGCCGGCTGCCAAAGCGCTTGCCCAGGAAATAGGCCGCGGTGTCCATTATCCAGACGGTGATTATCAGCGTCAGCGTCAGCGACAGGCCGCCGGGCTTGAGCCCGCGGATGGCCACCAGGTGGAACAGGCACCAGGAGATCATGAAGATGCCCAGGAGCGTCAGGCCGATGCGCTCCAGGTATTTCTTCTCCGAGAACAGTTCGTAGCACATGACGCCTATCACGGTGAGCGCTATCACGAGCCCTGTGAAGTTGTCGCCGCCGGCCTGGGCCGCGGAATAATGGTCGAAGTAGAGCGCCGCCGGCAGCAGCAGGCCGAAGAGGTAAAGCATGGGTTCCTGCACGGGCTTGGCGCCAAGGCGCATCAGCGTGGCGAACTCGTAGAGGGAGATGGCGATGATGGTGAAAACGAAGACGGCGTAAGCCGGCCCTCCGGCGCGGATCAGGAACAGGACTACCGGGATGCCGAACAGGGCGGTAAGCACTCGGGGCAGAAGCATTATTTTCCTCTCCTTCTCTCGCGCTCCTGGTAATCCAGCAGCGCGGCGGCGAACTCTTTCTCTCTGAAATCCGGCCACAGCGTCTCGGTCACGTACAGCTCGGCGTAGGCTATCTGCCAGAGCAGGAAGTTGGAAACGCGCAGTTCCCCGGAGGTGCGTATCAGCAGGTCCGGGTCGGGCAGCTCCGGCGAGTACATGAGCTTCGCGAAGGACTCCTCGTCCACTTTTTTCACGCCGGCGGCCAGGGCCTTGTTGGCGGCGTCCACTATCTCCTGGCGGCCGCCGTAATTGAGCGCGATATTAAGCGTCATGCCGGTGCGGCCCTTCAGGCGGGCCACGGCGGCGTCCATCACCTTGCGCGCCGCGGCGGGCAGCTGGTCCAGGCGGCCGCTGAAGCGCAGGCGCACGTTCTCCCGGTCCAGTTCGTCCACGTAGGCGGCTATGGTTTTCTGCAGCAGGAACATCAGCGCGCCGACTTCCAGTTTTGAGCGGTTCCAGTTCTCCGTGGAAAAGGCGTAGATGGTAAGGGCCTTCACCCCGGCGTCGCTGGCCGCCTTCACCACGGCGTGAACCGAATCCACTCCGGCCTTATGCCCGGCTATGGCCGGCAGGCCGCGCTTTTTGGCCCAGCGCCTGTTGCCGTCCATGATTATGGCCACATGGACGGGCAGGCGGGCCGGATCGGGTTTAGCCGGGGTCATGCGGATCAGATGGTCAGCAGGTCCTTTTCCTTGGCGGCCGCCATGTCGTCCACGTTCTTGACGTAGGTGTCCGTCAGCTTCTGCACCGCTTCCTCGTGGCGCTTGAAGTCGTCCTCGGAGATAGCTCCGGCCTTCTGGGCCTTCTTAACTTTCTCCAGCGCGTCGCGGCGGACGTTGCGCACCTGCACGCGGGAATCCTCGCCCATGCTGTGCACCACTTTCACCATTTTCTTGCGCTGGTCTTCGGTCATGGGCGGCAGGTTGATGCGGATAACCCCGCCGTTGCGGCTGGGGGAGGAACCAAAATCCATCTTGCGCAGTTCGGCCTCCACCGCGTCCACGGCGCCGGCGTCCCAGGCGCGCACTTCCAGCGTGCGGGCCTCGGGAACGGACACGGCGGCCACCTGCTTAAGGGGCACGCGGGCACCGTAGTATTCCACCGTCACGCCGTCGAGCAGCTGGGGGTTGGCCCGGCCGGTGCGCAGGGACGTGAACTCGCGCTTGAGCTTATCGATGCGCTCTATCATTTCCATCTCCGCCTCGGAGATGACTTCTTCCATGGAAAATTCAGCCATAAACGTTCCTCCCGTTATCCGGGCTGAGCCCGGACCAAGGATAATTATATTATTTTATATAGGGGTAGACTACCAGTTGGCAAAAGCGTAGGCCAGAGAAATGGTAACGGCCTTGCCGCCCAGGTCCGGCTTGAACGGCTTTTCATTGGAGGCCAGCGGCTGGCCGGCGGCCTTAAAATCCAGCGTCTGCCCGTTCTTCACTATAAGCCGGTATTTACCGGGTGGATAGGAGCCTCCACCGGTGAAATTAGAGGTTATATCACCAGGGTCGCCGAACAGGATCTGTTTGAGACCCAGCCGCAGGGAGAAATTGCCCGCGGCCAGCAGGATCCCGGCCTCCGCGTGCGCCCCCGAGGCCTCTCCCTGGAACGTGCTGTGCATGGCGTTGTTGCCGCTGAACACTACCGGGTCCGAAATAGTGTACGAGTACATGTCGGCGCCTGCCCCGGCGAAAAGGCCGAAGCCCCGCGTGATCCTACGGATCACGTAAAGGGT
>JACRER010000061.1 GCA_016234365.1 Elusimicrobiota bacterium | reverse complement strand
GGCCGGTAGAGCGTTCCAAACTGGACTTTATCCTGGCGGAAAAGAAACTGGCCTACGCCGGGCTGGCGGAGGCCGCGTCCGCGGCCGAACTGGCGCGGCTGTCCGGCGCTAAACTGGCGGTCTTCGGGGAAGTGAGCCGGAATAAGGCCGGCTACCTGGTGACGGCGAGGGTGGTGGACGCCTCTTCCGGCGAGGTTCTGGCTTCGGAGAGCGCGGCCGCCGCCGAGGATTACCTGTTCCGCGACGCTGCCCGGAGGCTCGCCGCGGCCCTTTCGGATTACTGAACTTCCTCCAGGTGCTTCACGCGCCAGGAATTCCTTACCGTAGGTTCCAACTTGGCCGCCATGCGGGCGCTCTCCAGCGCTTCCCGCTTGCGCCCAAGGCCCTCGTACAACTCGCTGAGGCGTTCATGGTAGGCGGCGTTGGCGGCGTCCTTTTTGAGGTGCAGTTCCATCAGGCGTATCTCGGCGTGGACGCGCCGCCATTTGCCGTGCGCTCCCGCCCGGTATTTAGTTTCCTTGTAGACGCCGAATCCGGCCAGCCCTGTTACCAGCAGGACCTGGTAGAACAGCGCGGCGGCGGCCGGGTAGCGCACCAGCGCGACGATGGTGGTGAGGTAGACGATTATGAGGAAGAGCGAACCGGCCAGGAAGGCATCCGTGAACATTACGGCGCCCTGATGGTAGGTCTTCTCCTTGCGTTCGAGTATCCACACCAGGCCCCAGGTCAGGGCCAGCGAAAAGACGGTGGCGTAGACTATTATCCAGAGCAGCATTTACTTTCCCAGCCGGCGCCGGATGACGCGCAGCATGGCGGCGTGCAGGCGGCCGTTGGTGGCCAGCGTCTGGGTGCCCATGTCGGCGGGGCGCGCCCACGGGTGGCCTGAAAAATCCGAGACCTTCCCACCGGCCTCCTCCAGTATCACTTTGCCGGCCGCTACGTCCCATGGTTTCAGGCCGAATTCCCAGTAACCATCGGTGCGGCCGGCGGCCAGCCAGCACATGTCCAGCGAGGCCACGCCCAGGCGCCGCACGTCGTGCGACAGCCGCATGAATTCCGAAAAGAAACCGCAGTAGAAATTGGCCCGCTCGCCCCTGTCGTAAGGAAAGCCCGTTACCAGCAACGCCCGGTCCAGCACCGGCACCTTCGAGACCTTCAGCCGGCGCCCGTTGAGCCGCGCGCCGCCGCCTCTGGCGGCCAGAAAAAGTTCTTCCTTGAACGGGTCGTAAACTCCGCCAGCCTTTACTTTCCCGTGCTGCGCGAACGCGATGGAGACCGCCGCCGCCGGGAATCCGTGCGCGTAGTTGGTGGTGCCGTCGAGCGGATCTATTATCCACAGGCGGCCGTTGGGGGTTTCCTCCAGCCGGCTCTCCTCCGCCATGAAGCCGTCATCCGGGAAGGCCCGGCGGATAACGGCCTTCACCGCCTTCTCCGAGGCCAGGTCGGCCTCGGTCAGCAGGTTTGCGCGGCCCTTGAGCCGGTAGCCTACCTTGCCGAATTTCGCCCGGAGTATAGCGCCTCCGGCTCTCGCCGCTTTCCTTATGATGTCCAGTTCTTTCATGGTGTATGTCTCCCGTGCAGCACCAGGCGGGCCGCGGCCTGTTCGGCCGGCCGCGCCGCGGTAAGGAAAGAAACTTTCCTCCCCGCAAGGGCTCGCCTCGCCGCTTTCACGAAGCCCGATCTGAAATGAAAATTGTTTATGAGACCTCCGGCCAACGCCACTTTCACCGGGCCCCTGCCGCGCCCCGCGGCCTCCCGGAGCAGGGAGGCCAGTTCCTCCTGCGCCCGCGCCGCCAGCCGGGACGCCTGCCCGTGCCCGCCCAGCGCCAGGAGCAGCAGGTTCCGCGCGTACGAGGCGCAGCGCCCGTGGTCCATGCCTGCGGCTTCATGCAGCCGGCCGCGCAGCTTCAGGTATTGCCGGCCCAGCCAGCGCCCGGAGCCGGGATCACCTGAAACCGGGTTGTGCCCTCCGGTCTTTTTAAAGGCGCCCGGCCCGCCGCCGAACACCACAGCGCCAGTGCCGGCTATCAGCAGCAGGCCCGGGCCTCCGCCAAAGGCCGCCAGATGCGCGGCCTCGGCGTCGGAAATCACGTGCTTAAGGTTGAGTTTCCCGGCCAGGGCTTTGAGCAGGAACTTCTTTTTCCAAGGCCGGCTGAAAGCGCCCCTGGTGGCTATTACCAGCGGGGCCTCCGCCCCGCCAGGCCAGCGGCGCAGCAGCGCGGACAGCTTGCCCGGGGTGGACCGCAAGGGGACCGTGCGCAGCCGCGCGGCGCGCACCAGGCGGGCGCGCTTGTCTATGGCCGCCAGCCTGGTCCAGGTGCCGCCCCTGTCCACGCCGATGGCCGCTATTATGGAGCTTTTTTTGCCTGTCATGCCGGTTCCTTGGCCGCCTGCCGCGCATAGCGCCTGAAGCGGCACCGGCACAGCCTTGACGACGGGAACGGGTAAATGATAACATATTAGAAGCAGCGTCAGTCCCATATGATAAGACAGTCAGACGGCGTAAGCCTCGCTTCCATAATAACCCCGGAAACAGTAGTGTTCATGGACGGGACCCCCTCCCGGGAGGAGGTCGTGCGCCGCCTTACCGAGGCCATGCTACCGCTGGTCAGCGGTATAATCTCCAGCCAGGCCCTTATCAGCCGCGTGGCGGAAGTGGAAAAGCTCAACCAGGTGCTGGAGAGCGGTTTCTATATCCCGCACGCCAAGTTCCCGGAACTGCATAATTTCTTCGGCGTGCTGGGCGTGATCCCCCAGGGCTTCGACGACCCGGCCACCGGCCTTAAGGTGCGGGCGGCCCTGTTGCTGCTTTCGCCGCACAAGCCCGCCTATTTCCAGCTGCACCTGAACATGCTTTCCAGACTCAGCCAGACCTTCCAGCCGGAGCTCATAGAAAAGCTCGCCGCGCTGAAGGACCCGGCCGCCGCCGCCGCCCTCGTAACCGGCAAATAAGCCGCAGCTTCCGTGTCGCCGCCGCTTTAGTCCCCGTGCGGTAAATATATATAATTAATATATGGTCCCTAACCCGAGGTTCAAGCAGGTGCTGGTGCTCAGCACCGCCATGCTCACCTTCATATCTTTCTGGAAAGCCGCTGCCGTAGTGCTCTGCGACATGGGCTCCAGCGCCTATTATGCCGGCGGCATAGCCATGAACGCCTTCGGCCCGTCTTTCCCCTGGTACGTGCTCGCGGTTATGGTCTTCGCGGGGCTGATGCTGATGGTCTACGTGGAGTCCTGCGCCATGTTCGTGCGCGGCGGCGTGTACAAAGTGGTCAACGAGGCCATGGGCCATTCCATGGCCAAGATCTCCGTCTCGGCGCTGATGTTCGACTACATGGTGACCGGCCCCATAAGTTCGGTCAGCGCCGGCCTTTACATCGCCAGCCTGCTTAACAACGTTCTGCCGCTCATGCACGTCAACTGGCACGTGCCCTCGCGCCTGGTGGCGGTCGTCTTCGCCGTGGCGGTCACGGTATACTTCTGGTTCGAGAACATCAAGGGTGTGCAGGAATCCAGCGATAAGAATTTCAAGATCATGGGTTTCGTGTCGGTAGTGGGCGCCGTGCTCATGGCCTGGTCCCTGTGGACGGTCTATCACCGCGGGTTCAACCTCCCCCCGTTCGAACTTAAATTCACGCAGGAATCGCTTGGCTGGATGACGCATTTCCCCTGGCTGCAGAGCGTAGGCCTGGTCGGCATCTTCATGGCGTTCGGCCATTCCATCCTGGCGCTTTCCGGCCTGGAAACGCTGGCGCAGGTTTACCGGGAGGTGGAAGACCCCAAGATCCTCAATCTTAAAAAAGCCGCCTTCGCTATTTTCCTTTTCAGCCTCATTTTCACCGGCGGCCTGACCTTCCTGTCCGCCTCCATCATTCCGCCCGACCTTATAGGCGGCAAGTACCTGGACAACCTGCTCTCCGGCCTCGCGCTGGAACTGGACGGCCCCTACTGGGCCCGGTTGATCCTGCAGTGCTTCGTGGTGGTTTCCGGCAGCCTGATGCTGGTAGGCGCGGTCAACACTTCGCTGGTGGGCGCCAACGGCGTGCTCAACCGCGTGGCCGAGGACGGCATCCTGCACGACTGGTTCCGCCACCTCCACAAAAAATACGGCACCACCTACCGCATGATCAACGTGGTGGCCCTCACCCAGATAGCCGTGATCCTGGTTTCCCGCGGCGACATCTACCTTATCGGCGAGGCCTACGCCTTCGGCGTGCTGTGGAGCCTGGTCTTCAAGACCGCCGGCCTCATCCTGCTGCGGTTCAAGGAAGGCCTGCCGCGCGACTGGAAGTTCCCCCTCAACATCAGTTCCGACAGGGGCGACATCCCGGTCGGCATGATCCTGGTCTTCATCGTCCTCATCACGGTCAGCGTTATCAACCTCTTCACCAAGCGCGTCGCCACGGTGGCCGGCGTGAGTTTCAGCCTTATCTTCTTCGTAGTGTTCCAGGTTTCCGAATACATGAACCGCAAGAAGGCGCAGCTCTACGCCGATTCCGGGGACCCGGAGGAGAGGCTGAACCTGCGCAAAGAGGCGGATATAGCCACCATCCTGCCGGAGCTTACCAAGGCGCGCAAGATCTTGGTGCCGGTGCGCAATCCCAATAACCTCGTGCACCTGCGCAGCGTGCTGGAAACGGCCGACGACGAGACCACGGATATCATCGTGCTTTCCGCCAAAATGGTGAAGGGCGCGCAGCTGGACGCGGACTCGGGTTCCATTTCGGAAGAGGACAAAGACCTGTTCAGCCCGGTGGTGCTGATGGCGGAGAAGTACGGCAAGACCGTAAAACCCCTGCTGGTATTCTCCAACGACCCTTTTTATTCCATGGCGCAGGTGGCGCACGCCGCCGGCGCCGAAGAGATAGTGATGGGCGTTTCGGGCCTGACCGGCGCCGAGGTGCAGCTGGAAAAACTGGCCATGGCCTGGGGCATGCTGAAGAAGCCGGGGGACGCCTCCAGGCAGGTGCTGGCCAGGGTGGTCTGGGAAGGCCGCCAGATGACGTACCAGCTTTCATAATACGCGAGAGGGAAAAATATGGCGATAAGAAGGATCTGCAAATACGGCGAGAAAGTGCTGGAGAAGAAGACGCGCAAGGTGGATTTTGCGGCGTTGAAGAAAGACCTCCCCGCGCTTCTGGACGACATGTTCGAGACCATGGACGCCGTAGGCGGGGCGGGCCTGGCCGCCAACCAGATAGGCCTGGACCTGCGCCTCGCCGTCATCAAGATCCAGCGCGAGGGCGAGGAGCCGCTCAGCATCGTTATCATTAACCCGGAGCTGGTGGAAAGATCCGGTTCCCTGTACGAGGACGAGGGCTGCCTTTCCTTCCCCGGCCTCTTCGCCAAGGTGCGCCGCGCGGCCAAGGTAAAGGTGCGCGCCCTCAACGAGAAGGGCCTGCCCATAGAGATCAACGCGGAGGGGCTGTTCGCCAAGGCGCTGCAGCACGAGATGGACCACCTCGACGGCGTGGTATTCATAAGCCGCCTGCCGCTGCTCTCCAGGCTCAAGCTTAAGCCTGCGCTGATGAAGCTGAAGGCCCAGTGGAAGAAGGTAGACGAAAGCAAGATGAAGCCGGCCAGGCTTTGACCTCCGGCGGGGGCTGATGTCCAAACTGAGAATTATTTTCCTGGGTACGCCCGAGATAGCCTGCGGCTTTCTCGGCCGCGTGGCCGCCAGCGGCCACGAGGTGGCTGGCGTCATTTCCCAGCCGGACCGCGCTTCCGGGCGCGGGATGAAGTTCTGCTGTTCGCCCGTGAGCGCCCTGGCCGGAGAACTCTGCGTGAAGGCCTTCAAGCCGGCCTCCCGCGCCGAGCTCCACTCCGCCGTGGCGGAGCTTAAGCCCGACCTGGCCGTAGTGGTGGCTTACGGCCGCCTGATCCCGGAGGAGACGCTGGCGCTGGCCCGGTACGGCTTTTTGAACGTGCACTTTTCCCTCCTCCCCAAATACCGCGGCGCCGCCCCGGTGCAGCGCGCGCTGATGAACGGCGAGAAAACTACCGGAGTGACGCTGTTCTGGCTGGACAAGGGTATGGATACCGGGCCGGTGTTCCTGAGCCGGGAAACTCCGGTGCAGGACTCCGACGACGCGGTTTCTCTTTTCAGCCGCCTTTCCGCGGTCGGCGCGGACCTGCTCGAGGAAGGGCTCGCCAAGATCGCTGCCGGCGGGATGGCCCGGGAGCCGCAGGCCGGAGAGCCGTCCATGGCCCCCAAGCTGCAGCCCGCCGAAGCCGTGCTGGATTTTAACTGGCCCGCGGACCGGGTCTTTAACGCGGTGCGCGGCCTCGCGGCCGGCCCGCGCGCGCGGTTCGCGCTGGAGCGGCAGGGCTCGCGGACCTCCGTGCAGGTGCTGGCGGCCGCGCCGGTTCCCGGCGAGCCCGGGCCCGGCGAGCCCGGCACGGTGCTCGCCGTTGAGCCCGGCGGCGGCTTTGTTGTAAAATGTGGCGCCGGCTCGCTCCTGGTGAAAACGGTGAAACCCGAAGGGAAAAAGGCCATGTCCGGAGCGGATTTCCTGAACGGGCAGCGGCTCAAGGCAGGGGACTCGATACGGCAGGCATAAGGAGAGCAACGTGGGTATCAAAGAATTCTATCAGCGCCATTTTTCTGCTTCCGACGAGCGGATAGTAAGCCCCGGCTTCGTCGCCCGCGTCGGCGGCGTCGCGCTGGCCCTGTTCCTGCTGACCTACTTCCTGTTCTCGTGGACCATGGAAACCGTCATCCATAACCGCAAAGAGGTAATAGTGCCGGATATCTCCGGCAAATCCTCCGTCAACGCGCTGCAGGCTTTGTCCGAAAATAACCTCGCCATGAAGATCGAAGGCTATGAGTTCAACGAGTCTGTGCCGATAGGCACCGTGCTGCGCCAGGTCCCCGACGCCGGAGCTACGGTGCGCGAGGGCAAGATAGTGCGGGTGGTCTTCAGCCAGGGCGGCGAGTCCGTCTTTACCCCCAACCTCATAGGCCTGCCGCTGCGCAACGCGGAACTGCTGCTGCGCCAGCGCCAGCTGTCGCTCGGCGAGGTTCCCGAAGCTTATTCCCTCAAGGCGGAGAAGGGCACCGTGCTCTCCCAGGACCCCAAGCCGGAACTGAGCGTCTCCAAGAACACCATGGTGCAGGTCACGGTTTCCAACGGCCCTCCGCCGGCCGGCATCGTGATGATGCCCGATTTCCGGCAGAAGAAAAGCGACGAGGCGCAGCAATGGGCTTCGCAGAACAGCCTGTCCCTCTCCATCAACGAGGATCCCAACTCGCTCTTCCCCGGCGGTACCGTAATAGACCAGGACCCCACGCCGGATACCGTAGTGGCGCCCGAAGCCAAGGTCTCGCTGACGGTCAGTTCGCGCAAAACTTCCGCCTCCGGTTCCGAGAAGGAATTCCGCGTGCACTACGAGGTGTCCCAGAGCGGCGCCCAGCGCCATATCCGCGTGGTGGCCCTGGGCAAGAGCGGCGACCGGGAAATTTTCAACGGCCTGCGCGACCCGGGTTCCAAGATAGACCTGTCCGTTCCGTACGGCGGCGCGGAAAAGGTGCGCATCTTCGTCAACGGCATCCTGGTGGAGGAGCGCCCCGTAAAATGAAGCCCCGCCCCTTCCCCCTTCCTTCGGGCCGGCCCTCGCTGGTGCCGTCCGTGCTGTCCGCGGATTTTACCCGCCTTAAAGCCAGCCTCGCCCCGGTCCGGCGGCTGGCCGACTGGGTGCAGGTGGACGTGATGGACGGGCGCTTTGTGCCCAATATCAGTTTCGGCCCGGCGATAACCGCCGCGGTGGCCAAGGCCTCACGCCTGCCGGTGGACGCCCACCTTATGGTGGAGGAGCCGGGTAAATTCATAGGCGCTTTCGCGGAGGCCGGCGCCGGCCTCATAACCGTGCACGCCGAGGCCCGCGGCGCCGCCGCCAGCCTGAAGGCCGTAAAAAAACTCGGCCTTAAAGCCGGCCTGGCTCTCCGCCCCGGGACGCCGGCGGCTAAGCTCGCCCCGTTCATGGGGCTCATCGACCTGGCGTTGGTCATGACCGTGGAGCCGGGTTTCGGCGGCCAGGGCTTCATGCCGGAAATGCTCGCCAAGGTTTTTGCGGTCAGGGAACTTATCGTCCGCTCACGCCGCCCCGTCTGGCTGCAGGTGGACGGAGGCATTAACGCCGAAACCGCGGTGTTGGCCGCCGGGGCCGGGGCTGATTCTCTGGTGATAGGCAGCGCGCTCTTCGGCGCGCCCTCTCCGGGCAGGTTCCTGAAGAGGCTTAAAGAGAAACTTTGAAGCGGCGCCGACAAGGGGACCGGGTAAATGGGAAACGCTAAAAAAATATTGGTGGTGGAAGACGAAGACCTTATAGCCAAGGTGCTGGCGATCCGCCTCGAGGGGCTCGGGTACAAGGTGGTCACGGCTTTCGACGGGGTGGAAGGGCTGGACGCGGTCCGCAAAGAGAAGCCGGACCTGGTCATCCTGGACATCGTCCTCCCCAAACTGGACGGCAACACCCTCTGCGAAATGATCAAGACGGACGCGGCCACCAAGCACATCCGCGTCATAATGCTTACCGGCAAACGCCTCGTAGGGGATATGGAGAGCGCCTTCTCCGCCGGCGCGGATTTCTACATAAACAAGCCTTACGAATGGCAGCGCCTGCAGGACAAGATCAAGCAGCTTATAGGGTAACCCTTAACGGAGCGGTTCCAAAAAACTCCGGAAATATAATATAATATATGTTCACGCGGACCCGGGAGGCCGGGGCGTGAACTGTTTTTTTGCCGTCTGACGCGCGTAGCGCTTACACGGCACGACGCGCGGCGCAGGCCGGCGATCCAAGGAGGACTACTATGGCAGTTGTTCTGAGGCTTCAGAGAATAGGCAAGCGCACCCAGCCGCACTACCGCATCGTCGCCATCGAGAAATCGAGCGGCCCGCACGGCGAACCGCTGGAAATAGTCGGCCACTACAATCCCAAGGCCGCTAAAGACAAGGAAAAGGTGGAGATCAAGACCGAACGGGTGGATCTCTGGGTCAAGAACGGCGCGAAACCGTCCGAGACCGTCGGTTCCCTTATCGCCCGCGCCCGCAAGGCCGCGGCCGCGAAATAACGGAAAGCTTCATGAAAGACGTACTGATGTATATCGTCGGCTCGCTGGTGGAGAACCCGCAGGCCGTTAAGATAGGCGTCTCGGAGGACGGGGATATAGTCCGCTTCAAACTGGAAGTGGCCTCCTCCGACCGCGGCAAGGTCATAGGCAAAGAAGGGCGCGTGGTGAAATCCATCCGCACCGTGCTGCAGACCGCCGCCGCCAGGCAGAACAAGAAAGTCTACCTGGACATAGACTGAAGGCCGCGTCCCGGGCCGGGCCCGGGGCCGGAAGCTCTTTGATATGCGCGTAGACGCGGTCACACTTTTCCCGGGCATGATAGACGGCCCGCTTTCGGAAAGCATCGTGGGCCGCGCGCGCTCCGAGGGGTTCCTCGAGCTGGGTTTTGTGAACCCGCGCGATTTCACCGAGGACCGGCACCGCACCGTGGACGACAAACCCTACGGCGGCGGGACCGGGATGGTGATGATGGCCGAGCCGCTTTACCGGGCGCTGAAGAAGGTCCGCAAGCGGGGCTCGTGCGTGATCCTGCTGACGCCGAAGGGCAGTAAGTTCGACCAGGCGGCCGCCGTCGAGCTTTCCAAGAAGAAGCACCTGGTCTTTATCTGCGGCCACTACGAAGGCGTCGACGAACGGGTGACCCCCCTCGCCGACCTCCAGCTCTCCATCGGCGACTACGTGCTGACCGGCGGCGAACCGGCGGCCGTGGCGGTGATAGACGCGGTGACGCGGCTCATCCCCGGAGTGCTCCGCAAAAGCGACGCCACCGTCAACGAAACTTTCGGGGACGGCCTGCTGGAGGCGCCGCACTACACCAGGCCCGCCGTCTGGCGCGGCAAGAAGGTCCCGGAGGCCCTGCTCTCCGGCAACCACCGGCTGATAGCGCAGTGGCGGCTGGAGCAGGCGCAGGCGCTCACCAGCGCCGAGCGGCCCGACCTCGCGAAACCCGCGAAGAAGAAGGCGGGCGTGGCGAAGGCCGCGAAACACTAGATTTTGTTTTTGTCAAAACTTAGGAGGCAGTATGAATAACATCGCTAACTACCTGGGCATCAAGACCGAGAAGTTTGATTTCCAGTCCGGCGACAGCGTGAAAGTCTACACCAAAGTTGTGGAAGGCGACAGCGAGCGCATCCAGATCTTCGACGGCGTGGTGATATCCCGCCGCGGCAGCGGTATCTCCGAGAGCTTCACCGTCCGCAAGATCTCTTACGGCGTGGGCGTCGAGAGGGTTTTTCCTCTCCATTCCCCCCGCATCGAGAAGATCGAGGTCGTGAAGACCGGCAAGGTCCGCCGCTCCAAGATCTACTACCTCCGCGGGCTCTCCGGCAAAGCCGCCAGGCTCGAGGAAGTAGAACAGGCCGACGCTGCCGCGCAGCCCAAGGCCGAGCCCGCCGGTAAGTAAGCCGGCCCTCCCGGCGCTCCCAGAGGGCGCCGGGTCAGGCGGGACCACCGTGCATCTCAGCGAATTCGACGCAGAGATACTTAAAACTGTACAACCGGCTTTCCTCCTGGGCGTGGACGAAGCCGGACGCGGCCCCTTGGCCGGCCCCGTCACCGCTTGCGCGGCGTGGATCCCGGCTTCAGCAGTCCCCCTTATTTCCCCCCTTGTAGACGACAGTAAAAAACTTTCCCCTTCCAAACGCGAGCATGCGCTGCGCCTGATGCTGGACTCCGGGGTACGTTTCGGCTTCGGTTACGCCGGCCCCGCCGAGATAGACCGGGTCAATATCCTCGAAGCTACTTTCAACGCCATGGGGGCCGCCGTCGGGCGGCTCCTTTATTATACCGGCGCGGACCCGCGCGCGGCGCTGGCGCTGGTGGACGGTCCGCACCGTATAAAGCGCCTGCCCGACTGCGCCCAGCGCCCCGTAGTGGACGGCGACGCAAGATCCCTTTCCATAGCGGCGGCCAGCGTCTGCGCCAAAGTGCTGCGCGACCGCTGGCTGGCCGTGCTGGACCGCCGGCACCCCGGCTACGGGCTGGCGGGGCACAAAGGCTATGGCACCGCGGCCCATCTGGAGGCGCTGCGGCGCTTGGGGCCTTCCCCCGAGCACCGTCTCAGTTTTGCGCCGGTACGCGCCGCGGCGGAGGCGCTGCGGTGAATACCAAAGGCGCCGCTTACGAGGAACAGGCCGCCGGGTTCCTGCGCGCGGCGGGCTACCGGATAGTGGACCGCAACTGGGCCTGCCCCATGGGCGAACTGGATATAGTGGCCCTGAAGGGCGACACGCTGGTTTTCGTGGAAGTGAGGCAGCGCTCCGGTTGCGCCTACGGCACCCCGGCGGAGAGCGTGACGCGCTCCAAGCAGGCTAAGATAGTGAAGGCGGCGCAGGCCTACCTGAAGGCGCGCCGCCCCGACGCGGAGAATTTCCGCTTCGACGTTATCGCGATGATCCCCGGCGCCGAGCCGGAACATATAGAGGGCGCTTTCGACGCCGGCCCCGGCGGGTTCTGACGGGGCAGTTCAAGGAGAACGCATGGAAGCTTCGGAAATACTGCTTAACGTGGAGAAAACGGCCGCCTGGCTTAAACGCCTGGCCTCCGGCTTCAAGCCGAAGACGGCCATTATAGCCGGTTCCGGCCTGGGCGGCTGCCTGCCGCGCCTCGAGGACAAAGTGGCCGTTTCCTATAAGGATATCCCCGGCTTTCCCGGCACTACGGTGAAAGGCCATGCCGGCGAACTGATCTTCGGGCGCATGGGCGGCCAGGACGTGGTTATGATGCGCGGGCGCTTTCACTACTACGAGGGCCGGCCGCTGAACTTCATAGCTTTCCCCATCCGCGTGCTCGCCGCGCTCGGCGTGAAGAACCTGATCCTTACGGCGGCCGTCGGCTCGCTCAAGCCCGCCATAAAGCCCGGGCACATGGTCATGCTCAAGGACCACCTTAACCTGATGGGTTCCAACCCGCTCATGGGCAATTACCACGAGGCTTTCGGCGAGATGTTCCCCGATATGAACGACCCGTATGACAAGGAATTGCGCCGCGAGGCCGTGAAGCTGGCCCGCAAACTGCGCATCCGCGCGACCGAAGGCGTTTACACCGCCGTCACCGGGCCGTCCTACGAGACCCCCGCCGAAGTAAAGATGTACCGCATGCTCGGCGGCGACGTGGCCGGCATGTCCGTGGTGCCCGAGACCATAGCCGCCCGCCAGCTCAAACTGCGCGTGGCCGGTATCTGCTGGATCTCCAACTTTACCAGCGGCATCTCCAAAACCACCCTGACGCACGAGGAAGTGCTGGACCTCGGCGCCAAAGTTTCAGGGAAGATGCGCGACCTGCTGGAAGGCCTGCTTAAATCAAAGGCGGTGAAACTATGAGGATGCTCGACCTGCTGCTCAAGAAGCGCTCCGGCCTGGCGATGACCCCGGCCGAGCTGGAATTCATTTCGATGGGCGCCGCCGACGGCTCCATCCCCGACTACCAGCTTTCCTCCTGGCTGATGGCGGCCTTCCTTAACGGGCTTACCCCCGCCGAGACCGCCGCGCTGACCAGGGCTATGGCCCTGTCCGGCAAGAAGCTGGACCTCTCTTCCATAAAAGGCTGCAAGGTGGACAAGCATTCCACCGGCGGCGTGGGCGACGGCGTCTCCATAGCGCTCGCCCCCGTGGCGGCTGCGTGCGGCGTAGTGGTGCCCATGATGAGCGGCCGCGGCCTGGGCCACACCGGCGGCACGCTGGACAAGCTGGAGGCCATGAAAGGCTTCAAGGTGCGCCTGGAGCCTTCCTATATAGTGAGGCAGCTAAAGGCCACCGGCCTGTCCATGTTCGGCCAGACGGCCCAACTCGCCCCCAGCGACAAGAAACTCTACGCGCTGCGCGACGCTTCCTGCACCGTGGAGGCCCTGCCGCTGATAGTGGCCAGCATCCTTTCCAAGAAATACGCCGAGGACATCACCGGGCTGGTGATGGACGTGAAGTACGGCTCGGGCGCGTTCCTTAAGGACTTCAAGCCCAGCCGCGAGCTGGCCGTGGCGTTGATGAAGACCGCCAAACTGCTTGGGATCCGCTGCGTAGCCGTAATGACGGCCATGAACGAGCCGCTGGGCCTGGCCGCCGGCAACGGCATAGAGGTGGCGCAGTCCATACGGATACTTTCCGGCGAGAAAGGGCCGGAGGATTTTGTGCGCGTGCTCGAAGTGCTGGCGGGCTGGATGATCCACCTGGGCGGCAAAGCCCGCACCGCCGCCGAAGGCGAAGAGAAGGCCCGCGCGGCCATCGCCGACGGCAGCGCCCTCGAGAAGTTCCGCCTGATGGTAAAGTGGCAGGGCGCCGACCCCCGCGTGGTGAACGACCCCGACCGCTATATGCCCAAGGCAAAATTCTCGAAGCAGGTAAAAGCTGAAAAAGGCGGTTTCCTGACCGCCATGGAAGCCCGCACGGTAGGCTTCGCCTGCGTGGCCATGGGCGCCGGGCGCGCCAAGGCGGAAGACGCCGTGGATTTCGGCGCCGGGTTCATTTTCGAGAAGAAGCCCGGAGACCGCGTAAAGCCAGGCGACGTTATTGCCACGGCTTACGCCTCCTCTGCGGGCAAACTGGCCGACGGCGTTAAGATGTTCGAATCGGCGCTCGCCTACGGCCCCAGGGCGCCGCGTAAAGAGCCGCTGATCCGCGAGATAATAAAGTGACGGGAGGAACGGGAATGAAGAACGTTCACATCTCTAAGCACCCGCTGGTGCTGGATAAAATAGCCCGCCTGCGCGACAAGCGCACCAACGTCGCCGATTTCCGGCGGCTTATGGGCGAGCTCAGCATGTTCCTTGCCCACGACGCCTTTCTTAACGCTAAGGTGAAAAAAGCGAAGGTCCGCACGCCGGTGGGCGTGGCGGACTCCATGAAGCTCTCGCACGACCTGGTCTTCGTGGCCATCCTGCGCGCCGGCCTGGGCATGGTGGACGGCCTGGTTAAGCTCTGCCCCGAGGCCAGGCTGGCCCATATAGGCATCTACCGCGACGAGGAGACGCTGAAGCCCGTGAAGTATTACGTGCGACTGCCGGAGAAAGTGGCCGACAGCCTGGTGGTCATCGCGGACCCGATGCTGGCCACGGGCGGCTCGGCCGTGGAGGCCGTGGAGATAATGAAGAGCCGCGGCGCCAAGAATATCTGCTTCATCTGCATGATAGCGTCCAAGGAAGGCATAAAGCGCCTGGCTACGGCGCATCCGGAGATGCCTATTTACGTGGGCACGGTGGACGAGAAACTTAATTCCCACGGCTATATAGTGCCGGGCCTGGGCGACGCCGGCGACAGGATGTTCGGCACCAACTGACGCACCGTTGCCGCATAAAAGAAGAAGGGACGGTTCGCGCCGTCCCTTCTTCTTTTATGTCCCGCCCCGTGCTACTTGCGGGCGTGCGGGTCGGCCACGCGTACAAGTGTGGCGTAATCCAGTATCTTTATGGCCTTGGTCTCGCGCTTTATGATGTTGCGCTTCTCCAGTTCGGCCAGCGTGCGCACCACGGTCTCCAGCGCCAGGCCGGTGATCTCGGCGATCTCGGTGCGCTTGAGGCCGTGGATGGCGGGGGCCGAGGTGTCCTTGGACTTGAAGGAGATGGCGCTGATGAGCGCCTTCGCCACCTTGGAGCGGGCCGGCTTGTAGGCCGTGTCCTTAAGTTTCATCTGCAGCGAGCGCAGTTCGTTGGCCACTTTGTGCAGGAAGAGCTTGTAGGTCTTCGGGTGGTCGTTGAGGAACTGGTCCAGGCTCTTCTTGTCCACGAAAGAGAGGATGGTCTCGCCCATGGCGCGGCTGTTGCAGAAATAGTCGTTCTCGGAGAACAGCGCTATATGGCCGAAGGTCTCGCCGGGATGGCGGATCCAGGTGATGAGCTGCTGGCCTTTGGTGTCGGTGGAGAACACCTTGGAGCGGCCCTTGCAGACCACGTAAACGCCCTGCGGCTGCTGGAACGCGTCGTAGATGTTCTCCTCGTCGGAGAATTTGCGCCCGAGCTTGGCCGCGTTCCAGGCCTTCTGGGCCTGCGGGTCGAGCTTGCTGTAAAAACAAACGGTCTTGAAGCGGCAGGTGCCGCAGTCAGGAGCCTGGTTCTTTGTGAATCTGTCCATTTCCTTCCCCCACCCGGTTTTCGTCGGGTATAGGTCAATTATATCTTATTTCAGCCCCCGCCGTCATTTGATAGAATAGACCACGCGATGTTCAAGGACCTCAAAGCCCTCGGCAGGGAATCACTGATCTACGGCCTCTCCACGGTGGGCGCGCGCCTGCTCAACTTCCTGCTGATGCCGTTCTACACCCATTACCTGCTGCCGGCGGAGTACGGCGTGGTGGCCACGCTGTATTCCTACATCGCCTTCCTCAACGTCCTTTACCAGTACGGCATGGACCAGGCCTATATGCGTCACTACGCGCATAAGGAAAAAGCCTTCTCCACCGCCTACTCCTGCGTGCTGGTCACCTCCGTGGCCCTTTCCGCCGTCCTGGCGCTGGCCCCCGGTTTCTGGGCGGGCCTGGGCGGCATAGGCGCTGAGCGCGGCAACCTGGTGCTCTACGCCGCCGCCATCCTGTTCCTCGACAGCATCAACGTGCTGCCTTTCGCGGACCTGCGCATGGCGCATAAACCCTTCTACTTCGCCGGCGTGCGCATGGCCTCCATAACGCTCAACGTCGGGCTTAACGTATTCTTCCTTACCAGGCTGCACCTGGGCATAGAAGGCGTCTTCCTGGCTAACCTCCTGTCTTCTTTGCTCTCGGTGGCCGCGGTCCCCAAGCGCTTCACTTTTTCCTTCGACCGGGAGCTGTTCGGCAAGTTGCTGGATTATTCCCTGCCGCTGCTGCCGGCCGGCCTGGGCGCCATGGCCGTGCAGGTTATAGACCGGCCCATCCTGCTGCGCCTCGCCGGGGAATCCGCCGTTGGCATCTACCAGGCCAATTACCGGCTTGGCATCTTCATGGTGCTCATAGTCAGCATGTTCGACCAGGCTTGGCGGCCGTTCTTCCTTGAGCGGGCCGACCAGCCGGGCAGCCGTTTGGTCTTTGCGCGCGTGCTCACCTACTTCACCACGGCCCTTATCTGGGGCGGGCTGGCGCTTTCCTTCTTCATTCCCGATCTGGCGCGGCTGCAGGTGTCGGGGCGCACTTTGATCCATGAAAGCTACTGGGCAGGCCTGTCCATAGTTCCCGTAGTGCTGTTCGCCTACCTGGTGAACGGCATTTACGTTAACCTGCTGGCGCCTATCATCATCTCCAAAAAAACCAAGGTCATCATGCTGGCCACGCTGGCCGGCGCCGTGGTCAATGTCGCCGCCAACTTCGCGCTGATCCCCTCCTTTGGCATTTACGGCCCGCCGTGGGCGGCTTTCGCCTCGTACTGCGTGATGGCCGGCGTGGTCTGGTTTTACGGGCGCCGGTATTACCCGGTCCCTTATGAATTCGGGCGCATAGCGGTGGCCGCCTTTGCGGCGCTGGCCGTGGCCGCGCCGGCGCTGGCCGGCTGGAGCCCGGCGCCCGGAATCTGGCTGGCTTACCGGCTGGCCGCCCTGGCCGCCTATCCCGTGCTGCTTTATTACAGCGGCTTCCTCCTGCCGGAAGAGAAAGCCAAGGCCTCCGAGCTGGCCGCCCGCTTGCTGTAAAGGGCCCAGGCCCCGCTGGGACTTTTGACACTCCCCTCCCGCGTTATTTTTACGTATAACTTAGCATGCGCTTTTCCCTTCTGAACGCGGCCGTGCTTCTTTGCCAGCTGCCGGCTTCCGCCGCTGTCCTTGAGATAGATCCCCTTTCCGCACCGCTCCCGCCTGCCGTAACCGCCGTCCCCGCCGTAAAGGACTGGACCGTGATGTATTTCGTCAACGGCAAGAACAACCTGGAAAGCTCCGCCGTGATGGATGTGAACCAGATGGAACTGGTGGGCACCACGCCGCGCATCAATATCGTGGCCGAAGTGGGCCGCATGAACGGCCAGGAAGGCGACGACCATTCCGAGGGCGACTGGACCGGCGTGCGCCGCTACCTCATAACCAGGGACGCAAATACTTCCCTTATAAATTCCCCCGTTCTCGAGGACCGCGGCAAAGCCGACATGGGCTCCTGGAAGGAACTGGCCGATTTTGTGCGCTGGGCCAAGACGCGCTACCCGGCGCGGCGCTACGCGCTGGTGCTCTGGGACCACGGCAACGGCTGGAAGCCTGTGGATATGGCGAATTCCGTGCATTTCGGAGAAAAAGGATTTTCCCTCGACGACGAGACCGGCAACGAGATCTCTACCCCGCAGATGGCGCTGGCGCTGAAAGCCGCCGGCGGCGTGAACTTTCTTATGCTGGACGGCTGCAACATGGCCATGGCTTCCGTGGCCTACGAGGTGAGTGACCAGGCCGAAGTCATGACGGCCTCCGAAGAGACGGAGGCCGGCGTGGTGGTGCGCTACGCTCAGTTCCTGGGCATGCTGGACGCTAAGCCCTCCATGGGCGCGGAGGAGTTTGCCGTGAACACGGTGCGCACTTACCGGGATTATTTTAATACGGGCGGCGACAATGAAGGTGCCCCGGCCACGCAGTCGGCGGTGCGGCTTTCAAAAATGGCCGGCCTGCGCGAGAGGCTGGATAAGTGGGCGGCCGTGGCCATGCGCTCCGACGCCAAAGTCCTGCGGCAGGCCAAGCGCGGGGCCAAGGTCTTTGGCGAGGACCCGGATTATAAGGACCTCTACGATTTTGTGAGGCTGGTGAACGAAGGCACGGCCGACCCGGCGCTGAAAGCGCTGGGCGCGGAAGTGCTGCGCTTCATCAAGGCCGAACTGGTGGCCGAGAACTGGGCGCAGGACGCCGTGAGCCACGGGGTTTCTATCTATATCCCGGACAGGGTCTACTTCCCGCTTTACGACGGGCTGGCCTGGGCCCGTGACGGCGCCTGGGACGATCTTGCCAGGTTCATGGCCGGCATAAAGTAAAAAGGCCGCCGCGGCGGCCTTTCAGAAGAGCGCCCCCGGCGCTCTTTTTTATTTTTCCTGCTGCAGCTTGCCGAAGGCGGCCACGCCCAGCACGGTGGTGGCCAGGCAGAAGGCCGCGATGGCGCCGAGGTTTATCCAGACGGAGAAGTAGCCTTTCCCCAGCATGATTATGCGCATCAGGTCCACGCTATAGGTGACCGGGTCGAAGAGGCTGATGGCCCTGATGTAAGGCGCGGCCGTGCCCAGGTCGAACAGGGCCCCGCTGAAAAAGAACAGCGGCCAGGTCAGAAAGCTCATCACCAGGCCAAAGCCCTCCATGGATTTCATCTTGGCGCCTATGGTAAGGCCCATGTTGGTGATCATGTAGGAAACAGGGAAAGCCGCCAGCAGGCAGAGCAGCACTTTAAGCGGGCTCAGCGGGATTATGAACGCCGCGCCTATGACAAGCAGCAAAAGCGTCTCTATGATGGCGCCCAGCATGCCCCCCAGTGATTTCCCGACGAAGAGCGTGGCGCGCGAGATGGGCGCGGCCAGCACTTCCTTAAGGAAGTCCAGGCGCTTGTCCCAGATGATGTAGAGCCCGTAGGTGATGGAGGTGAACAGGATCACCATGGCCATGATGCCCGGAAAGATGAACTGCTGGTAGGTAAAGCCCGCCACGGGGCTCTGCCCGGAGGACATGCCTTTGCCCATCACGAACAGGAAGAGCAGCGGCGAGATAAGGATGGAGATGATGCGTTCTTTTTCGCGCAGGAAGATCTTGGCTTCGCGCAGCAGCAGGGCGTAGACGGCATTGAGGTTCATTTGCGCACCGCCTTGTTCACGGCTATCCGTTCAAAGATGCCTTCCGCCTTTTCGTCGGCATCCTGGCTTATCTGCTGGCCTGCGAACCTGAGGAACACGTCGTCCAGCGTGACGCGGCGGACCTCCACTTCGCTTATTTTGCCGCCGGCGTTAAGCAGCGCCTGCAGGTTGGCTCCTGAGTCTGTAATGCCCACCTTCCAGTGGCTGTTCTCGCGCTCTACGCTGTTCACGAAAGGCAGCGCTTTGAGGGCGCTTTCGTTTATCTCACCTTTCAGGAAGACCAGGTCCTGCCCCACTTTTTTCTTCAGCTCATCGGGCGTGCCCAGCTCTATGATCTTGCCTTTATTGATGATGCCTATGCGGTCGGCCAGGCTGTCGGCCTCTTCCATGTAATGCGTAGTAAGGATGATGGTGGTTTTGTGCTGGTCCTTCAATTCGCGGATATGGGTCCAGACCGCCTT
>JACRER010000058.1 GCA_016234365.1 Elusimicrobiota bacterium | reverse complement strand
TCGCCTTTCAGGGCGTCCAAAGCTGCTTTGGCCTTGATCGCCGGGTCTATCTTCTTGCGCATACTGCCTCCTTAAGGTATTTTACCCAAAATACACCTTAAGTTAGGCTAAAAATCGGTCCTGATTTCCCCGGCCACCGCAGAACTTTGGGTGTGGCTGGAGGAAAATAATTATCAATATGTGCTCGATGACTTGGTGCTAAGGCAAGCAACTGTGGCGCTTCTTTCCGATTTCTGCCATTTTATTTACGAAGCTTTAAAATGCTCAAAAAAATTAAAACTTACAGTAGCCTTTGCTTTGTTAAGGAAACCTTTGAAAGATAACCTTTTTTATCTTGAATGGTTACTTGTTAATAGGCCGGAATTCCTGAAAATGTTTAAAGATGGCTTATCTGAGCCGACTACGGATGCGAGGCGAGGTGTTATAAAACTTGCAGTGGATTCAATCGCTACTCCCGGACTTTATGGTTCTGATTTGATATATGATTTTAGATACAAGAAATCTGCAAACTTTGGATTTGAGGGGAATTGGAATAAAGCGAATCACTTGATAACAACATTTCATGATTTTAAAACAGAAGCCCAAAACTTTAATTTTGTTTTTGGTGGAGAAGCGGAGCGAGATACTCAATTAAGATTTCTGTATACGAGACTGCCATATCTTTTGAATTATGTCGTGGAGGTTATGGAATCTCTCTTGGAGAATATTGAGAAAACAGATTCCGCATATATTGAGTCAATGCGGTTAAGGCGACTGGCTGGGCTTACTATCTGGGCACAAAGTCTTGATCCGGCCCATTGTGGATGGGACATCGAAAGATTTAGTGAAAAATTAAAAGAATATTTAAAAACTGAGTGTCCAAAATGTTCCCAGGTCTATTCCCCGGATTTAAAGCTTACTGGCATATTATATGAAGGTGGAAAAATACGCTGTCCATTGTGTGGTAGCGTTTCCAGGTTGCCGCTAAAATATGTGAGATTGGTGGCATAAGTCATTCTTCTTTGGTGTCCATATAGGTGTCCATCGGGTGTCCAAAATGGACAAACTTGGACAAAGAGTTTTAGGCGGTTTTGGGGATTTCCCCAATGAAGAACATAAAGTGACAAAAACCGTCAAACTGGTCCAGGAGCCTTGCCAAGGTTGAGACGTGGGTTCGATTCCCATCGCCCGCTCCAAATTTAAAAACCGGCTTATTTGGGCCGGTTTTTAAATTTGGAGCGGGCAATGGGAATTTCCTTATTAAGGGAAGCTCGCTACCGCTCGCGTGTCGCCAACTCCAGATTTAATGAATTAGGCTGTCCACAAGGACTGCCTTTCTCTTTCCTTATATATAGGGGGGCGTGGGGCCTAAGGTCCCAGATAGGGCCTAGAGGCGGGCCTAGGCCCGGGTGGGCATTAAAACGTGGAGCCTCTGGGTCTATGGCCTCTTATGAAAACGACGCGTTTGGGCTAAACTATAGGTAATGAACTACCACAAAACCACCTCGACCGTAGTAGCCGCCCTGCTCCTTTCGCTGAACTGCGCCACCTCGGCGCCGGCCTTCGCCGGCGACGACCTTAGCTCCTTCTTCGAAAACGCCGGAGGTTCCCTTGCCGACATGGTAAAAGGGATGCGCGCTGAAAGCGCCAAGGTGGATGAGAAAAATCCCGAGGCCCAGCCCATACAGCCCCAGACCGGCAATAACGAACTCCTCCATTTCTGGGAAGACCTCAAAGCCGACACCCTGGACGACATCTGCAAAGGTGTGGAACTTCCGCTGGACCAGGGCTTTGACGTTGCCCAGGTTGGCGGGATAGAGGGCAACTTTAAGCGCTACATGAAGCAGTACCCCGACAACAAGATAGCCGTGATAGACGAAGTGGGCGTAAAGCTCAAGGCCGGCCATACCTTTACCGACATCTTTAACGTTAACGGCAACACCTTTAACATCGGCTTCTCGGGCGGCCTCGAGGGCAAGTCCGTTGTTATCCGCAAGACCGAAGAGACCAAGTACTGCAAGAACCTGCTGACCATCCTGGACCTGCGCAAGGTCAAGACCATCCTCCCCGTCAACGAGAAGCGCATCTCCGAAATGAAGGTCAACGAGATCTGGAAGTTCCCCGCCAGGATCTACATGGGCGTGAGCGGCGGCCTTGGCTACCCCGTGACCCCCTGGCTCAACCTTGGCTTCTCCCTGGGCACCTCTAAGGAACTGAAGCCCTCCGTAACGCTTTTCCGGATGGACGAGAAGCACCTGCGCATGCGCATCCGCCTGGACCGCATCACCGTGCAGAGCGCGGGCGTGTCCGCGGGCACCTCTTTCGACGCCGGTATGATAGGCCTGCCCGAAGCCGAAGAATACTTCGTGGCGGCGCTCGGCAAACAGGTCAACCGCACCCTGGTCAAGGAATTCAACAAATACATAGCGCTGCGCATGGGCCTTTCCACCAGCCGCGCCAAGGGTAAGAAGATCCTTCTTGAGTTCGTCATAGACCCCACGAATCCCGAGCAGGTTGAAAAGCTCGTGGACTTCCTGAAGGGCGACCTGGGCATCATAAAGAAGCTCATAGAAATGGGCGTGCGCTTTAACGACTTCTCCAGCGCCGCCGACAACGCCGAAGGCCAGGCGGCCATGCAGAGCGTGGACGAAGTGGCCCAGCAGGCCCTCGGCCTCAACTCCACCTTCGCCGGCGCCAACCACTTCAACGGTACCTCGCACGCCATGAATGTGGTGCTGCCCGTGGTGATGGACCGCGAGTCCAGCTCCGGCCAGCGCTACGACCGCTACCAGACCAGCGGCAGCGACCAGGTGCTGCACGTGCAGAACGTGTCGCGCAACGTTTCGGTCAGCAACATCAACGTCCCGTTCGTGGGCAAGGTCTTCAAGCACAACACCAACCAGAACTTCTACGTGGCCAACTACGAAGGCAGGGACGGCAAGGTGGGCGACGCGGCCATGGTGTACCAGCGCTACGAAGGCTACATCAAGCACGACGAGACCAACGCCCGCGGCATGGTCCGCGAGATGAACGAGATCCTGAAGTACGCCGGCACTCAGGGCAACGGCATCAACAGCGAATTCACGATAGATGAGAACGCCCTGTTCCCGCACCTGGCGGGCGAAGAAGCCAACCCCACCGGCCAGGATTCGGAAGGCAATCCTATCCCCGATACGCGCCGCTACAAATCCGCCATCATGTCCTTCACGATGGTGTTCACCCAGGAAGCCGTGCGCAGCATCGTGGCGGCCCCTCCGGCCGTCATCATGAAGGCCGTGCTCAACGTGATGGACGGCATCGAGAAAGAAATAGTCGCCACCGTGCAGCACCTCTTCAAAATAGACGCGGCCGGCAAGATAGATTACGACTGGAAAGCCGCCCGCAAGCTGCTGGCCAAGTATGAGCGCGACAACGGCGACGACAAGTTCGACCCCCTCACCGCGGTCAACAACTTCTGCCGCAACGTGTCCCAGGTGATCTCCGACATCTCCGGCCTTGGCCGCATCTCCGACCAGAAGGCCCGTTCCGAGCGGCTGGCCGCGATCATGGGCGGCAAGGGCAAGAGCGGCGTGGGCTACGAGAACATGCTGCAGGTGATGGTGCAGCTGGTCAGCACCAAGGACATCTTCGCCTCCCTCAACATCCAGACCGATAAGCGCATCAAGGACGAAGCGAACATAGCCAGCAACTATAACGTCTACAACACCAACCTGCAGGCCGGCTATAACAACCAGCTCAACGCCGCCAACGCCATGCGGGACCGCTTTGCGGACCCGTCCGTGCTGAGCGACTAAGAGCGTTCCTGAGAATAAAAAACCCTCCGGCCTCCCGGAGGGTTTTTTTATGGCCGGCGCGGCTTACGCTATCTTTTCATCCACGCCAAAAATGTGGGCCATCAGGGCCGCGCGCGCCCACATGCCGTTGCGCTCCTGGCGCCAGAACACCGCGCGCGGGTCGTCGTCCACGGAAACCTCTATCTCGTGGCGGCGCGGCAGCGGGTGCAGGATCACGCAGGTCTTCTTTATCTGCTTCAGGTGTTCCTGTCTGAAGTAGAAGGGGGAGTAATCCACGCCTTTGGATTCCCCGGCCTTGTCGTGCTCGTCCTGAATGCGCGTCATGTAGATGGCGTCGGCGGTCCGCATCACGCCCGCAAAGTCCTCGGTTTCCTGGTAGGGGATGCCGTGGCGCTTTAGGAAGTCCAGGATGTCGGCCTCCATGCGGAACTCTTTCGGGGAGACGAAAGACAGCGAGATGTTCTTGTAGTTCTTCATCAGGTAAGAGAGCGAGCGTACCGTGCGGCCGCGCTTCAGGTCGCCCACCATTACGATGTGTTTGTTGTCCAGCTCGCCGTTGAAGCTGCGGTAGAGCGTGTAGGTGTCCAGCAGGGCCTGCGTGGGATGCTGGTCCTTGCCGGAGCCGCCGTTGACCACGGGGACGGGGCGGCCGGTGCGGTTCATGAGCCAGGCGGTCTTTTCCACGAAGCCGGGCGTGGGGTGACGCATGATGATCATGTCCACGTAGCTGGAAAAGGTGCGCACGGTGTCTTCGGGGGTTTCGCCCTTCACTTCGGAAGAGGTGCTGGTGTCGCGGATCTCGCTGGTCTTCATGCCCAGGATGTGGCAAGCGTTAAGGAAGGACATGAACGTGCGGGTGGAAGGCTGCGCGAAGTAAAGCATGGCGCGCTTGTCCGACAGCAGCGAGGAAACGTGGTCCGCGCCGCCTTTTTTCTGCGTGACCTCGCGCAGGGCGTCGGCGGTCCTGAAAAGGTGGGCCAGCAGGTCGCGGCTGAACTGCTGCGCGAACAGGCAGTCGTAGACGCGGCCGTCGCGTGAGAAGAAGGGGATCTTGTCCGAGATGGGGCGCGGGAGGAAATTCTCCCAATCCGGCTGCACGCTGGTCATTTCCTGCGTTCTCTTCATGTGGGCTCCTTGTGCTGAGGGCAAACCGCCCGGGCGGTCTGCGCTATGCGCGTGCCGCATCAAGGGCTATGCCCTTCAGGCGGCTGCGCCAGCGGGCGGCTGTACGGCGGTGCGCCGGCTGGCGGGCTAAATCTTGTTTGCCAGGTCCAGCAGGACCAGTTGGCGGTTGGCGCCTATCTTGACCCTGGCCACCACCGAGCCGCTGCGCGCGTCCTTGCGCGGATCGTTCTCGTTCAGGAAAAATCTTTCTATGCCGTAGGTTACGGCGGCCCGCCCGGAAGACGGTTGTATGGCGGCGCGCACCCAGCCCAGGCCGTCGCGCGCTTCGGCGGAACACTCGGCGGCGTCGTAGACGGGCACCGGGCCATTGACGGTATTAACGGTGCGGCCGCTGTCCTGCAGGCGCACGTACATGGACAGCGCGTTGGCCGTCAGGTACGTGCAGGAGGGGGCCTGCGGGGACGAAATGCGGTAGTTCAGCGCCACGTAGGTTCCGGAGATCAGGTCGCGCGGGTCCACCGGTTCGGTCTCCAGGCAGAATTCCGGCGAGTCGGAATTCTTTGAAACCAGCAGGTAGGAGGCCCACCCGAAGAAAAGGGCCAGTTGGAGGATGAGGACTATGCGGAGTTTGTTCATTTCTTCACCGACTCTATAAGGGCTTTGCGGCCCTTGTTGACGGCCCAGGCCAGCGCGCCGAAGGCGAGGCCGGTTATGATGAAAGCTACGCCGCTCTTGAGCATACTGCCAAAGATGTCCACGAAGCGGGTGACGGCCGTCAGCGTGATAACGGCCACGCCCAGGTTTATCTGTTTTTCGCTGGAGTTCCTGGCGCCGCCCAGGATATTGGCCACGCCGAAGACGGCCAGGATGAGGTTGGCTATCACCGCCAGCAGTTTGGCGGAGGACTCGGTGGTATCGAAGAGCAGGAACGCGCAGAGCAGGGAAACGGCCAGCAGCGCTTTTGCGGTGTAGTCCTCTTCCTTGCCGCCGGACAGCAGGCGCTGCGGCCGGAACAGGACGGAGATGAACGCGCCGGCGAACAGCAGCCAGGTGATTACGGCGCCCGGAGTGGTGTCATGCCTCCACGCGGAATCCAGCGAGCCTGCCCTGTAGTGCCAGAAGAAAGTGGCTACGTAGACGGCGGCCAGCCAGACCTTGAGGGCCAGGCCCGCCTTGTCGTCTTCCGGTGCGAGGCCGTAGGTGAGCCAGAGCACGGCCAGCGACATGCCGGCCAGCACCAGCAGCGCGGTGGACCCCACCGCAATATCGGCGGAGCCAAGGAGCATGCAGAACAGCCAGACCACGGCCGCGCCCAGCGGCATGCCCAGCCGCTGCCCGGGGTAAAGCGCCGCCGCGCCGCCCAGCACGCCCAGCGCCAGCGGCCAGTGCCAGAGCGGCTGGCCTTCCTTGGCGTAACGGGACAGGGAGACGAGCGAAAGCATGTTGCCGGAGTTGAGGGTGCCCGTGTAGAGCACGATGGTCAGCAGGATGGCGCACAGGTAGCCTGCCAGCGGGCGTTTGGAGAACACTGCCAGCGGGGCCGAGAGCGCCGCCCAGGCCAGGTACGGCTTTACCGGGTCGCCGCTGAGCTGGAAGATCTGCGCGTAAAGGCCTATGCCTATGACCGGCATGAAGAACCAGAGGGTTTCGAGCGGGATGGCGGCGGAAGGTTTTTCTTCCAGCCGGAGGGTGGCGTCGCCGGCCGCGTAGAACAGCATAAGGAAAGCGCCGATCTTGGCCATCGGGCCTATCTTGTCCCAGTTGCTGGCCACTACCAGTATGACGCCCAGCGCTACGAAGAGCCCCGCCGCCGCGGCTATCCAGTGCGCGGCGCGGAAATTGGCGAAGGTGCCGGAGGAGCGGGAAAGGTCCCAGACGCGTCCGGCCTGCTCCGCGGAGATGACGCCGGCCGCCGCGGCCGCGTCCAGATCTTTCTTCAGTTTTTTGTAATAAGACATCCGTTTGTTACCCCGGATAATTATATTAAAAAACCGCGACGCCGATTTTATAGAATTAACGGACATGCTTGAACAAGACAGGGTACTGAATATCCTTGGCTGGGGCGCCTTCGCGTTCTCCGTTTCCGTATTTTTCCTGCCGGTCATCAACCCCGACGTGTTCTGGCACCTGTCCGCGGGCCGCTACGCGCTGGCGCACCTGCGCCCGCCGGCCACGGATTTTTTGTCGTGGCCGCTGGCTGGCGCGGAATGGATAGACTTCGAGTGGCTGCCGCAGGTGGCCTACTACCTGCTGCACCAGGCCGGCGGTTTCTGGGCGCTGCTCCTGTTCAAGGCCGCGCTGCTTATCGCCACGCTGCTGGTCTTCCGGCGCACCGCGCTGCTCTACGCCAGCCCGGCCGCCCTCCCGCTGGCCCTGCCGTTCTTTGCCGCGGCTATAGTGACCAACAGCGACCTGCGGCCGGAGAATTTTACGCTGCTCTTCTTCGCCGTGACGCTGTACCAGCTTGAGGAACGGCGCCTCTCGGGGGACGTCCCGCGCGGCTGGCGTCCGGCGGCGGCGGTCTTCCTCTTCTTCGCGCTCTGGGCCAACCTGCATGCCGGCTACCTTTACGGCCTCGCGCTGATAGGGCTGTATTCGGCCGGGGAATTTTTCGAGGAACAGCTGCCGTTCATCTATGGCCGCGCGCCGTTCGCTCACCCGGTAAAGAGCGTGCGCTTGTTCGTACTGTTCTGCAGCGGCCTCGCCGCCAGCCTGGCCACGCCCTACGGCTGGAAGGTGTATTCCGTGATCGCCAACCACCAGAAGTACATCGCGACCCTGCAGGAGTATATCCAGGAGTGGAATACTTTCGACCTGACCAACGCCTACCAGTGGCCGTATGTGCTGGCGCTGGCCGGCGTGTTCGGGGCTTTCGCCTGGTTCCTGCTGCGCCGCCGCCACGTGGTCTATGCGCATTTCGCGGCGCTGCTTTTCTTCGGGTGGGCGTCCGCCAACCACGCGCGGCATATCCCGTTCTTTATAATGACGGGGCTGGTGTTCACGCTGGCGCTGCCGTGGGGAGAGTTGCCGGCGGCAAAACTTCGCCGGTCGGCGGTGCTGGCCGCGGCGGCGCTCTGGGCGGCGGCTACTTTCTGGTTTTACTCCGGTTTTATCTGGACCCAGTACACGGGCAAACCGGCGCTGTTCAAGTGGGGGTCGCCCGGCCTGGCGTCCTTCCTTAAGGCCAATAAAAAAGAACTGGCGGGCCTGCGGCTCTACAATCCCTGGGGCTGGGGCGGGTGGCTGGGCTGGGAGCTGGGGCCGGACTATAAAGTTTTTATCGATGGCCGCTACCTGTTCCACGACAAGATAAGCGAAGTGGTGGAGGCGCGAAACGGTTCCAAGAATTGGGACGGGCTGATAAACAAATACGGCTTCGACCTGATGCTGATAACGCTGGACGAACCCAAGGTCCCCGTGCGGCAGCGCCTGGCCGACGGCCGGAACGATATCTTCTGGCGGCCCGCATACCTGTTCTACCTGCCGCGCCGTGACTGGGCGGTGATCTACTGGGATTATTCCATTGTCGCGGTGGTGCGCCGCAAAGCCGTTCCCGCCGGCTGGCTGGCCGCCAGGGAGTTCCGCTGGCTGCGCCCCGCGGATACCCTTAACCTCGTGGCGCCGCTGCTGTCCGGCGACATCCCGCTTTCCGAGATCCGCCGTGAAACGGCGCTTTACCTGCGCGCCGTGCCCGCCGGTATAGATAATTCCCCGGCGGCGGACGTGGCTAATTTTGCGGCCGGGCTGGAAAAACTCTGCGGCGCCAAGGGGGCGAAATGCAGGCGCTGATCACGGCGGCCAAGGGCCACCCGCTTGCGCTGTTCCCGGATTTCCGGCGGCTCTTCGCGGGCCGCGTCATTTCCGCCGTGGGCGACAAGTTCTTCTCCATCGCTATAGCGTGGTGGGTGCTGTCGTCGGCGGGCGAAGCTTCCAAGCTGCATCTCGGTCTGGTGATGGCGGTGAACGTGCTGCCGGTGGTGATCTTCGGGCCGCTCCTGGGCACGCTGTCGGACCGGTCCAATAAGCGCTCCGTTATGCTGGCGGCCGACGCCGCGCGCGCCGGCCTGGTGCTGCTGCTGTCGGGCCTGCTCTGGAGCGGCCGGCTGAACTTGTACTGGCTTTACTCGGTCTGCTTCCTTATTTCCGGCTTCGGGCCGCTGTTCGAGTCCGCCGTAGCCGCGTCCATCGCCAGGCTGACCTCGCCGGAAAAGATGCCGCAGGCCGTGGCCGTGGATGCGTCCGTGCTGCAGGTCTCCAACGTGGTGGGCTCGGCGCTGGGCAGCGTGCTGATGGCCGCCGCCGGGGTGGCCGGCGCCTTCCTGTTCAACGCGGGCGGTTATGCCGCCTCTTTCGCGGCGGTGCGGGGCATCCGCACGCGCCTGGACCCGGAGGCCCGGACGGACAGTTCTTTTATGGCCGAGTTCCGCGAAGGCCTGGCGTACACCTTCGGCAACAAGCCGCTGCTGTACCTTATCCTTACCTTCGCGGCGTTCAACTTCTTCGTCTCGCCCATCCTGATCCTCATCCCTATGATAGTGAAGTTCTCGCTGAAGGAATCTGTTACCTGGCTGGCCGTTTTCGAGACCTTTTTCGCGCTGGGCTCCGCCCTGCTGGCGCTCATGCTGAGCTTCAGGGAACTGAAAGGCGGTATTTACCGCTGGCTCTTCGTTTCGCTGCTGGTGATGGGCGGGTGTTTTGCCGGGCTCTATTTTTCCGGGAACAAATACGCCGACTGCCTGCTGCTGCTCGCCGGCGGCGCCGCGCTGGGCGGCGGCAATACGCTGGCCATAACGCTGTTCCAGTCCGTGGTCCCGGACGAAATGAAGGGGCGGTTCTTTTCGGTGCTGACCACGCTGGCCTACGCGGTGATGCCGCTGGCCTTTATGACCAACGGCCTGCTGGCCGATAAATTTTCGGTGGGGTTCTGCCTCGGAGTGAACGCCGCGGCCATCCTGGCCCTGTCTTTCGTTATCCTGCTTATTCCGCGCGTGGAGCGCGGGTCCTAGGTCCTGACTACCGTAGTGCCGGCTATGATGTCGTGCCAGGTGCGGTGGTCCTTTTCCCAGAGCGCCCAGACGTAGCCCAGCAAGCCGAACAGCGACACCAGCGAGAAGAACGCGCGCAGGAAGATCTTGTCCGCCGGCACCGGGCCGCCCGTAGCCGGGTCCACTATCTTAAGCTTCATGATCTTCATGCCCGGGGTGAACCCGAGGCGCCACATGAAGATCGCGCCGTAGATCACCCAGATCAGCATCGAAAGCGGTATTTTTTTCTTATCCTTGTTTACCGCGAATCTGGTGCTGGTCTTTTTGGCCCAGATCTTTCCGTCCGGGCCTTTTATCACCGTGCCGGCCTTGCCTATGGCTATGGTCTCGCCCTTGTCGCCGGTTATGTTGATGCCGGTCTTGTCTATGCGGACGTTATTCACGCCGATCGCGGGCGGGGCGGCTTCCCTGGCCTCTTCGGAGGATACCATGGCGTCGGGGCCGCAGGAGCGCAGGCCGAGCGTGCCCGCGAGGATCATGAAGATGGTCACGTCCAGCAGCAGGGAGAGCAGGCGGTGAAAAAAGCCGGCGGCTTTGGGCGCGGCGGCGGGCGCGGCGCCGGCCTCCGCAAGTTCGTCGCCTAACGGCTGCGCGCCCACGGGGACCTCGCGCAGCACGCGGAAAACCTTTATTTTCTCGGGTACGCCTTTGAACTGGCGGTAGCCTATCTCGCTGGACGGCACTTCCTTCTTGTTCATCGCCAGGTAGACGGCTTCGGTAAAGAACACCTGCCCTACCTCGGCTATGCTTTCCAGGCGCGCGGTGATGTTGACCGCGTCGCCGAAGATGTCGCCGTCGTCCGCCACGGTCACCTCGCCGGAATTGATGGCGATGCGGATCTCTATGCGGTCGGCGCCGGCCTTCTCCGCGTTATGCGCCTTCAGCGCGTCCTGCACTTCCACGCCGCAAAGCACGGCGTCGGTGGGGCTTTCGAAGACCACCAGGAAAGCGTCGCCGATGGTCTTTACCACGCGGCCGGAATGCTTTTCTATGACCGGCAGCACCAGGTCCTTGTGGCGCTGCAGCATCTCCAGCGTTTCCGAGCGGGACGAGGCCGCCGTGCGGGAGGTGAAGCCCTTTATGTCGGTCAGCATTATGGCTAAGTGTTTTGTTTTCATGGTCTTACCCGCGTAAAAAGGTCAGGCAGGGTTGGGAATGTCTATGAATTTCGTCTTTACCCCGAATTTTTTTTCCAGCACGGCGGCGAGGGCCATAACGCCTGGCTTCTCGGTATTGTAATGGCCCGCGGCTATAAAGTTGGCCTTGGTCTCGCGCGCCAGTTCCTGCACGGGCTCGGCGGCTTCCCCGGTGATGTAAAGGTCCAGCCCGGCGGCTATGGCCTGGTCGAACATGCGGGCGGCGCCCCCGCTTACCACGCCCACGGTGCGGATCTTTTCCCTGCCGAAGCGCAAGCACAGCGGTTCGGCGTCCAGCTTTATGGCCAGCGCCGCGGCGATGGCGCCTATCGGCAGCGGCTTGGGCAGCGTGCCGCTGAAGCCGATGGTCTCCCCGTCGTAGGAGCCGAAGGGCTTCTGTTTTTTGGCGCCCAGCAGGGCCAGCAGGCGGGCGTTGTTGCCGCAGGCGGGGTGCATGTCCAGCGGCAGGTGCCACGCGCACAAGGACATGTCCGCGCCGAACAGGGCGGCCAGCTTGCGCTTGAACGGGCCGGTGACGGAAACCGGCCGGCCCCACAGCAGGCCGTGGTGCGTTACCAGCATATCCGCGCCCCAGTCGGCCGCGCGTTTTATGCATTCCAGCGAGGCGGAAACGCCGAAAGCTATTTTTTTCACTTCCGGCGAACCTTCCACCTGCAGGCCGTTCTGCGAGGAATCTTTTATCCGCGCCGAAGCCAGGTAGGCGTCGGTGAAAGCGACTATTTTGTCCCTGTCTGCCATGGGTCCCTCCCGCCCTATTTTTTGCCCGGGCGCACCGCGTAGATGTAGCCGTTGGCGATCTCCGCCGCGGCGTAATCCGCTATCGCGAAAGTTTTGTCGTCCTTGGGCGCCAGCAGCAGCGCGGCGTAACCCCAAAGCAGCGGGTTGCCTTTCAGTACGGCGCGCGGCACGCGCACCGCTATCTCGCCGTTCTCGGCCTTTGGCGCAAAAGTGCCGGCGACTACGGGTCCCTTGGGGGTTATAGAATAGAGCGACGCTCTTTCCGGAGTGATCTCCAGGGCGTATTCCCAGGCGTTGTCCGGGAAGAAGCGCAGCGGCCGGCCGTCCAGCGGGCGCGTCATGCCGGCGCGGGGCCGGTGGTTGATGTCTATGTAGAGGTCCAGCCGGATATAGCCGAAGCCGGTTTTGGAACGGAGCGGGACGGCCAGCGCTTCGGGCGTGAAATGGAAAGCGATGTCTTCCGGCGAGGGAACCACGCGCAAAGAGGCGAGCCGCCAGAGTTTGTAAGGGTCGGCGTTGGGCGGCGAACGCAGCGACGAAGGGAGTTCCGGCTTGCGTTGCACGTTCAACAGTTCAAAGCCGCCGGCCTTCAGGGTTATCTTTAGTTTGTCGGAGCGCTCCGGAGCGCCGGAGGCGTCGGCCAGGCCCGAGAAAACCCAGGGCGGCGGCGTGCGCTGCATCAGGCGGTAGGCGTTGGCCAGGGAGGCCTGTATCTCGGCTTCCCTCTCCTGCGCGGCGGTGGTCCCCGCGTCCCCCAGCGCCCGCAGTCCCGGGCCCGCTTCGGCCGAGAAATATTCCTCGAAGGGGCCGGCCGCCTGCTTGTAGTTGCCCTGCTGGGAATTGAGGTGGAGCATCAGGTCCGCGCGGGTGCGCGCGAAGGCGGCCAGCGCGCCGGCCTGCCCCGGGGCGGAGGCCCAGGGGGTATAGTCGCCGCTCCAGGGGGCGGCCAGCGCCGAGGCCTCGGCGGGTGACGCGGTGGTCACAACGACCTGCGCCAGCGCTTCGGAAACGGTCGCGCGCCGCACCGGCGACGAAGGGGCAAGTTCCGCCGCGAGCTGCGCGCGCAGCGGCGCGGGGTCGGGGACGGCTGTTTCGTCGAAGACCACAAAGAGGGGGGGCGCCACGGCGGTCTGGGTGGAGGCCGGGACGAAAGGCACGGCGTAGACGCCGTCGGCGGACAGCGCGGCCGCGGCGGTGGAGGCCAGCGGGCCGCAGGCCAGCCACTTCACGCCCATGGCCCTGGCCAGGGGGAAATAGTCGGGGGAGAGCCCGCCCGGTACGGACACAAAGCCGGCCGGGACTTTTTTAAGGTCTTTCAGGGCGGCCTCGCGGGCCAGCCCGATGCGAAGGCCCATGAAATACTGGTCGGAGGGCAGGGTGGAGGTGGACGGCTTGCCCGCCCATTTCACCTCGGGCGCGGCGGCGCCGTAAAGCAGCGGCAGCGGCGGGTCGCCGGCGGGCCGCAGCGCCAGTTCCAGCCGGCCGTCCTTCTCCAGTTTGCGCACGCGCTCGGCCAGGTCGGCCGGCAGGTCGGAGAAGGCGGCGGTGAGGCGCAGCGCCTTGTCGCCTTCCATCAGCGAAAGTATTTCAGGGGCCGGCTTACCGTCGGCGGGGATCCAGAGCATGGCTTGCTGCGCGCGGGCGGCGGCGCAGAGGCCCAGCAGCAGGGCGGCGGCTAATATTTTTTTGGGCATTTATCGGACCGTAAGCACCGAGACTTTTCTGCCGGCTTCCAGGTCGGTGTCCGGGTTGAGCGGGTCCAGCACGTCCTGGCCGTCTATGCGGCAGATGTACCTGTATTTACCTGGCGGCAGGGGCACCAGGGCTTCCCAGCGGTCTCCGTCCTGTTTGGCGAGAGGCAGGTCGTCCGGGCTCCATTTATTGAAATCCCCGGCGATCTTTACCTCTTTGGCGCCGGCAACCTTTACCGAGAAGCGCACAAAGCGCAGTTCCGGCTGCTGCGGCTCCGCCCGGCGGTCGTGCCGGGGGTGGGGGGGGGGCAGCGAGGCCGCGCGGCCGGGTTTGGGCATGACCACGTTCCAGTGGCCGATAAAAGAGAAATACTTCTGCACGGCGCTGTTGAACAGCACGCTGGGCACGCTCACCAGCACCAGCGCCGCCAGCGCCGCGGCCATCAGCCAGGCTTTGCGTTCTATCACCGGCCCTCCCCCTCGTCCAGGCGCGGGCGCACGCGCGGCTCGGCGCCCAGTTTGGCGGCCAGGTCCTTGAATTTTTCCAGGTCCACGTCGCCGCTATCCACCGCCGTGGCGTATGCCTCCGGCAGCAGCAGGGAGGCTTCCCTTATGAATTCTTTTACCTTCTCGAACCCGGTGGCGGCCCACGGTTCCATGGGGCGCATTACGGCGGCCCACTGGGCGGGATCGGCGGTGTTAAGGCTCACATGGACGGAATCTATGAGACCCTTCATTTCCGGCACCACGTTGCGGCCCCAGACCGCGTTGGCCAGGCCGTTGGTGTTGAGGCGGATCTTGAGGTCGCGGGGCAGGGGGTCGGCCTTGCCGTTGCGGATAAGGCGCGCGCAGGCGAGCAGCGCCTCCAGGCGCATGGTGGGCTCGCCGTAACCGCAGAAAACGAGTTCGGTGAAAGCGGCGGCTTCCCATTCCTTCTTCGCGGCGGCCAGCACGTCGGCGGGGGTGGGCTCGTTGCCGCCGAGGTTGAGGTCGCTGCCGCGGTAGTCCATCTTCCACGCGTTCTTGATACAGAAGACGCAGGCCGTGGGACACCTGTTGGTCAGGTTTACGTAAAGTCCGCCGTTATAGCGGTAGACTATGGTTGGTTTTTCGCCGCTCATGTTGGTGCGGCCGCGTTCTCCCGCGGCCCGTATTTATTCTATCATTTAGCAATGAAAGTTTTGATAGCCCCCAACGCGTTCAAAGGAACGCTTACGGCGCCGGCCGCGGCCGCGGCGTTGGCGCGCGGCGCGCGGCGCGCCAGGCCGTGGGCGGAGGTGCGCACGCTGCCCATAGCCGACGGCGGCGACGGCCTGCTGGACGCGCTGCGCTCGGACCTGGGCGGCCGGCTTGCGCGCTGCCTGGTGGAAGGCCCGCTCGGCCGGCCCGTAAAGGCCCGGTGGCTGCTGGCCGGAAAAACCGCCTTTGTGGAAATGGCCGAAGCCGCCGGCTTGCGCCTGCTGGGAAATTCCGGCTTGCGCCCGCTGGACGCTTCTACTTACGGCGTTGGCCAGCTTATGGCGGCGGCCGCGGCGCGCGGCGCGCGCGAGATAGCCGTGGGGCTGGGCGGCAGCGCCTCTAACGACGGGGGGGCCGGCTGCGCCGAAGCTTTAGGTTTTAAACTGCTGGACGCCCAGGGCCGCCCGGTGCCTCGCGGCGCGCGCGGCTTGGCCGCGCTGCGGGAAATAGTTGCGCCCCGGAGGGCGCTCCCCGGGGTGAGTGTCGTCGGCCTGGCCGACGTTAAGAACAAGCTTTGCGGCCGGCTGGGGTCGGCCCGCGTTTTTGGCCCGCAAAAAGGCGCCGGTCCGGCCGAAGTGGAATTTATGGAAGCGGCGCTGCATAACTACGCGCGCGTGCTGAAGCGCTGCCTGGGCGCGGACATAGCCCGCTTGCCGGGCGGCGCCGCCGCCGGCGGCCTGGGAGCGGGGCTGGCGGCTTTCTTCGGCGCGGAGCTGCGCGACGGCTCTGCCTTCGTGCTGGGGCGGATCGGCTTCGCCCGGGCGCTGGCCGGCGCGGACTTGCTGATCACCGGCGAGGGGCGTTTCGACGAACAGACCTTTTACGGCAAGGCCCCCGGCGCGGCCATAGCCGCCGCCCGGGCGGCCGGCATTCCCGCGCTCGTGGTCTGCGGCAGTTCCGCTTTCCGCAATTCCCGCCGCCCGCGCGGCGTAACCGCCATTATACAAGCCCCCGGCAAAACCGCCCCCGCCGCCAGCCTGGAAAAAGCTGTCATGGTGGCGTTGATGAATAAAATAATTAGTTAGGATAGAACTGGCAAGCATGGGAACATGCTTGAACAGGTGAGGGGATCCTTCGCCTTATGTTTCCTGCGGTTCGGACAAAGATGTATCATTCACCTAATAGTCGGTAGAAAGGAGAGAACATGAAAAAAATATTCGGCGGTCTGGTAATGGCGTCCCTGCTGGCCGGCGCGGCCTCCGCGCAGGCCCCCAAGCAGGAGAAGAAGGCGGAGCTGGTGGAAAAGACCGGCGTCGTCCAGGTGCAGAAGGCCGACACGGCCAAGAAGGAAAAGTACGACACCGTCCTCCTCGTCGTCGGCGCGGACAGCATAAAGCTGCTCCCCGGCAAGGACAAGAAGTCCTTTAAAACCCTCGAGGGCATGGCGGGCAAGACCATCACCGTCCTCGGCGAGTTCCTGCCGGCCAGGCCGCCCAAGTACCCGCTGGCCGCGCTGAAGGTGGAGTCCTTCTCCGAAGCCAAGCCCGCCGCTCCGGCCAAGCCGTAACGCGCGCCGCCTCAAATAAGAAGGGACGCCGGGATCCGGCGTCCCTTTTTATTTCGCCAGGCCGCCTGCGGCCGGTAAGGCCGGCCGTGCCGCTTTCTGCGATTTGAAGTTCCCCCTATATTTTTAATAATATATAAATACATTGTTCTGGCGGCGGCGGCGCCTGCCGGGTTTTGTTTACTTTTAAAGAGAGGATAATTAATGAGTTCCCACCAGGCAAATCATATCTCTTTCGGGACCGACGGCTTCCGCGGGATCATAGCCAGGGATTTCACTTACGATGTCGTGCGCAAGACCGCGCAGGGCATGGCCGATTACATCGCCTATAAATACATGCGCACGGACAAGCCCACCGTGGCCGTGGGCTACGACCGGCGCTTCATGTCGGACCGTTTTGCCCGCACGGTGGCCGAAGTGCTGGCCGCCAACGGGCTTAACGTAACGCTGTCCTCCACGCCGCTGGCCACCCCGGCCGTGAGCCTGTTGACCGCCAAGGGCTACGGCATAGGCGTGGTGATCACCGCCAGCCACAACCGCCATTATTACAACGGCATCAAGGTTAAACAGAACGGCCGTTCCGCGCCGCCTTCGGTGACCGCCGAAATTGAGAACTATGTGGCCAAGGCCACGCCTATGAAGCCCACGGGCGCCCCTTTGGTAATGAAGGATTTCCGCAAGACCTATGTGGATTACCTCAACTCCAAGGTGCCCGCCGCCAAGGTGCTGGGCAAGCTGCCGGGCAAGGTGGTGGTGGACTTCATGTACGGCGTGGGCGCCGAGACCGCCGAAGACCTTTTTACCGGCAAGAACGTCATAAAGCTGCGCGACCGGCACGACCCGCTGTTCGGCGGTATGGCCCCGGAACCGGTGGAGAAGAACCTGCAGGAACTGGTGGAGGCCGTGAAGAAGAACAAGGCCCTGTTCGGCGTGGCGCTGGACGGCGACGCGGACCGCTTTGCGCTGGTCTCCGACAGGGGCCAGTATATGACGCCCTGCCAGACCGGCCCGCTGCTGCTCAATTACCTGCTTTCCAAGGGGACTTATAAGGGCAAGGTGGCCCAGGCCGTATCGATGGGCTTTCTGACCAAGCGCATAGCGCGCGCGGCGGGCCTGCCTTTTGAGGAGACCCCGGTAGGTTTTAAATACCTGGCCGAGAAGATGCTGCATGAGGACGTGACCTTTGCCGTGGAGGAATCCGGCGGCTACGCGTGGAAGGGTAACCTGCCCGAGCGCGACGGCGCCCTGACGGCCCTGTTCGTGATGGAGATGGCCGTGAAGACCGGCAAACCGGTGTCCGCGCTGTACGCCGAGATAGAGAAGAAGTACGGCAAGTCAACCTTTGTGCGCCGCGACTTCACGCTGGAAAAGGCCATCCCCAATAAACACTCTTTCGCGGTGAAGATAAAAAAGAAGCTGCCCAAGCTTCTGCTCGGTCACAAGATAACCGAGACAAACACGATAGACGGCCTGAAGATAGTGCTCGACAACGACTGGTGGGTGCTCATGCGCCCGTCAGGCACCGAGCCGCTGCTTCGGACCTACGCCGAGACTGACAGCCAGGAAAATACCAAGAAATTCCTGGACTTGGCGTTCAAGCTGGTAGAACAGAAGTAAAAGGAGAAGAAAATGAACTTCAAAGGCAAGAGGTACGTTAGTTCGGAGTCGGTGACCGAGGGGCATCCCGACAAGGTTTGCGATCAGATCTCGGACGCGGTGCTGGACGCTATCATGAAGGACGACAAGATGGGCCGCGTGGCCTGCGAGACCTTCATCACCCGCGGCATGGTGGTGGTGGGCGGAGAAATAACCACCAAGACCTACGTGGACATAGACACCCTGGCCCGCAATGTCATAAAGGACATAGGCTACACGCACGCCAAATACGGCTTCAACTACGAGACCTGCGCGGTCATCAACGTGATCGGCCGGCAGAGCCCGGACATCGCCCAGGGCGTGGACACCGGCGGCGCCGGCGACCAGGGCCTTATGGTGGGTTACGCTTCCGACGAGACGCCCGAACTGATGCCGCTGCCGCTGCAGCTGGCCCAGCGCCTCTCCATGCGCCTCACCGAGGTCCGCAAGAAGAACATCCTGCCCTACCTCGGCCCCGACGGCAAGACCCAGGTGACCGTGGAATACCACGACGGCGAACCGGTGCGCATAGAGACCATCGTGGTCTCCTCGCAGCACACCGAGGAGATCCTGGACAAGTCCGGCCACCAGATCACCGAGAAGTCCCGCCGGGAGATCATCGAAGCCGTGATCGCGCCCATCGTGGACAAGAAGATGATGGACAAGAACACCAAGATCTTCATTAACCCCACCGGCAAGTTCGTGGTGGGCGGCCCGCAGTCCGATACCGGCGTGACCGGCCGCAAGATCATAGTGGACACCTACGGCGGCGTGGCCCCGCACGGCGGCGGCGCGTTCTCCGGCAAGGATCCCACGAAGGTGGACCGCTCCGCGGCCTACATGGCCCGCTACATCGCCAAGAACATCGTGGCGGCCAAGCTCGCCTGCGAGTGCACCGTGCAGCTGGCCTACGCCATCGGCGTGGCCGAGCCCGTGGGCCTGTACGTGGACACCCACGGCACCGGCAGGATAGCCGACGAGAAACTGGTGCAGATAGTGCGCTCCACGTTCAAGCTGACGCCCAAGGGCATCATCGAGACGCTGAAGCTGCGCGCGCCCGTTTTCCGCCGGACCGCCGCCTACGGCCACTTCGGCCGCAGCGGGTTCGCTTGGGAGAAGACCGATATGGCCTCGACGCTGGCGAAGAAAGCCGCCGGCGCTCCGAAGGCCGAGTGCGCCTGCTGCTGCGGCTGACCGTGGGCAGGGAACGTTCCGGGCGGAGGGGGTCCGCCCGGGGCGCGTTCCGCGCCAAATAGGGGGAGAGTATGAGAGTTCTGCTTGTAGAAGATAACGCGCTGACCAGGTTCACCATAAAGTCCCTGCTGGATAAGATCGGGCACGAGGTGGTGGGGGAGGCGGAGGACGCCGCCGAGGCGCTCGAGTGCTTTAAAAGGCTGAAGCCCGATGTGGTCTTCCTGGACCTGATCCTGCCCGGGAAGTCCGGGGTTGAGATACTGGGCGAGCTGCGCGCGGTGGACCCGGACGCGAAGATAGTGGTGGTGACCGCCGTGGAACAGGACGAGATAGACAGACGCCTGGCGGATAAGGGCGTTAACGCCATCCTGCGCAAGCCGTTCTCGTACGAGGATTTTAAGACGTTGATGAAGGACCTGGCCTGACACTGGACCCGCATGGACGATAAAGCCGGTAAGATATTGGAGCAGATAACGGTTTCCAGCCTTGAGAAATGCGTGGCAAAGCTGTCGCGCATCTCCGCCGGGAAATGGACCGTGGCCGACGTCGGGGTTTCCTGCCGCACCATGCAGGAGGCCATAAAGGACCACGCCTCGCAGCGCGGTACGGGAGCGGCCGTGTATTTCGAGGTGAAAGGGGAGTTCCCTTTCACGGCGATGATAGTTTTCAGGCCCGGCGACATAGAGACCATTTCCAAGGGCTTTCTGGGTTTCTCGTTCTCGAAGATGCCCAACACGCTCAACCAGGCCCAGGAGCTGCTGCTTTCCGAGCTGGGCAATATCATCGTAAATTCGCTCATCAGTTCGCTTTCCAACGCGCTGCACCGCGCCTTCCTGCCGTCGGCGCCGAAGTGCGTGCAAGGCGAGACGCAGTTCTTGCTGGAGGCCCTGTGGACCGCGGTCGGCCTCGGCCGCCACAGCCTGGTGTCGGTTACGCTGGACCTGCAGTGCGACAGGAGCGTGACGCGCAGCGAGCTGGTGGCCCTCATACCGGAAGGCATGGAGAAGGCCATCCTCTCCTCCGCCCCGGCCCAAAACTAACTGGAGATATCATGAAAATGCACCGCGCCGCCGCCTTTGCGGCTTTACTGCTGGCCCTTTGCGCCGGGTTCCCCGCCGGGGCCCCCGCCCAATCCGAGATCCTTAAGGTGGACTGGGAACTTTCCCGGCTCCAGGGCAAGCAGCGCGCGCCTTACGCGCCCGTGACGGAACTCCGCGCCTCCCCCGACGTTAAATTCGCCGACCGCCTGCGCGCCATAATTACGCTGCGCAACCCTTCCGCCAAGTCCGTGGAAGGCCTGGTGCTGCGCTACGCCGTCAGCCTGCGGCTGCTGCGCAAGGGCGACGCGCCCGAGAAGGCTTTCTGGGGCGTCCCGTTCTACACCGAAGAGGTGCGCGTTTCTAAAATAAGCGAAGGCGCGGAACGCCAGGCCAGGGTGATCCATTTCGACCTGCCCGAACAGCTGCGCAAATTGCGCGGCACCGGCTTTACCGCGCAGGCCCTGAAGCTGGAGATCATGGTCTGCCCGCGGCTTGGCGACGACCCGGCCGCCATCCTGCGCGAAGCCGTGATAGAGATCAAACCCTGAACGTATGCTCGATATTAAATTCGTCCGCGCCAACCCCGAGAAGGCGAAGGCCGCCATGGCCGACCGAGGGGGCCGCTACCTGCCCGCCCTCGAACAGATAATAGAAAAAGACGCAGCTTACCGCGCCGCGCTCGCCGAGATAGAAGCGCTGCGCTCCAGGAGCAACGAGGTTTCCAAAAAGATCCGGGTGGCCAAAGCCGCCAAGGACGAGGCGGCCGCGCAGGCCGCCATGGCCGAGGCCGCCGCCGCGAAGCAGGCGGTAAAGGCGCGCGAGGAGAACACCGCCGCGCTGGATAAGGAACTCAACGCCCTGCTGCTCAGCGTCCCCAACCCGCCGCACGAGAGCGTTATAAAAGGCGGCGGCCCGCAGGACAACAAGGTGGTCTTCGAGGACGTTTCCAACAGGCGCACTTTCGATTTCAAGCCGCTGGACCATCACGCGGTGGGCGAGAAGCTGGGGATACTGGACTTCGAGACCGCCACCAAGCTTTCCGGCTCGCGCTTCGCGCTGCTCAAAGGCCAGGGCGCGCGCCTGGAACGCGCCATCACGCAATTCATGCTGGACGTCCAGACCCTGGAGAACGGCTACACCGAGATCTTCCCGCCTTTCCTGGTGACCGCCGAGACCATGACCGGCACCGGCCAGCTGCCTAAATTCGAGGAAGAACTTTACAAGGTGGCCTCCGAGCCGCCCATGTACCTGATCCCCACCGCCGAGGTGCCGCTCACCAATATGTACCGCGGCGACATCCTGAAAGAAGAGGACCTGCCTAAAAAGTTGACCGCTTACACCGCGTGCTTTAGGCAGGAGGCCGGCACCTACGGCAAGGACACGCGCGGCCTTATCCGCAACCACCAGTTCAACAAGGTGGAGCTGGTCTGGCTGACCCGCCCCGAGGAGTCTATGGCCGCGCTGGAGACCATGCGCGCCGACGCCGAAAAGATCCTGAAGCTGCTCAAGATCCCCTACCGCGTGCTGGAACTGTGCACCGGCGACATGGGGTTCTCTTCGGCCAAGACCTACGATCTCGAGGTCTGGTTCCCCAGCGAGAACGCCTTCCGCGAGATCTCCTCCTGCTCCAACTGCGTGGATTTCCAGGCCCGCCGCATGAACACGCGGTTCAAGCGGGCCGACGGGAAAAAGACCGAGTTCGTGCATACGCTCAACGGTTCCGGCCTGGCCGTGGGGCGCACCTTCGCGGCGATACTCGAGAATTACCAGCAGGCCGACGGCTCCGTGGAGGTGCCGGAGGCGCTGCGCAAATATATGGGAGCCGATAAAATAAAGTTATGAAAGAACTCTTTCTCGCCGCTTGCTTCGCCGTCTGCGCGCTGCCGGCCCTGGCCGCCACGCCCAAGTCCGAGCCGCTCCCCGAGGAGCTGCGCCTCCTCTCCAAGAAAGGCATAGACGCCATTTACGCGGTGGACCTGCCGGAGGCCAAGAAGAATTTCGAAGAAGCCCTGGCCAAATACCCGGAGCACCCTTTTCCGCATTTCGGCATTGCCATGACGAAATGGGCCACCCTGGAATATCTCGAGGACGAGTCGGACCCGAAGCTGGACAAAGAATACGGCGAGCTGACCGATAAAGCCATAAACGTGGGCCAGGCCTGGCTGAAGAAACACCCCGGCGACGCCAACGCCTACCTGTGCATGGGCGGCATGTACGGCCTGCGCGCGCGCCTGGCCGTGCTGCAGCACCGCTGGTGGCGGGCTTACCGCGACGGCAGCAAAGCCATTTCCAGCACGCGCACCGCGCTGAAGATCGACCCCGAGCTTTACGACGCCTACCTGGGGCTGGGTATGTACGAGTATTACGCCGGGACCCTGCCGGGCGTAATAAAGCTGTTCGCCAAGCTGATCATGAACGGCGACTCCAAAAAAGGCATAGAGCTGCTTAATATCTGCAAGGATAAGGGCTATTTTAACGCCCTGGCGGCCAAACTGCTGCTGATAGAAATTTACACCACTACCGGCAGCCCTTACGTAAATTCCGCCACCGCCGTTAAGTGGTCCAAAGAGCTGCGGGCCGCTTACCCCAACCACCCGCAGATGCACTTTGTGGAGATAGTCTCGCTGTTCGAAGATAAGCAGTACGACGAGTCCCGCAAAGAAGCTATGGAGTATCTGAAGGCCGTTAACGAGGGCCGGCCCGCTTACCGCAAGCGCTATCTGCCGCGAGTGCTGACCGCCATAGGCACCACCTACCTGGTGGAGAAAAAATACGACGAGGCCGCCGACTATTTCGGCCGCGCCGCCGCCACGCTGAAAGAAGACCCCGCCCTGCACCCGGCCCGCTGGGGCGTCTGGGCCATAGTCCGCCTGGGCAACGTCTACGACCTTAAGGGCGTACGCGAAAAGGCGCTGGAGTATTATAAAGAGGCCAGGGGTTACAAGGACGAATGGGGCTTCTCCGAATCCATTTCGCTTTACCTCAAGAAGCCGTTCGCGGAGATGGAGCTGCCGGGGCAGATGCCCCCGCCGTAACTCATGGAACTTTCGACCGTAATTTACCTGCTGCTGGCCATCCTGGGCTGGGGCCTCGGCGCCTTCTTCGACAAGGCCTGCCTCAAGCACATGGACCCGTCGGGCGCGTTCTACGTGCGGTCGCTGTTCATGATAGGCATCTTCGGGCCGCTGGTGGCCTGGAAGTATTCCCAGACCAGGGCCGCGCTGCTGGGGTCCGATAAACTGGGGCCGCTGTTCGTGCTGGGCAGCGTGATAGTCTCCATGGGCGGCGTGTTCTTCTACCTGAAGGCGCTGTCCGGCGGCGAGGCCAGCCGCATCGTGCCGCTCAGTTCCGCTTATCCCTTTGTGACGTTCGTGCTCGCCGTAATGTTCCTGGGCGAGAGCTTCACGCTGAACCGGCTGTTGGGCACGCTGCTGCTGACCGGGGGCATCTACTTTATTTCCAAGTGATCCGCGTATGACGCAGAAGCAGTTCGAGGCGCTGGTGGAGGCCGCCCTGAAAGGGCTGCCTCCTTTTTTTCTGGAAAAGATGCGCAACGTGGCCGTGGTAGTGAAGGCGCGGCCCACGCGGGAACAGGCGAAAAAATTCGGGGAAGACCTGTACGGGCTTTATGAGGGCGTGCCGCTGGACCAGCGGGGCACGGACTACAGCGGGGCCATGCCCGACAAGATAACTATTTTCCGGAAGTTCATCGAAGAGGACTTTGCCACTCCGGAGGAGATGGCGGAGGAGGTGCGGCTTACCGTAATGCACGAACTGGCCCACCACTTCGGCATGGACGACGACGAACTGCGCCAGAAGGGACTTTACTGACCCGGGCGGGGGATGCCTTCGCAGGGGCCTCACGAGGGCGAGGCTTGCGAAGCGACGAGCCCGGGTGGAGCGTAGCGACACCGCAGTGTGCGAGAGCGCGGCCACGGTGTGGCCGCGCGTACCCGGAGAAGACGTCCCCCGTCCGGGTCAGTTACTTTTTTATGATAAGTTTGCCGCGGCGCAGGTAGCCGGTGGCGCCGGTGATCTTTACGCGCACCAGGTCGCCGGCCTTTGGGGCCGGGCCGCGCCCCGCGGCCACTTCCAGGCGGCCGTCTATGTCGGGCGCGTCGCGGTAGGTGCGGCCGAAGACGGGCGAATCCATTAAAACTTCCACGGTCTTGCCTTTCATGGCCGCGTTGAGCCCGTCCACCACTTCGCTCTGGGCGCGCACCAGCGCTTCCACCCGGTCCTTCTTTACGCTTTCGGGCAGCTGGCCGGGAAGGCTTGCCGCCGGGGTGCCGGGCTCGCGCGAATAGGCAAAAACGCCAACGTTGTCGAAGCGGGCTTCTTTGACGAAGCCCAGCAGCCGCTCGAAGTCGGCGTCGGTTTCACCGGGGAAACCGGTTATGAAATTGGTGCGGATGGCCATATCCGGCATCAGGCGGCGCAGTTCTTCCAGCTTGGCGCGGATGGAACTCTCGGTGGACTTGCGGCGCATAAGTTTAAGGACGGGGTCCGAAACATGCTGCAGCGGCATGTCTAAGTAGCGGCATACGCGGGCGCTGCCGCGCATCAGTTTTAGCAGGCCCGGTGACAGGCGCTCGGGATAAACGTACATCAGGCGCCACCAGGCTACGCCCTTTATTTTCAACAGTTCGCGCAGCAGCTCCTCAAGCCGGGGCTGCTTGTACAGGTCCAGCCCGTAAGAGGTGGTGTCCTGCGCTATGAGGGAAATCTCTTTGGCGCCGCTGTCGGCCAGGCGCGCGGCTTCTTCGGCCAGCGCCTCCAGCGGTTTGGAGCGGAAAGCGCCGCGGATGGACGGGATAAGGCAGTAAGCGCAGCGGTTGTCGCAGCCGTCGGCCACTTTAAGGTAGGCGCTGTGCTGCGCGGTAAGGCGGGCCTTGAGGCGGGGGGAGCCCAGCGGGGCGCCGGCCGGCGCCATGAAGCTGCGCCCCGTCTCCAGGGCTTGCGCGGCATCGGCCAGGGCGTGGATACCCACCGCCGCGTCCAGGCCGGGGAAACGTTCCAGCAGTTTGCGCTTCTCGCGCTCCACCAGGCAGCCGGCCACCAGGACTTTCTTCAGCCGGCCGCGGGCCTTCAGGGCCAGCAGGCGGCGGATCTCGCCTTCGGATTCTTCCACGGCCGAGCCCAGGAACGCGCAGGTGTTCACCAGCGCGGCATCGGCGCCTTCTTCCTCGGACGTCAGCTCCCAGCCGGAGGCGGCCAGTTCGCCGGCCATAACCTCGGCGTCAGTGAGGTTCTTGGGGCAGCCAAGCGAAACAATAAAGAGTTTAGGCATGGGGACGTTCTTAACTATTGGACTATTTTAGAATGTTTTAAGGCGTTCAAGAGCGTTATCGGGGCAAATAGTCCAATAGTTAAGAACGTCCCCTCAAGAGGTTGCGGGTGGTCTTAGTGCTGCTCGAATTTTTTTATCAGCCAGTAGGTAAAGGCGCCGATGCAGGCCATCAGCAGGATGAAGGCCGGGTAGGCCCAGTGCGGGTCGGCGATGTGCGTGATGGTGGTCAGTTCCGACATGCCGCCCACGCCCGCGAAGAAGCTGGGCACCGCGATGGCGATGACCAGCGCGTTGAGGTTCTTCATCATCACGTTGAGGTTGTTGCTGACGATGGAGGCGCGCGCGTCCATGAGGCCGGCTAAAATGTTGGAGTAGATCTCGGCCTGCCGCATGCACTGGTTGTTCTCGATGATGATGTCGTCGAGGAACTCCGAGCTGCGCGCCGTGAAGCCGATCTTCTCGGTGTTGTGTTTGAGGCGGTCTATGGCGTAGGAGTTGGCGTTGATGGCGTTGAGATAATAGACCAGGCTCTTCTCCAGGGTGAAGAGGTTGAGCAGGTGCTTGTTCTCCATGGACGCGTTGATCTTGTTCTCCAGCTCGTCGGCGATCATGTTGATCACCTTGAGATGTTCCATGAAATGGAAGATGGTGTTGTAGACCAGCTTAAGGAACACTTCGCGGATGCCGTCCACGTGCTTGAAGTACTTGCCGGAGAACATGTTGATGTCCTCGGAGAGCGCCATGATGAGCTTGTCCTTGAAAAGGAACAGCCCCATGGAATTGACCTTGAAGAGGAAGTGGTCCTTGGAAGAATAGTTCTTGGGGCGCTTGAAGATCAGTTCCAGGTGGTCTGGCTCGAATTCCAGGCGGGACGGTTCTTCCGGGTCGAAGGTGGAGGCGAAGTTGTGCTCGTCGAGCTTGAAGTTCTCGACCAGCCATTTTTTCTCGTCTTCCGTGGGGTTGACCACCACCCAGATGTCGGGCGTTTCTGCCTCAACCTGTTTTACCTGGTGCTCTTCTATTTTATAGCGCTTTATCATAAACGGGCCGCGGCCCTTACGGGTATTCTACTATTTGCGCGCGGCCTTGGTCTTGGGATTCGTGCCCTTCAGTTTCTTCGCTACGGCGGCGCCTATCTCGGAAAGGTTGTCCACCACGGTGGCGCCGGCCTTCTTGAGCGCCTCTACCTTGGAGGCGTGCGTGCCTGCGTTGCCCTCTACTATGGCGCCGGCGTGGCCCATGCGGCGGCCGGGGGGGGCGGTTTTGCCCGCCACAAAACAGAACACCGGTTTGGTCATCTGTTTCTTTATGTAGGCCGCGGCGTCCTCTTCGGCGGAGCCGCCTATTTCGCCTATCATGATGACGGCCTTGGTCTGCGCGTCGGCCTGGAAAAGTTTAAGCGTATCCACGAAGTTCAGCCCCTGCACCGGGTCGCCGCCTATGCCCACCACGGTGGACTGGCCCAGGCCCTGGCTGGTTACCTGCCACACGGCCTCGTAGGTGAGGGTGCCGGAGCGCGACACCACGCCCACGGAGCCTTTCTTGTGGATATAGCCGGGCATAATGCCCGCCTTGCACTCGCCGGGCGTGATGACGCCGGGGCAGTTTGGGCCCACCAGCGTTACGCCGCGGCCGGCGGCGCGCAGGGCGTTAAGGCGCTTGTGCACGCGTACCATGTCCAGCACCGGGATGCCTTCGGTGATGCAGATAATTACGGAGATGCCGGCGTCGGCCGCCTCCAGGATGGAGTCCGCGGCGTAAGGCGGCGGGACGAAGATGAGCGAGGCGTTGGCCTTTACGGCCTTCACGGCGTCGCGCGCGGTGTCGAACACGGGCCGGCCCAGGTGTTCCGTGCCGCCCTTGCCCGGCGTTACGCCGCCCACTATGTTGGAGCCGTACTCGAGGCACTGCTGCGCGTGGAACGTGCCCTGCGCGCCGGTAAAGCCGTGTACTATCAGCCTGGTCTTTTTGTTGAGAAGTATGGACATATCTTTCCTCTGGTGTTCAGCGTTTGGCGGCGGCCACGGCTTTCTGCGCGGCCTCCCACAGGGAGTCGGCCTGCTCCAGCTTGAGGCCGGACCTGGCCAGGATGGCTTTGCCTTCCTTTACGTTGGTGCCTTCCAGCCGCACTATGAGCGGGACCTTGATATGCACTTTCTTGGAGGCTTCCACCACGCCGGAGGCTATGTTGTCGCACTTCATGATGCCGCCGAAGATGTTGACCAGCACGGCCTTCACCTTGGGGTCCTTGAGGATGATCTGGAGGGCTTTGGTGACCTGGTCCACGTTGGCGCCGCCGCCCACGTCGAGGAAGTTGGCCGCGTCGCCGCCGGCCATCTTTACCGTGTCCAGCGTGGCCATGGCCAGGCCCGCGCCGTTGACCATGCAGCCTATGTTGCCGTCCAGGCCGATGTAGTTGATGCCTATCTCTTTGGCTTCCTTCTCTATTTCGGAGGCCTCGTGGTCGGGTTTGGCCGCCTGGTCCTTGTGGCGGAACAGGGCGTTGTCGTCGGTGACTATCTTGGCGTCCAGCGCTATGAGTTTGCCGTCGACGGAAATTATGAGCGGGTTGATCTCCACCAGGTTGGCGTCCATGTCCATGAACACACGCACCATATTCACGGCCAGGCAGGTGAAGTCGCGGAAGTTCTTCTGGGGTATCTTCAGGTCGAAGGCCAGCTGCCGGGCCTGGTAGTCCAACAGACCCGCCTCCGGGTCCACGGCCACGCGGACTATCTTTTCCGGGTGGTTGTGGGCCAGCTCTTCTATGCTCATGCCGCCTTCGGCCGAGGCTATTATGGCCGGGCGGGCGTTCTTGCGGTCCAGCACCACGGAGATGTAGATCTCGCGGGCGATGGGGCAGGCGTCCTCCACCAGCACTTCCTCCACGGTCAGGGCGCGGCCCTGCGTCTGGTGCGTTACCATCTTCATGCCCAGCATTTTGCCGGCCAGGTCGCGCGCTTCGGCCGCGGTCTTGGCCAGTTTAACCCCGCCGGCCTTGCCGCGGCCGCCGGCCAGTACCTGGGCCTTCACTATCCAGGGGCCCTGCCCCTGCAGGTCCAGTTTGTCGGTGCTGTCGCCTATTTTAATTACCCCGTGGCGCCGCAAGACCGGGATGCCGTAGCGTTCGAAAATTTCCTTGCCTTCGTATTCGAGAAGCTTCATCAAAAGTCCTTTTCCGGCCGCGTTGCGGCGGGTTTGAAGATTTATATTATAATTTGTAGTATAAATCTCGGCTGCAAGTCTAGCGGGCGCGGGCCGGTAAAATTTCAAGGGTATACCTATGGCTGAACCAGGCAAGAACGTCAATATCAGCGAACTTAATTCGGTTACCGTGCGTTTTGCCGGCGACTCGGGCGACGGCATACAGCTGGTGGGCAGTCAGTTCGCCAACGCCACCGCCGTGGCCGGCAACGACCTCAGCACCCTCCCGGATTATCCCGCAGAGATCCGCGCCCCGGCGGGCACGCTCGCGGGCGTCAGCGGGTTTCAGATCTCTTTCGGCGACGACTCCGTTCTCACCCCCGGCAATAAGCCCAACGTGTTGATGGTCATGAACCCGGCGGCCCTCGCCGTGAACCTGAAGAGCCTGGACAAGGGCTCGGTCATTATCGCCAATTCCGACGCTTTTACTGCCGCGGCGCTGGAGAAGGCCGGCTACAAAGCCAGCCCGTTCGAGGACGGCTCGCTGGATAATTACCGCGTGATAGGCGTGGCGGCCGGTACGCTGACCGAGAATACCCTGAAGGATTCCGGTCTGCCGCCCGCGCAGGCGCAGAAGTGCAAGAATTTCTACATGCTGGGTATCATGTTCTGGATGTACGGCCTGCCGCTCGGCCCCACCAGGGATTGGATAAAGACCAAGTTCTCCAAGGTGCCGGGGCTCGCCGAGGCAAATATAAAGGCGTTGGAGGCCGGTTACTACTACGCCGATGTCACCGAGATCTTCGACGCGCGCTTCCAGGCTAAAAAGAGCCCGGTGGCCCCCGGCAAGTACCGCAACCTTACCGGCAACGAGGCGGCCGCCTACGCCATGATCACCGCGGCCAAGCTCCTTAAGAAAAAACTGTTCTACGGCTCCTACCCCATCACCCCGGCGTCCGAGATCCTGCATACGCTGTCCAAGCACCGCTCGGCCGACGTGGTGGTGTTCCAGGCCGAGGACGAGATAGCCGCCATGTGCTCCACTATAGGCGCGGCTTTCGGCGGAGAACTGGCCTGCACCGGCACCTCCGGCCCCGGCCTTTCGCTCAAGATAGAGGCGCTGGGCCTGGGCGTGATAGCCGAGCTGCCCATGGTGATAGTGAACGTGCAGCGCGGCGGCCCCTCCACCGGCCTGCCCACCAAGACCGAGCAGAGCGACCTGCTGCAGGCCGTCTACGGACGCCACGGCGAGTGCCCGCTGGTGGTGCTGGCCGCCTCCAGCCCGGCCGACTGCTTCCATACCACGCTGGAAGCCGCGCGCATAGCGGTGAAGTACATGACGCCGGTGATAGTGCTCTCCAACTCCTACCTGTCCAACGGCTCGGAGCCGTTCCGCATCCCCAAGCTGTCCGAGCTGCCCAGGTTCGAAGTGAGCCCGCTGCCGGCGCCCGCGGACTTTAAGCCGTTCATGCGCGACCCCGAAACGCTGGCCCGCCCGTGGGCGTGGCCCGGTCTGAAGGGTTACGAGCACCGCCTGGGCGGCCTGGAGAAGGCCGACGGGACCGGGGCCATCAGCTACGACCCCGAGAACCACGAAAAGATGACCAACCTGCGCGCCGAAAAGATAGGCCGCGTGGTAAAAGAGATCCCGCCCACCAAAATAAACGGGGCCGCCGAAGGCGAGCTGCTGGTGATAGGCTGGGGCTCCACCTACGGCGCCATCACCTCCGCCGTGGCCGAGGCCGCGCGCGCCGGGCTTAACGTTTCCTCCATCCACCTGCGCCACATCTACCCGCTGCCGCCGGACGTGGGCACCATAATGCGCCGCTTCCGCAAGGTGCTGGTGCCGGAAGAGAACACCGGCCAACTGCGGCTGCTGCTGCGCTCGGAGTACATGCGCGAGCCGCTGGGGCTCAACAAGGTGCAGGGCCAGCCGCTCAACTCCGACGAAGTGCTCGTCAAGATAAAGGAGGTCCTCCGGGGTAACTGACATGGAAAACGCTAAACTTACCGCCAAGGATTTCGCTTCGGGCCTGCCGGTTAAATGGTGCCCCGGCTGCGGCGACTTCGCCATCCTCAATATGATGCAGAAAGTGCTGGCGGGCATGGGCCTGCCGCACGAAAAGTACGCCGTGATCTCGGGCATCGGCTGCTCCAGCCGCTTCCCGTACTACGTCAACACGTACGGTTTCCACTCCATCCACGGCCGCGCGGCCGCGGTGGCCAGCGGCGTAAAGCTGGCCAACCCGGACCTGGCGGTCTGGGTGGTTACCGGCGACGGCGACGGCCTGAGCATCGGCGGCAACCACATGATGCACGCCATCCGCCGCAACATCGGGCTCAAGATCGTGCTGTTCAACAACCGCATCTACGCGCTTACCAAGGGGCAGGCCTCACCCACCACGCAGCCCGGCACCAAGACCAAGAGCACGCCGGCGGGGTCCATAGACTACCCGTTCAACCCGGCGCGCTTCGCCGTGGGGCTGGACTGCACGTTCGTGGCGCGCGGCATAGACACCGATATCCCCGGCACCACGGCCATCCTGGAACGCGCCGCCAGGCATAACGGCACCACGTTCGTGGAGATACTCCAGAAATGCGTGCCGTTCTCCGACAAGGAATTCGACCCCATAAAGGATCCGGCCACCCGCGAAGAAGTGCTGCTGCGCGTGGCGCACGGCAAACCGCTGGTGTTCGGCACCAATAAGGACAAGGGCATAGTTTTCAGGAATTTCAGGCCGGAGATAGTTACGTTCCCGGCCGGCAAGCCGCCCGCCGAAGTGGCCGTTTACGACGAGACCAACGCGGAAATGGCCTACCTGATAGCCGGTTTCACGCAGCCGGGTTTCCCGGTGCCGCTGGGCGTGCTGCGCTCCACCAGCAAGCCGTCCTTCGAGGAACTGTACTACGACCAGGTCAGGAACGTGGCGCACACCCGCGAGCACGAACTGGAAGCCCTCCTCGCCGGCCCCGACGCCTGGGAAGTAAAGTAGCGGGGGCCTGACCCCAAAGAAAAGCCCCGCGGTTTTGGCCGCGGGGCTTTTTTATTTACGGAGACTTTTTACTTCAGCAGGTCCCCGCAGGGGGTCATGCGCCGCAGGGGGCCGAGGGCGAATTCTTTGGCGTTCTGCGAGTTGTAGTTAAGGCCCGAGCCGCTGTAGGCGAACTGGTACTGGCGGCGGTACTCGTCCTTCATCTGCTGCACGGTCTGCAGCGTGCCGCAGTAGCCGCGCTCGTTCCACATGCGGGCGCCGGCCTGGGCGTCGGTGGAATTGCCGTTCATGTAGGTGCCCGAGTAGAACAGCTCGTAGACGGCGCGGTAAGAGTCCTTCCAGTCCTGGATCTGCCGCATGTTCATGTAGTCCGCGTAGCGCAGCGCGTAGTCGCGCGCGGCGGTGGAGTTCATGTTCATGAAGGAGCCGCTGTAGGCGTACTCGTACAGGCCGCGGTAGCGGTTGGCGTATTCCTGTATGGTGCCGCAGGCGTGCGTGTTGTTATAGTTAAGCGCCCACCTGGTGGCTTCGGAGTCGCTGTAGTTTATGCCGCTGCCGCTGTAGGCGAAGTTCTTGGCCGCCATGAACTGCGAGTGGTCGAAGTCCTGGCAATAGCCGGAGAGGTCGCCGTACTGGGGCTGAGGCTGGGGCGGATACACCGGGCCGGGGTTCCAGGGGCCGGGGGGCAGAGGGCCAGGATTAGGATACGGCTGAGGGTGCACAGGGCCGGGGTTCCAAGGACCGGGAGGCAGAGGGCCCGGGTTGGGATACGGCTGAGGCTGGGGACCGGGATGCCACGGGCCGGGGTGGTTGGGGCCGTCGTGGTCGTTATGGTTGTTGTGGCCGTTATCCCAGCCGGGATTGTCGCCCGGATGCTGCGGATGCGCCGGCTGAGGCTGCGGCACCGGCGGATGGCCGGGCTGGCCGGGGAACTGATGGCCGGGCTGGCCCGGCTGGAAGCCGCCCGGGGGCGGCGCCTTTACCTGCGCCTCGACCGCGGACAACTCTTCTTCGAACGTGGCGGCCACGGCGCAAACCGTGCCCGCGCAATAGGAAACCGCCAACGCCGAGATCAGCGTAAGCGCATTGAATTTTTTCATTCTGTGATTCCCTCCCATAAGCGTGCTTCTACCCTGATAGTCTAGCGCTTGCGGCGCCGTGCCGTATGAGGCCAAGGGCCGCCTTTCAGGCAAAAAAAGACCTACCCCGTTTGACCGGAGTGCCTATTGATGCCCGTCAAAGGCTATTTTTTTACGTATTTGATGTGGCGGAGGTCGGTGCCGGGGAAATAGAATTCCAGGATCTCTTTGTAATCCTTGTTGTACTTGCCGGCCAGGCCCGCGGCGCCGCTCTGGCACATGCCTATGGCGTGGCCCCAGCCTCCGCCGTAGATCCAGTAGTTGCGCACGCGGCCGTTCTTGAAGCGGTTCACCTCCACTTCGAACAGCGTGCTCTTGAGCGAGCTGAAGCCGAGCACGTTGCGGATGAGGTGTTCTTTGGTAACGATGACGGACTTTTTGGAGCCGACAAGTTTTATGGAGTTCACGTTGCCCGACGGGCTGCGCCGCAGCGGCACCAGGTCCTGCACCTCGCCTATGCCGTAATCCCTGTTGATGCGGAACGTCATGTCCTTCTGGCGGATTATCTTCATCCAGCGGAATTCCGAAGAGCGCACCCGGCCGGGGTAGTTGCAGTTGGCCATGGGGTTGCCGGTGATCCAGAGCTGGAAGTCCCACGGGTCCAGCGGGGTCTGCGGCTTGGAAGGTTCCACGTCGGGCTTGGTGACCAGGTAAGGCGAGTCGCCCCAGCCGGTGACTTCTTTGGAGGCCTGTATCCAGCCGCCGCAGTTGGAGTGATAGAAAGTGTAGGCGGGCCGGCCGTGGTAGGTGAGGATCTCGCCTTCGGTCTCCGCCACGGCGCGCGTGGTGGTGTTGGCCTCTATGGACTTGCCTTTGTACGCCTGGCAATGCTGACCGTCGCAGATGTGGTAGCCGTCCTTTTTATGGATGCCGCCGCGCGCCCGCCGGATCAGCACCTGGGTGCGCGCCAGCACCGCCTGGGCTTTCAGGGATTCGTAAGGCCACTGCGGCGCTACTTCGCTGGGCACCACGCCCAGCAGGTAAAGCTCGTTCTCTATCACGTTCACCACGCCGATGCCGCGTCCCGCCAGCGGTTTGAGTTCTATGTAGCCGCGGTACTGCCGGTCCGCGCCGCGGAACCAGGGATTGGTTATTTTGGGCGAAGCGTCGAAGATGACCGAGCCGTTCTTTTTGGCCGGCTTCACTTCCAGCGTGCCGGTAAAGCGGCCCCACACTTTGCCGTCGGGGTTCTTAAGCACCACGCGGCCATCCTCGAAGACGGCGTACCACAGCTCGTCGGGCGGGATCTCCGCGAACAGCTTGCCGCTGGCCTTGCCGGTGACTTTCAGCCCTTCGAAGGATTTTATGCGCAGCAAATTGTTGCGGCCCTGTTTGCCGGTCATGGTGGTGCCTATGCCCACCCGGATCTTCACGGAGGAAGAGAGCGTGGCCAACGCGTCCAGCGGCTCCATCACCAGGGGTTTGGCTATGCGGAACGGCGGGCGGATGTCTTCCGGCTGTTTGGAGAGCTTGCCTTCCAGCACCTTCATCATCTTGGAGGCCACCGGGTGGCCGGGCGCGTAGTCCAGCACGCGGTAGTACTGGTTCCAGGCCTCGTCGAACTTGCCCTGCCGCGCGTAAATGCCGGCCAGCGGCAGGCGCGCCTCGGTGAACGACGGATCCTTGCGCAGGGCCTCTATCAGGGATTCCTCGGCCTCTTTGGCCATCTTGAAATTCATGTAGTTCCAGGCCAGGATATAATCCACGCCGGCGAAGTCCGGGCGCAGCTGGCGGAACTTTTCCAGATGCGTAAGCGTGCGTTCCTTTTCTTCCAGGTTGGCGTACACGCTGGCCAGGCCCAGCTCGGCGCGCGGGTGCAGTTCCTGGATGCGGATGGCGTTCTCGAAAGCGGAGCTGGCGCCTGAATAGTCGGCCAGGTGGAAGCGCAGCCAGCCCAGTTCGGAGTAGATGTCGGGGTTGTGCGGTTCGCGCTCCAGGGCGCGCAGCAGGGCTGCGGCCGCGTCGCGGTAGCGGCCGGCCTGGCGCAGGCACATGGCGGCGTTCATCAGCGGGCGCGCCTCGGCCGGGGACAGCGCGGCTTCCTGGAAATAGGAGGAGGCGGCTTTGCTCAGGTCGCCCTGCAGGTAAAGGTCGTAGGCCGCCTGGCCGCCGTGCGCCGCCCGGCATTGAAAGACGAAGAATAAAAGAATAGTATTTAGACGGCGCAAGATAAGATATCGTATAAAATTAATTCGCATGACTGAAGAAATTACCGACTCCGCGCTGGTGGCCGCCTTTAAGGCCGGCGACGCGGAGGCGCTGGGCCCGCTGATGGAGCGGCACAAGGCCGCGCTGTACGGCTACCTGCTGCGGCTCACCGGGCGCGCCGACGCCGCCGAGGACCTGTTCCAGGAAGTTTTCCTCAAACTCGTAAAAAATCCCTCTTCCTATAACGAGCGGGAAAAATTCCGATCGTGGCTGTTCACCGTGGCGCACAACGCGGCCATGGACCATTTCCGCCGCAGCGGCGCGCGCGCCGAAGTGCCGCTGGAGGGGGACGGGGAAAAAACCGGCCCAGCCGATTTTGCCGCTTCCCCGGAGCCGGGCCCCGAGGGCGCGGCCGCCAACCGCGAACTGGGCGCGCGCATAGACGCCGCCTTTGCCGCCCTTTCCGAGGACCAGCGGGAAGTTTTTTCGCTGCGCCACTATTCAGGCCTTTCTTTTAAAGAGATAGCCGAAATACTGGGCCTGCCCATAGGCACCGTGCTGGCCCGCATGAGCCGCGCAGGTGAAAAACTGCGCCAGGCCCTTAAAAAAGAAGTGCAATAAAAGCCGGGCCGGGCGCGTTACATATACAAGACAGTGTCGGTGCCGTATCAGGCGCTGTGCGCATCAGACGGCCAGGAGACGGTTATGAACTGCGGATACGGAGAAAAACTCATCCTTTACTTCTACGGGGAAGCCGACGCCGGCCTGAAGGCCGGGGTTGAGGCCCACCTGGGAACCTGCGCGGACTGCCGGGAGGAGCTCGACGCGCTCCGGCTGGCGGCGGGCAGGCTGGACGTTTTTTCCGCGGGTCCGCGGGAGGCCGTCCTTGAGGCCGTGCTGAGCGCCGCCAGGTCGGCGCGGCGCGGCCTCGTCTTCAGCTGGAGAGAGGCGCTGCTGGGCTGCGCGCTGGCCTCGGTGCTGGCGGGCGTTTTCGCCCTGTCGGCCGGGCCGGCCCGCACGGACCTGGCCTGGAACAGCGGTTTGGACTCCGGCCTGGATTCGGTGGAATACTCGGTGTACCAGGAGCAGCCGGAAGCCGCGTCGGCCGGCGACTGGGATTACAGCCTCAGCGACCTCGAAGCCGAGGGGCTGGGAGCGGCGGAGAACGTGTAGGAGGATATATGAACAGGAAATTCGTGTTTTGGGCAGGTGTGCTGGCGCTTACGGTGGCGCCCGCGGTCAGTGCGCTGGCGCAGGAGGGTCCCGAAGCGGACGGGCCCGACACCGAGATGATGGACGAGGGCGGCGGGCCCGGGATGGCCGGCGGCGCGGGCCCGGGCGCGGGTTTTGGCCAGGGGCAGGGCGGCCGCGGCGGGATGGGTCAACAGCAGATGGTGGGGAAGAAAAAAATGATGATGCGCGGCGGCGGTATGGGCCAGGGCATGGGCCCCGGCGGCATGGGCGGCGGGCCCGGCTTCCTCTCGGAGGAAGACACCATAGCCATAATTAAGAAGCATGATACGGACTTCGCCAAGAAACTGGAAGGGCTTAAAACGGCGGCGCCCGGTAAATACCGGATGGTGCTGCAGATGTCCGGCAAGCTCTTCACCGTGGCCAAGATGGAGAACGACCTGTCCATAGAGAAGGACGCGGTGCGCGCCCTGGCGCTGGAGTTCGAGACCAAAGAGCTGTCGATGAAGTGCAATAAGGCCCCGGACGCCGAGAAGAAGGCCTTAAAGGACACGCTGCGCGGCAAGCTGGGCGAGCTGTTCGACCTTAAGACCAGGGGACAGGAGCTCCGCCTCAAGCACATGGAGACGGAGATAGCCAAACTGCGCAAGAACCTGGAGACGCGCAAAGCCAGTAAGGATAAAATAGTGCAGCAGCGCCTGGAGCAGATGACGGGCGAGGGCGTGGGCTGGTAAAAACCGCCCTGCGCTAAAAAGCCCCGCGGCTGTACGCGGGGCTTTCTTTTTTTATGGGAGCTGTTTGGGCTGCGGCGGGGTCAGGACGTTCTTGAGCAGCCGCGAGGCTACCGGCACGCCGTACCCCTCGTAATAGGCCGGCAGGCCAAGGCTTACCGAGGCCCGGGCCAGCGCTTTTTCCAGCGCGTCGGCGCCTTTTACGCCCAGGCCCACGGCCAGCGCGGCCAGGCCGGAAACGTGCGGCGCTGCCTGGGACGTGCCCGAAGCCGCGATGAAACCGCCGCCGGGCGCGGCGGAGAATATCTTTACTCCGGGGGCGATGAAGTCGGTTTCGGGGCCCTTGCAGGAGAACGGGGCCAGCGTGTTGTCGAAAGCCAGCGCCGTCACCGCCGTGGCGCCGTCGAAAGCCGCGGGGAAGTTAACGGTGCCGCCGTCGTTGCCGGCCGCGCAGACCACCAGGATGCCGGCGTTGCGGGCGGCCTTTACCGCTTTGGCCTGCGCTTCGGAATACTTGGACGAGCCCAGGCTCATATTGATGATGTCGGGGCGCTGGCCCATGGCCCACTCAATGCCGGCTATGATCTCGGAAACTTTCCCGGTGCCGCTGCTGTTGAGCACTTTTACCGGGATAATGGAGGCTTCGGGGGCAAAGCCCACCACGCCTTTCCAGTTCAGGGCGCCGGCTATGATGCCGGAAACATGCGAGCCGTGGCCCGTGTCGTCGTCCGGGGGGAGGCGCGGGTTGAGGACGTTGTAGCCGGCTACGCAATTGGGGGCCAGGTCCGGGTGGGCGCAGTCCACGCCGGTGTCCAGCACGGCCACGCGCGCGCCCGCACCTTTGGTTACCGGCCACACGTCGAAGGCCCGCATTTTGGCGGTGCCCCAGGACATGTGGTCGGCCTTGCCTTCTACGCTCGCGGTGGTGACGTAAATGGGGGCTACTGGCGCCTGCGTGGAAGCGGCGGGCGGGACCGCGGGGGCGGGCGTGTCCGCCAGCAGGGCGGAAAACTGCGCGGCCGCAGCTTCGGGCGTAAGCGGGGCGTCTTCGCTGCCCAGCCAGTAAATTTCCTCGTCGTCCTCCACCGTGGCCACTCCGGGCAGGCGGGCCAGGTCCTCGGCTCGGCGGCTGTCCGGGAACTGGGCCAGGGCGGCGCCTATGAAGTTGAAATCTTTTACCACCATGCCGCCGCGGCTTTCCACCAGGCGCTTGCGGGCCGCCGTATCCAGGGAGGCGTCGAAGGTTATAAGCTGCTGGGCGGCGAAAGCCGGAGCGCAGGCCAGGACTGAAATTAAAAGGATTAATTTTTTCATCTTGAAGGTTATATTTTACAAAATAAAAAACCCCGCGGAGTTCTCCGCGGGGTCTTTTATGGAGCCGACGTTCTTCAGCGGACCAGCTTGAAGGCGTCCACCAGGCCGGCGCCCTGGTCGGTGGGCTTGAGGCCGGGCAGCGGCGAGGCGGCTTTTTGCAGCATCGCGCGCACTTCGTCGGGGTTCTTGGCGCCGGCGCCTACGGCCAGTACCGCCAGGCCCGCCACGTGCGGGGAGGCCATGGAGGTGCCGGACATGGTGGTGAGGCCGCCGCCTTTCTTGCAGGAAGTGATGTTGACGCCGGGGGCTATGACGGCTATCTCGGCGCCCTTGGAGGAGAAAGACGCCAGCTTGTCGGCGGAATCCGAGGCGGAGACGGCGATGGCTTCGGGGTACTTGGCCGGGTAGTTGACCGGGCCGGAGTCGTTACCGGCGGCGCAGACCACCGTAACGCCGGCTTCCTTGGCCTTCTTCATTACCTGGGCCAGCGCGTCCGTGCCGGAGCGCCCGCCGAGGCTCATATTGATCACGTCCATGTGGTTCTTGATGGCCCACTCTATGCCGTCCACTATCCAGGAATACTGGCCGGAACCGTTCTTGTCGAGCACCTTCACGCCGTAGAGGTCGGCCTGGGGGGCTACGCCCACCACGCCCTTAAGGTCCTTCACGCCGGCGATGGTGCCGGAAACGTGCGTGCCATGGCCGTGGTCGTCCATGGGGGAGGCGGTGGAAACGATGGCGTTATAACCGCCCTTGTAGTTGGCGGCGAGGTCGGCGTGCTTAAAATCCACGCCGGTGTCCACTACGGCCACTTTCACGCCCTTGCCGGCGGTGTAGTCCCACGCGGAGGCTGCGTTGACGCGCTTTACGCCCCAGGGTATCTCCTGCTCGGCGGGGTCGGCCGCGGGGCGGACCTCGGCGAAAACGGGGGCGTCCCAGCCTTCCCCGGTGCGCACCATATTAAGCGCGCTTTCCATGGAGGGCAGCTGCGGGGCCGCGGCTTCCTCTATCCACCTTATATAGCGGTCCTCGTCCACGGCGGTAACGCCTTTCAGCGAGTAAATGGCCGCGTCCTTGAGGTTGTCGGGGAAGACTGCAACGAGCGCGTCAATAAGTTCGAATTTCTTGGTGACCTTGCCGCCCACGCTTTCGATGCTGCGGTCTATGGAGCCGCCCTTGTAGGCGTGCTCAAAGCTGACGATCTTCTGTGAAGCGCTTGCGGCGCCTGCGGTGAACAACAGCGCGGCCGTCAAGCCGAATAATTTCTTCATGGAACCTCCGTATGGCTTTTCCAAAGGGTAGGCCTTTGGACCTAAGGGGAATATAGGACTTTTGGTTGATAAGTGTCAACTGCGGGGCGGCGCGGGGCCTGGATCAGGCGGCGGCTAATACTTGGGGATCTTGCTGGTGTCGAATTTATTGACCTTGCTGGATACGTCGGGGTTGGCCATCAGGGAAGTGAGGAGCTGGGGGTTCTGCATGGCCAGCGACATCAATTGCGGGTTGCTGGAAACAAGGTCTCCAAGGGCCTGCGGGTCCTTCATCAGCGCCTGCGCGGCCGGCGAGCTGAGCATCGCCGAGACTATGCCGCTGTTGGCCACCGCGCTCACGATGGCCGGGTTGTTGAGCGCGGCCTGAACTACGGGATTGCCCAGGAAATTGGCGGGGCCGGAGCCTTTCAGGTAGTTCGCAAGCCCCTGCGGGCTGGAGGTCGCGGCCTTTACCGTGCCGCGCGCCATGAAACCTTCCACGACGTACTTGTTGTTGAGGATAGCCCCCACCGCTTTGGGGCTGCCCATCACTTTGCCGATGGCCTGCGTCATGAGGCCCTTCTGATAGCCGAAGGCCATGGACTCCTTGGCCTTGGTGGAATCCGAGGTGAGAGCGGCCTGGTTGGCGGATTGGGCGCGGTACTGGCCAGGCTGCCCCTGCGGGCGCTGCGCCTGCCGGCCGTCATGGCCGGAGTCGGCGGCGGCGCCGGCTGTGCCGGAGGTTTTTCCGGCGGAACCTTCCCCGGAGTCCAACGAGCCTTCTTCCTGGGCGTCATGGCCGGTGCGGTAGCGGATGCTGTAGCCCTGGTCGTTCAGGCCGGGGTCGTAATTGCCGGAGGCCGGCTTCTTTATCTCGCCTTCTTCGGCGTTGAAGGCGCCGTATTCGTCCTTGGAAAGTTTAACGTCCCCGGAGTTAACCCGCACCGTCCATTTATAGAGCGGCACCGCGAGTATGATGTACACGGGCGTAAGATAAAGCCAGATCTTCCAGCCGGATTTTCTTTGTTCCCCTTCCATATCCATAATATAACACCGAAAGAGCGGATAGTCAACAGGCCGGCATTGCATTTTTCCCCTATCGTTTGTATTATTAACGATATCCATAGCCGGAGCCGCAGGGCGGCCGGCTGGTATTCTATGGGGCAATTGACGTTAACGGCGCTTTCCAACCTGCTGCAGCTCTTCATTTTTCTGAGCGGGCTGTTTTACCTTTTATTGAGCCTGCGCGGGCTGGGCGGGCTGCGCCCCGCCGCGGCCGCCGCCCGGCTGCGCCGCTTTGCGCTGCTGGTGCCCGCTCACAACGAGGAAGGCGTAATAGGGCTGGCCGTGGAAAGCCTGCGCCGCCTGGATTACCCGGCGGAGCTCTTCGAGATCTTTGTGATAACCGACCACTGTTCCGACGGCACCGCCCAGGCCGCCCAGGCCGCCGGCGCCAAAGTGCTGGACCATTCCGGCCCGGGTTTGAAGGCCGGCAAGGGCCGCGCGCTGAAGTGGGCCACCGAAAAGATATTGCCCGGCGGCTGGGACGCGCTGTGTTATTTCGATGCGGACTCGCTGGCTCACCCCGCCTTCCTGCGCCAGATGAACGCGCACCTGGCCGACGGCGCGCAAGCCGTGCAGGGCCGGCAGATAGCCAAGAACGCCAACGTCTGGCTGGCCCGCATCCTGGCCTCGGGCCACATAGTTTCCAACCGGTTCGCGCAGCTGCCGCGCCAGGCGCTGGGCCTGTCGGCCACGCTGCACGGCAAGGGCATGTGTTTTACGGCGGCCATAGCCGCCAAGTTCCATTGGGACGAGACCTGCCTGACCGAGGACCTGGAGATGCAGATGCGGCTCATCCGCCACGGCGTGCGCATAGAGTGGGCGCGGGAGGCCGTGGTTTACGACGAGGAACCAGAGACTTTGACGCAGTACCTCTGCCGCACCATCCGCTGGACGCGCGGCTCGCTGGACACGGCCCGCCGGCATCTTTTGGGCCTGTTCTTGCGGGCGCTGCGCCACGGCGACCTGCGCGCGCTGGAGGGCGGGATCTATTGCGCGCAGACCTACCGCTTCGCCGCGGTGGCGGCCGCGGCCGCGCTGGTCTGGGTAAGCCGGGATTCCTTTAATATCGTGGTCTGGCTTTATTCTTCGCTGCCCGGCGCCGAGTTGGCCATGAAACTGCTGGCGCTGCTGCCGCTGTTGCTGTACCCGGCCGTGGCGCTGCTCCTTGAAAAAGCCCCGCCCGCGCTTTTCGCCGCGTACCTGCTGCAGCCGGTACTGGGCCCGCTGCGCCTGCCGGTCTTTGTGGCCGGAGTGCTGCGCGGTACGGATTTCTGGGGGCGCACCGAGCACACGAGCCGCGTGGCCATAGCCGATCTGGTTGATCAGTGAAGTGGTTAACTTACGCACTGGAGGATACGGATGAAAAAACTTATTATTCTGACGCTGCTGGCCGCCCCCGCGGCGGCTTTGGCGCAGGCCGAGCGGCCCGACCTGGCCGGTCTGCCGGGCCTGAGCGAGATGAAACAGGAGGCCGCCGCTCCTGAAGCCGGCGAGACCCTGGAGCCGGTACAGCGCCCCGACTCGGGAAGGATCATGGGCGAGGTTTCCTCCGCCCTGCGCCTCAGTTCCAAGCAGGAGGAGCGCATTTCTTCCGCCATCAATAAGAAAGCGGCCGAGTTCGACAAGCTCATGAAGGATTACGAGAAGAGCTCCGCCGAGGAACGCAAGTGGCGCTATAAGATGAACGACTCGCGCCACGCCATGGAAAAGATCCACCGCGACCTCCCCGACACCGTGCGCGAATACCTGGACGACGAGCAGCGCCAGGAGTTCGACGCCATAGTGGCCGAAAAGAACAAGCCCGCGCCCAGGCCGGAAGCCCCGGCCGTGGAGCAGGCGGCTCAGCCGGCCCCCGGAGAAGTGGCCAAGCCCGCCAAGAAGAAGCGCATGCTGCGCCGCAAGAAGGTGCAGCAGCCCGCCGCCGGCGCGCCGGCCGAAGGCGCCGCCCCGGCCGGAGCCGTTGCCCCGGCTGAAGACGAGGCCGGGCAGGTGATGGTGGACAAGGAGCCGGCCGGCGCGCAGCCGCAGGCCAAGAAACTCCGGCTCAAGCGCAAGGTGCAGGCCGCGCCCGTTACCCCGGCCGCGCAGCCCGCGGGCCCCGCCGGCGCGCAGCCTACCGGCAAGGAAGCCGCCGCCGATGAGGACGGCGCTTCCTACCCGTAACGCTCCTTTTCCCGGCGCGGCTGGGCCGCGCCGGGACGGAGTCCGGTTTGACTGAAATTTGACGATTTTTTGAGGATAAGCGTATCCCTGCCTGGTAGGCTATATTACCGGCGGGGGAGGCCGAGAGGATGCCGATTTACAAGTCATTCAGAACATATTTTACGCGCCGTTGCGCCGCGGCCGCCGGGCCGCGCCCCGGCCTGACGCTGGTGGAGCTGATGATAGCGCTGGCGCTGGTCAGCATCGGCATCCTGGCCATGGTACAGTCGTTCGGGTTCATCCAGAAGGGCATACAAGCCTCCAAGAACCGCACCCTGGCGTCCAATTTGGCCCAGGAGAAAATGCAGATCCTCAAGCAGAAGTCCTACTACCAGGTGCTGGTCACCACGGACCCGGCTCACAACACCACGGATTTTGCCCCGGTGGATATCGCCTACGATACCGGCTATTTCCCTCCCGAGTACATTACCGAGGCCGGGGTCACCTATACCCGCTATACGTACGTGCAGGTGGCCCGTGAAGATTCCGGAGAGATAGTGACGCTTGCTCCCAGTATTCCGGATACGGGCATGCGGCTTATCAGTGTGACCATAGTCTGGTCGCAGGGCGGCACCAAGCGCAAGTTCGCCCTTCGCAGCCTGATGGCGAACCCCGATACTGTTATGGCGAACGCCATTTTTAAGGGGCAGATCCGTAACTCCGTTTCTCTGGCCGGCATAAGCGGCGCGCTGGTCAACGTCGCGGAGAACATGGGCTGGCGGGACACTTCGGACGTTACCGGGCAGTACAACATAAACGTTTCCCCCGGCAATTACACGCTGGTAGCTTCCGCGGACGGTTATTACACGCAGGTGCGCAACGTTTCTATTTCGGCCAATACGCAGCAGACGCAGGGTTTCGACCTTGTAAAGATCGCCACCGGCACTATCACCGGCAGCGTCTGGCTGCGCGACCACCTGGTGATAAGCCAGGTGGTGGCATCCACGTTCATGGTCAGCGGCACTAACGTCGAATACGTGGAACTCTTCAATCCCACCACCAGCACCATAAACATCGGCGACGGCGCGGGCGGGAATTTGATAAAACTGCGCTACCTGGGCGAATCCGGCACCGGCAAGGATATAGACGAGTTCGACCTCTCCTATATCAACCAGTCGGTAGGCCCCGGCCGGTACTACCTTATAGCCAACACTTTCCCGCTTACCGTGGCCGGCGGTTCCCCTATAACCGACGCTCAATTTGCGGCTTCCAACAGTCCGCCCTGCGACCTGTTCGGCATGATCCTGAGCTGTATAGTGGCCGAAAAGGCCGGCGCCCTGCAACTGTTGGATCAGGACGATAGGGTGCTGGACACGGTCGGCTGGACGCACGGTTCGGCCGGCAAGCAGGCGCCCGCCTGGGAAGGCACGCCGATCTCCATGTGGGGCGGGTTCCCCATAGGCGCGCAACTGCAGCGCAACAGCGAGTACCTCCACACCACCCTCGCTTACGGCCGCGCTTACGATTCCAACAACAACGATGTGGACTTCAACCTCCTTAACCCGGCGTCGGTAGCCCCGCTCTACACGCTTTCCGGCTACTTCCCCGTGGTTACCGGCACGCCGGCCGTGGGCGCCGTGGTGACGGCTTCCGACGGAGTTTCCAATTCCACAACGGCATGGATGATAAACGGCGTGTCCTCTTTTACGCTGGTGGACGTAGCCACCGGCACCTGGACCGTAATGATAACCAGCAGCACTTACAGCCTGCAGAACGATACCATCACAATAGCCTCGGCCGGTTCCATCTACACCTTTGTCAGCAGCACCACGGTACTTTCCTCCGCCGCCACCACCGGTATCGTTACCGGCCGCATCATTAGCGCCTTGGGCGCGGTTATAAGCCCCGGCATAGTGGTGAGCCCCGGCGCGGCCGGCACGCCACAGACCAGCAATACCTCCAACGGCCGCTACACGCTGCGCGTCAGCCCCGGGACGCTGGACGTGACGGCAAATCCGACGGTGGGAGGTACAGCTTCCTACGTTTCCATGTCTTCCAACAGCATTTCCGTGGCGGCCGGGGAGGTGCATTCCGGGGTGGACTTTATTCTGTATCAGGGCGGGCGCGTTTCGGGTTACGTGACCAGGGACGGCACCAATCCCCTGCCGGGAGTTGCGGTGGCCATTATAGACGCTAACGGTTCGGCCCGCGACCAGCAGGTTTCCGGGCTGGACGGCAGATTTACCAGCATGAACATCAGTACCGGCTCCTATACCATAACTCCAGCGGTAGGTTCGCATGAGCTGGTGACCCCCAGCACGCACGCCGTTTCGCTGGTTACGCAGGGGCTTACCGTTTTTTCCACCACCTTCACCGTGAGCGGCGCCATGGGCTATATCTCCGGCACTGTGAAGTCGGGCGGAGAACCCATAAAGACCGGGGTGCTGATAGTGGTCACCACTTCCACGCTGGCCGGCAGTCCTCCCGCGCCGCCCTCGCTCAGTACGGCCACGCTTAGCGGCACTCCCTTTTATATAGTTTCCAGCATGGAGGACGGCACTTACCTGGCGGAGGTGCGCAACAGCACCAATCCCAAGTATAACGTCTACGCTTATTATCCCTCGCCTTACGGGGCCGCCGTCACGCTTATCTCCTCCTCTACCGCCAACATCCCGGTCACCGCGGGGCAGACCACCACGGGGGTGAATTTCTCATGGTGAACCGCCGCTCCGGCGTGACCTTGATGGAACTGATGATCACCATCAGTATCGTCAGCGCCGTTTTCGCCATCTCCGCTCCTATCCTGATGCAGGCCAACCGGCAATTCATCATGAACCGCAGCCGCGTGGAGCTGCAGCAGGAGGCGCGCGCCGTGATGTACGTGGTTACGCGTAACCTGCGGCAGGCGCAGGCCGCCTCCATAACCATCAACCGGGCCAGTACCAGCCAGCCGTTCTATTCCAAGATCTCGTTCACCAAGCAGCAGGGGAGCATTCTGGTTTTTCAACAGGAAGGGCAATACCTTTACCAGGTCATAAACGGCGTCCGGCGCCCGCTCAGCAAGAACCTTAAATATCTTGCGTTCACCTTCCCGCGCTCCGACGATATGGGGATAATCTCGGTCTCCCTTACGCTGGAGAAGCAGATCTTCGAAGGGCGGAAAAAAGCGCTGCATATGGCTTCGGAAAAGGTGCGCGTGATGAATTAGGCGGCGAGGCGCGATTATGAAGAACAAAAAAGGTTTCATCCTGCCGGCCGTAATTATGGCCTTTGTGCTGCTGTTGCTTATAGTCCCCGCCATGGTCAGGTGGGTACAGGACGATACAAAGATCTCCACCAAGGACCAGAAGTCCAGCTCCGCTTTTAACCTGGCCGAGGCCGCGGTCGACCGGGCTTACTGGAAGGTGAAGAGTTCCACCACCACCTTCGAATCCATACGCGCCGGCACCACCCTGGCTGGGTACCGTTTCGATACCACCTATTACGACGTGCCGGGCGGCAGCTACCGGATCTCCATCTCTTCCGGCCCAAGCGCAGATATGATCACTGTAGTTGGCGAAGGGCGCGACAGCAATAAGACGGAAACTCGGTCCGTAAAGGTGGTCTACGCCAATACCAGCATCCCCGGGGCCATCATTTCCGGCGGCATGCTTTCGGCCACCGGCAACAGCGTGGTGCATTGGGGCCCCATCATGGCCATGAACGATATAACGGTGTCCGGCGCGGCGCTATCCACCCATTTTCCGCGAAAACTTTCCAAGAACGTGGTGCGTCCGTTGGACACCACCAACGACCTGAACCCGCCCAATACCGACAATCTCGAGTGGTGGTCGAATTATGACGTGCCGGAGCTGCCGCAGTTCGATTTTACCACTATGCGCTCCTCCGCCGCGGCCACGGGCACGCTCAACTGCCAGACCAGCGGCGGCAGCGTGAAGTGTTGTTTCGCCAGCTCCTGCACGTACTCCGGTGCGGCCTGCACAAATTGCGGCGTGCAGAATTTGAACAACGATTCGCGCATTAACAAGAACTACACCTGGTACTGGGATAACAATACCAGCTGGAGCGGACAGAACGGCCTGCGCGGAACCATTATAGTGCGCGGCAACCTGGGGATAACCGGCAGCGACCAGTACTGCCCCAACTGCGTGATGGCAGTGCCCTCTACGGCCTGGCAGGAATATCAGAAAATAGACACCTCCGCCAGCAACCAGTACCCAGGGGACACCGGGCTTAAATCCAACGCTGCAACTTATACGCTGGGCTCCTGCGGCAGTTCCTGCGAGGGCGGCGCCACCGGCTCGGACCTGGGGGTTTACGGGTTCCTGTATGTGGGCGGGGATTTTGACAGGGCCGGCGACAGCGATATTTACGGCGCGCTCTGGGTGGTGGGCAATGTGGCCGGCGCCGGCAACGCCACGGTTTTCTATGATGGCTCCCTTAAATTGCCAACTCTCAACGTAGTGCTGGTGAAGCAGTCGTGGCAGGAGACCTCTCCGAGCTCCATCTCATGGCCATGAGCCGTGCCGTATTGAAAATAGCCGGTTCGGGGCTGTCTTTTAAATCGGACTTCAAAGGTATCATTTCTGTTTTGGGCCGGCGGTACGCGCCTTTTATTGTTTCAGGCTTTGGCGGGCTGCAATTTGACTGCTCAGAGGGTCCGGCCAGGCTATCTCCTTTCAGGCCGGAGGTGAAATGGGCCGGTTCCAGGCTGGAATTGGCCAGGGGGGACTTCAGGGCGGCCCTTGATACGCGTTCCGGCCGCGGCACGCTTACGGCGGCCCCTAACGAACAGTGCCTGGATGCTTTTTTACGTTCTTTAATAAGTTCGCTGTTGATCCGCGACGGCGGCCTGATGCTGCACTCGGCCGGGATCCTCAAAAGCGGCAAAGCCTGGCTGTTCCCTGGCAAGTCCGGGGCTGGCAAGTCCACGCTCTCGAAACTGGCCGCCGCGGCCGGAGCCGAGGTGATAAGCGACGAGATAAATATGCTGCGTTTCGAGCGGGGCCGCTGGCGGGTTTACGGGTCCCCGTTCTGGGGGGAAATGCGCTCCGGCGGGCGGCAGGGTTCCTGGCCGCTGGGCGGGGTCTTCCTGCCTAAAAAAGCCGCGCGGCACAGGGTAGCGCCATGCGGCAAGGCCGAGGCTTTCAGGGTGCTGCTGCGCTGCGCGGTGAATTTTTCCAGGGAGAACCGGGAGGCCGCGGCCGTTATGAGTTCCGCGGCCCGGTTGCTGGCGGCCGAGCCGCACAGGCTGGAATTCTCTAAGAAGGACGCCGGATTTTTGGAACTAGTGGGATAACTATGGCCTTTAAGATAAGAAAAGACCTGGCTTACAGGCGGGTGGGCGGCGAATTGTTCGTGGTGGACGCGGCCGGCGCGCGCCTGCACGAACTGAACGGTACGGCCGCCATTATCTGGGAGGGCCTGGATAAAGGACTCTCTGAGGCGGAGCTGGCCGCCGGCCTGGCCGGAGAATTTGAAGTGGGGGAAGCGGAGGCGCGCGCGGATGTGAAGGAATTTGTTTCCGGCCTGCGCCGCGCCGGACTCCTGGAGGAAAAATGAAAAAGAAAAAGGTTTACGAGAAACCGCAAATGAAGACCGAGAAGGTCTTTGAGACGGCGGCGCTGGCCTGCGGCAAATGCCAGACCGGGCCCATTAGCCAGTTGGCCTGCAAATCGCTGAAAAAAACCTCCTGACCATGCCGCAGGCGCCGCGGATTTTTCACCTGGAGGGGACCAGTATGCTGCCGATCTTCAAGGCCGGCGGCACCACTTTGCTCTCCCCCTCGCGGCCGCTCCCCGGCGACTGCGCCGTATACTCCTATGAAGGAAGGCTGCTGCTGCACCGCGTGCTGCGCACGGACTCCGGCGGGGCCTGGCTGGCGGACGACGCCGGGCGCATCGAGGAACACTTTGTGCCCTGGGACGACGTGCGCGGCCGGGCGTTGGGCGGGCCCCTATCTTCCGGCCTGCCCGGCCTGGTTTATTCCCGCGTGCGCCGCGCCGTTTTCCGTTTTTTTGTAAATGACTGACGTCGCACCTTCCGCCCGCCTCAACCTGCTGACGCTTGAGCGGAGTATCCCCGTTTCCATTACCATAGAACTTACGCGGCGCTGCCCGCTGTCCTGCAGGCATTGCTACCTGCCGGAAACCCGCGGGCGGGCCCGCCCTGGCCGGGAGCTTGATACCGCCTGCTGGAAAAAGATACTGGACCAACTGGCGGCTGCCGGCGGGCTTTACCTTGTTTTCACCGGCGGGGAGCCCCTGCTGCGGCCCGACCTGGCCGAACTTTGCGCGTATGCCGTGCGCCGCCGGTTCGGCGTGCGAGTATTTTCTTCCGGCCACGGCCTTACCCCTGAACTGGCGCGGCAGTTGAAAGCTGCAGGCGTGGCGGGTTTTGAGATAAGCTTTTACGGGGGCGCCCGGTTCCACGATGGCGTTACGGGTAAAGCCGGCTCGTACGCCGCCAGCCTTAGCGCCGCGCAGCTGCTTAAAAAAACCGGTATCCCTGTGAGGATGAAAGTGCCGCTGATGAAGGGGAACATAAGAAGCGCCGCCAGGCTGCGCGCCATGGCCCGGCGGGAAGTTTTTAGCATAGCTTTCGACCCGGTAATAACCGCCGCCAACGACGGGGGCGTAGCGGCGCTCGCCCTGCGCCTTTCCCGCACGCAACTGGCGCGGGCCGTAAAACTGCTGGCCGCCGGCGAAGCGGCCCCTTATACGGCCTCCAGCGCGCCTGTCGAGGCTTCGCCTCGGTATGATTTTCTTTGCGGGGCGGGGCGCAACATCTGCGCTATAGCCCCTGACGGAACGCTTTACCCTTGCCTGCAATTGCCGGTTAAACTGGGGAATTTGTCGCGCCGGGGTTTTGGCGCTATCTGGCGCTCCGCGCCCTGGCTTAAGCGGTGGCGCAAGGCCGGGCAGGAGGATGTGAAAGCCTGCGCCGCCTGCCCTGACGCGGCCTACTGCAGCCGCTGCCCCGGGGTAAGCCTGGTGGAGGAGGGGGATGTTTTTGCCCCCAACAAGCCCGCCTGCGCCCTGGCGGCGGCGTATCGCAAGTTACAAAAATAGGCCTTGACTGCTGGATTAGGCCTGCTATACTATTGATATCAACGGCAGAGCAGTCGCGGCGCCGTTTATTTTTTGTCCGGTCATTGGATAAAAAATATCCAATGGCTGTTGGTCACTGGACAAAAATGGTCCGGAACGGTTTTTTTAGACGACTATTATGAGAATGAACCGCACTCTAGCTTACGGCCTGGCCTGCCTGCAATACCTGGGGCAGAATAACGGCGGAGCCTGGAACCAGGTCGTGGACATCGCACGTTTCCAGGGCCTGCCGGCGCCTTACTGCAACAAGGTGCTGCAGGCGCTGGTGCACGCCGGTTTTGTGGAGTCGCAGAAAGGCAAAGGGTGCCGCCTGCGCAAGGACCTGGATAATATCAGCGTCTGGGCCTTGATGGAGGCTTTTACTTTCAACGGAGCCCCGGCTCCGGAGCGCGAGGAGATACCGGGCCGGCTTTACAAGAAACTGCGGGAAGAAGTGAACAACTGGCTGGTGGGGCTTACCGTGCAGGACATCGTAGAGATGATGAAGGAAGAGGACCGCCAGAAAGAGGAAAAGGCGCGCAAAGCCAAAGGCGCGCCCACCGGGGATATTGGCCCGGCGGAAGAGTAGATCTTGAACGCGAAAACGCGTAATTCTTAAGGGGAAGCATATGACCAAGAAAACTATACGGATATTAGCGGCGCTGCTGCTGGGCTGCGCCGGGGGCGCCCTGGCGGCGGTGCCTGGCCTGATAAATTTCCAGGGCCGGCTTCTGGATAATAATAAGCTGCCCCGTAGCGGCAGTTACGCCATGACGTTCCAGATCTGCTCGTCCGCCTCGGACTGTTCATCGCCCTTGTGGAGCGAGGTTCAGCCCGCAGTCACCGTGACCAACGGCTTGTTCGCCGTGCAGCTGGGGGCGGTTTCGCCGTTGACGCCGTCGGTATTTTCCGCCGACACCCGCTACCTGGAAATAACCGTGGGGGCCGAGACGCTGCTGCCTCGCGAACAGCTGGCCACCGGGGCGTACAGCTTCCGCTCCGCCGTGGCGGACAGCCTGCTGGCCAATGTCCCGGTCTCTTCCGTGGCCGTGAATTCCGTGCTGGATAATTCCATAGTGGGGCTGTCGTCCTCCAAGCTGTCCGGCGCGTTGCCCGTTCTGGACGGCTCGGCGCTGACCGGCGTTACCGCATCGGCGGTGACCGCCGCCAATGTGACGGCCGGCACGCTGGGAGCCCTGGTGGTGGCCTCGTCCGTGCCTGCCGCCAATATCGGCGTAGGCAAACTGGGCGCACAAGTGGTTGCCTCTTCGGTAGCCGTTAACGCGGTACAAGATAATTCCATAGTTGGGATGACTTCTTCCAAGCTGAGCGGCGCGCTGCCGGCTATCAGCGGCGCGTCGCTGACCGGCGTTACCGCTGCCGCCGTGGCGGCCGGCAACGTGACGGCCGGTACGCTGGGGGCCCTGGTGGTGGCCTCATCCGTGCCCGCGGCCAACATCGGTGTGGGCGACCTGGGCGCGCAGGTG
>JACRER010000059.1 GCA_016234365.1 Elusimicrobiota bacterium | reverse complement strand
CGCCCTCAGGGGGCGCTCGGCCGAACCCACAGGGGGCGGGATCTCTTTAATGACGCGTTCCAGCACTTCGCGCGCGCCGCGGCCGTCCTTGGCGCTTATGCGCGAGGCGTCGGAAGGGTTCTTGAGCACTTCCCAGATCTGTTCCTCGGTGGCGTCGGGATTGGCGTGCTCCAGGTCTATCTTGTTGATGACGGGGATGATCTTGAGGCCCAGGCTCTGCGCCAGGTGCGCGTGCGCCAGCGTCTGCGCCTCCACGCCCTGCGAAGCGTCCACCAGCAGGATGGCGCCCTCGCAGGCGGCCATCGCGCGGGACACCTCGTAGGAGAAGTCCACGTGGCCGGGGGTGTCTATAAGGTTGAGGATATACTCCTCGCCGTCGGCCTCGCTCTTATAGAGCATGCGCACGGCCTTGGCCTTGATGGTGATGCCGCGCTCCCGCTCCAGTTCCATGCCGTCCAGGAACTGTTCCTTCATCTGCCGGTCCGGCACGGTGTCGGTAAGCTGTATGAACCTGTCCGCCAGCGTGGATTTGCCGTGGTCGATGTGAGCGATGATGCAGAAATTGCGTATCTTCATGTTGTCCAGGGGACGTTCTTAACTATTGGACTATTTTGCTTCGAACCATGCCGGACATGTCCCGCATGACCGGAAAATAGTCCAATAGTTAAGAACGTCCCCATACCTTTTATTTAACTTCTTCCTCCACGAGGCGGCGTATCTCTTCGGCGGTGGGCAGGCTGAGGGCGCGCTGCGCCAGCGCCGAGAATTTCTCGAAGTTCATGGAACGGATGGAATGCTTGGAACGCAGGTACATCTTGGCGGGCACGCTCAGGATGTCCACGCCCAGGCCCACCAGCAGCGGTATCGCGTACGGGTCGGAAGCCATCTCGCCGCAGACGGAGACCGGCTTGCCTTTTTTATGCGCCGTCTGCACCACCAGGTTGATCAGGCGCAGCACCGCCGGGTGGAACGGCTCGTAGAGCTCCGAGACGTACTGGTTGATGCGGTCCACCGCCAGGGTGTACTGCACCAGGTCGTTGGTGCCGATGGAAACGAAGTCGATCTCGGGCAGCAGCGAGTCCAGGATGATGGCCGCGGCGGGGATCTCCACCATAACGCCGAACTCGGGGTGGGCCTTAACCTCTACGCCCTCTTCCGCGAGCTCCGTTTTTACGTCCTGCGCTATTTTCTTCACGGTCAGCAGCTCGTCCAGCGAGGACAGCATGGGGATCATGATCTTGACGTTGCCCACCGTGTTGGCCTTGTAGATGGCGCGCAGCTGGGTTTTGAGCAGTTCGGGATACTTGATGAAAAGACGGATGCCGCGGAAACCCATGAAAGGGTTGCGCTCGTCCTTGAGCCCTTTGATGCCGAGCTCGGTGGCGCGGTCACCGCCGATGTCGGCGGTGCGGATGGTAAGCGGTATGCCCGGCGCGGCCTTCACCACTGAAGCGTAAGCTTTCAGCTGCTCCTCTTCGGTGGGCACGGAGGCGCGGTTCATATACAGGAATTCGGTGCGGTAAAGGCCCACGCCTTCGGCCTTCACGGCCGCCAGTTCCGGCGCGTCCTCTGCGGAATCCAGGTTGCACATCAGGCTGAGCTTGTGGCCGTCGCGCGTGGTGGCGGGCAGGCCCTTCAGCCGGTGGAAGAAATGTTCCTGCTTCTGCAGCTCTTCCTTGCGGGCCTTGTACTTCTCGATGATCTCCGGGGAGGGCGAGATGATCACCATGCCCTGCTCGCCGTCCACCACCAGCGTGTCGCCGCTCTGGATCTGGCGGCTGATATCGGACAGGCCCACCACCGCCGGGATGCCCATGCTCTGGGCGAAGATGGCGGTGTGGCTGGACTTGGAGCCCAGGTCCATGCAGAACCCCAGCACCTTGTTGGACTCGCGGATGTGCAGCGTGTCCGACGGGTACAGGTTGTGCGCCACTATAACCACAGGCTCCTTGAGGTCCTTCAGCGAGACCTTCTCGGAGTTCACCAGGTTGGAGATTATCTTTTTACCCACGTCGAACACGTCGTGCTTGCGCTCGTGGAAAAATTCGTCGTCTATCTTCTCGAACTGCTCTTCGGCCTTGTCGAGGATCTCGGAGAGGGCGAACTCCGCGTTCATGCCCTTGGCCACGATGAGCTTGGGCACGTCCTTGGTGATCATCGGGTCCTGCAGGATGAGGTGGTGCGCGTCTATGAGCTTGGCGTGGTTCTTACCCAGCACGTTGAGGATCTTGGTCCGGATGCCGTCCAGGTCGGCCTTGGTCTTATCCAGCGCGTCCTTGAAGCGCTTGACCTCCGCCTTTATCTTGTCGGGCGCTATCTCCTTCTGCTCAATGAGGATATTCTCCTCCTTGACGATATGCGCCTTGCCGATGGCGATACCCAGGCTGGCCGCGACGCCTTTTTTTATAAGCATGATCCGCTCCGGTTGCAGTCAGTCATTATTCCTCGTCGAACTTCCGCGCGAACAATTCCTCGATGGCCTTCACCGCGTCGGCCTCGTCCCCGCCTTTGGCGATGACCTCAATAACGCTGCCCTTGCCCGCCGCCAGAGTCATGATGCCCATGATGCTCTTGGCATTCACCTCCATGCCGTCCTTGACGAGTTTAATGTCGCAGGCGAACCTGGAGCAGGTATTGGCTACCATCCCGGCGGGCCGGGCGTGGATGCCGAGTTCGTTGATTATAGTGATCGAGCGTTTTATCATAGGTATAGCTTGAAAGGCTCCATTTTTAAGAGGCTGAAGACCAGTACGGAAACCGCCAGCACCAGCCCGGCGGTGAAAAAAACGGAACGGCCGAGGGCCCTCATCACGCGGTGCAGCGCCAGCACCGCCAGCGGCAGGCCCAGCTTGAGCGCCAGGTCGGAGGGCCGGCACGCGCCGCAATTGAACCCGGCCAGCAGCCCGAAGGCGAGCAGCACTATGGCCAGCGACATCGCGAAGCCGGCCGCGCTGAGCAGCCGGATCAGGCGCGGCCAGTTGGCGGCGTCCAGTGCGCAGTTGGCGCAACCGCCGCATTCATAACCCGCCTTGAGGCCGGTCCACCTGAGATAGACCGAGAAAACTGAGTAGACCGCTATGCCGGCCAGCGGGCCGGCCAGCAGTACCCCGGCCGAGGGCGCCGCGTCCATCCCGGTGAACAGCCAGCCGTAGAAACCGCAGGCCGCCCATACCAGCAGGCAGATCTGCGTGGTCATGGGCTTGAGCCGGCCCCAGAAGATCCTGTCGCCGATGGACGCAAAACTTGAGGCCAGCGCCTGTTTCACGCCGGGCAGGCGCTTGAGCGCTTCTTCGCCGCCGCCCTCGGCCGCGGCTTTTTCCTCCATGCTGGCCACGTTGCCCAGCACGAACGAGGCCATATACGGCTGCGTATTAAAGATCTCCAGGTGGCGCAGCAGCGCGGCCTTGCGCGCCTCTTTGTCCGGGTAGGCCTTCTCCAGCGCGGGCTGCAGCGAAAAGGCGAAACCGAGGTTCTGGAACCTTTCATAGTTCCAGCCCGCCTGCAGCAAGAATGACCGCGCGAACATCGACAGCAACATGCCTATCCTTTCTTATAGACCTGGGTTCTGAACCTGAAGTACAGCCCGCTCAGCCCCAGCCAGGGCATGAGCGAATAAGCGAAATCGGTACCGGGGTAAAGCCGCGCGGTCCACGGGACACTCGCCACCAGGGCCGCCAGGCCCGCCCCGGCCAGCGCGAAACCGGACAGCGCGAGGTTCTCCACCAGCATGGCCCGCGCCAGCCACCGGCCCAGCCTGAAGTCGCCGGCTGCCACCTGGGCCTCCACCAGCGCGTTCAGCCCGGAGCGCGCCGCGCGCAGCCGGTATTCCAGCGGCGCGTAAAGCACGCCGGCCGCGAGCCCGAAGAAGAAAGCCAGCGAAGGGGCCAGGCCGCCCGCGGAATGGGCCAGTACGCCCACCGCCGCCGCGGCCGTGCCGTTGGGCGGCACCACGCCGCCCACGGGGATGAAATCTATGTAGAGCAGTTCCAGCAGGATGCCCAGTTTGGCCCCTTCCACCGGGCAGCCGTTGAGCCAGCCAAGCAGCGGCCCTACGAAGGCCGGCCGGGAGAGCAAAAACTGCCCGGCCTGCACCGAGTCGAGGCCCAGCAAGCCCGCGAGGGCGGCCGAGATCAGCGCTTTCAGCGCGGCGGTCATAGCGGCCTCACCTCCAGCGTGAAAGACAAATACGCGCCCGGCTCCACGTCGCGCTTAGAGTGCGCCAGCATGACCGCGCCCTGGTACGTCTTTTCGGCGCCTTCTTCGGAGCGGGAAATGGTTTCCAGCGGGAAGGACCACAGGTCCAGCGGTTCGGACAATTCCAGCTCCACGCCGCCGTAAACGGGGTCGCGGAAAGTTTTTTTAGAGACCTTATGATACTCTCCGGGCGGGCAATGCTCTTTACCGGAGAACGCCAGCGCCAGCTCCGTGCCGAACCAGAGCCCGGCCTTGTGGCCGCCCAGGTTATGCACCCGGTACGCCGCTCGCCAGGAGCCGTCCCCGCGCAGCAGCACGTCCTTCTCCACGCGCACCGGTACGGAAGCGCCGCCGGCCCACACCGAGCCGTCCCGGCTGAACTTAAGCAGCGTGCCGTCCGGCCCGGCGGAACTAGTGCAGGCGTATTCGCCGGTGACAAAATCTCCCTGCTCGCCATAGGCGGCCCGGGCGGAGGCGGCCGGGGTGGTGTCGTGGTGCAGGAAATGGTCGAGCAGGCACATGCGCGGGTGCCAGTCGTAGGCCAGATGCTTTTTCAGCTCGGCTTCGGCGGCGCGGCGCTTTTCGCTGGAAGAGATGCTCTTGGCGTCGCCGTCGTGGTAGGCCTCGGGGTGGCGCCACACCAGGGAACCGAAATTCACGCCGCGCGGCTTATAGTCCCACTCCCACAGGCCGCCGCCCTTGGCCGGGGAGAAATAAAAATTGGCCTGCTCGCCCTCGGCCAGCAGTTCCGGGCGCCCGTCGGCGTCCCAGTCCTCGGACGACAGTTCGAACCCGCTCCCGCCGCGCCCTGGCAGCGCGGCCTCCGCCTCCAGGATGTTCTTATAGACCGCCATGCGGATATGCGGCAGGTACACCCCGCCGAACACGCCGTGCCAGTAGCCGCAGTTGCACTGCGCCTTGTAGAGCGCCCTGGTGCCGGGGCCGGAACCGGCAGCCTTCACCTTGGCGCTGGCGCGCAGCATGCGCCGGTAAAGCCGGTTGGATTCCGGGTACTTGGAAAAGAAATTACGAAAATAACCGCCGCGCAGGAACTGCCGGAAATCCTCCGGCGACTCTTCCCAGAGGCCGGCCAGGCGCTTGGAGCGCTCCGGCGGCAGGGCCCATTGGGCCAGTTCATGGTAAGACGTGGTGGGCAGGTAAGCGAGCCCCTTCGACGGGCCACCGAGGCAGTCGGAGAAGCGGGCGGTAGAAAGCCACCCGGAATTCTGCTCCAGCAGCGTAAAAAACTTGTCCAGCCAGCCTTTCTTATACACCAGTTCGTGCGTGCCGGGCCAGAGGCCGAACTTCTCTCCGTCGTCGGCCATCACCAGCGAGGCGTCTTGCCCCTCGAAGCCGCGCAGGTAGTCTATGACCTTGTGCGGCTCGGCGAACGGCATGAGGTAGCGCAGGCGGTGGTTTATGGGGAATACGTCCAGGTGCCGCCCGCCGTATTCGGTGGTAAAGCGGCCGGTCAGGGCCTTCTCTTCGAAACCGGCCGAGAAGAAATGAACGTCGTCGAGCGCGGTGTAACCCACGCCCATGGCGGAGAGCGAACCGGCCAGCTCGGGCTCCCACACGCGCTCGGCCAGCCACAACCCGGCCGGGTCCGCGCCAAAGCGGCCCCGCACGTACTCGCGCATCATGTTAACCTGCCCGCGGCGGTCCTCCTCGGGCAGCAGCGCGAGGATCGGTTCGTAGTAGCCGCCGGACAGCACCTCCAGCCGGCCGGCCTTCACGAGCGCCGCCAGGCGGTCCAGGTAATCGGGGTGCGTTTTTTCCAGCCAGTCGTAGAGGATCCCTGAAAAATGAACGCTGACGCGCACGCCGGGATGCCGATCCAGCACGTCGAAGAAAGGTTTGTAGCTGAGGTTATAGGCCTCCTCCAGCACGCTGTCGAAATTGCCGACAGGCTGGTGGTTATGCAGGGCTATGACCAGTTTTACCATGTTCTAGGCGATGGCCCCCATCAGGTCCACCGGGGCGTCGGACGGGACGCCGCGGCCTTCTATGGCTATGCCCGCCGCGGACAGCGCCTTCAGCGCAGTGCAATCCTCCTGGCTGAGGAAGATAGCCTTGCCTATGGAGAAATTCTTGCCGGCGGAATAGTGCATCCCGCCTATATTGAGCGACGGGATCCGAAGGCCTTTACCGCTGAGCTGCACGGCTTCGGTAAGCCCCGGCAGCAGCAGCAGCACTTTGCGCGCGGACTTCTCCGCTTCCGGCAGGTAGGCCCCGGCTTCGGCCACGGTCAGGATCTTCAGGTCCACCCCTTCGGGAGTGGCGAAGCGCATTATGGCGCGGCGCATCTCGTCGCCGGCTATCTCGTCGGAAACCACGGCCAGTTCTTCGGCGCGCAGGTGCGGCACCCAGCCTTCCACCACCTGGCCGTGCACCAGCCTGTCGTCCACCCGGTATAAAATTATCATGCGTCCTCGTTATTTCTTCAGCAGCAGGCTCTTCACCTCGCAGATGGCCTTGCGGCCGTCCTCGAGGATCTTTGCGGTGAGCCTGTCGAAATCCAGCGACTGCCTGTACGCGAAGGCGGACGTCATCATATTGATGTTGACGCCGCAGATGACCGCGCACTTGTCTATGTCCTTGGCCAGCGGCAGCACCACGTTCATGGGCGTGCCGCCCGGCATATCCAGCAGGAAAACCAGCCCGTCGTCGGAGCGCATTTCCTCTATGGCCTTCGCGGCGCATTCGGTGACCCGCTCCAGGGTCATGCGCGGCGAAATGGAAACGTTCTTAAGGCCGGCGGCCTGCACGCCGACTATGCCTTCGGCGGCCTCTATGAGGTACGCGCCGAACTCCCCGTGGGTGATGACGATTAGGTTTATCATATTCAGGGGACGTTCTTAACTATTGGACTATTTTTGAATGATCAGGACCGTCCAGCGCTCACCGCGTAAAATAGTCCAATAGTTAAGAACGTCCCCGCCTCCACCTACTTGCGGATGTCCCGGTGGTACTCGGAAACGGAAAAGCCGGCCGCGCCCAGCTTTTTGGCCAGTTCGCCGGCTATGTAGACGCTGCGGTGGCGTCCGCCGGTGCAGCCTATGGCCACGGTCAGGTAGGACTTGCCTTCCTTGACGTAAAGCGGCAGCAGCGCCTTGATCTGCTCGGTGTAATTCTTCATGAAGCCGCGGAAGCCGGGCTTGGAGCGCAGGTAGCGGCCTATGGGCGCGTCCAGGCCGGTCTTTGCGCGCAGGGAGGCCACATAATACGGGTTAGGCAGGAAGCGCACGTCCATCACGATATCCGCGTCGAGCGGGATGCCGTACTTGTAGCCGAAAGAGATCACCGAAAGTTTCATTTCGGCGGTGCGCTTCACGCCGAGCATGCCCGAGAGCGTCTCTTTCAGCTCGCCCAGCGTCAGCTTGGAGGTGTCGATGACCTTGTTGGCGCGCGCCTTCAGCTCGCAGAGGATGCGCCGCTCTTCCTTGACCGCCGCGGCGATGTTCTTGCCGAGCGGGTGGCGGTGGCGCGTCTCGGAGAAGCGCTGCATCAGCACGGCGTCGGAGGCGTCCAGGAACACCACGCGGTATTCCAGCCCCAGTTTGCCCAGGTTGTCCAGCGTGCGGATGAAGTCCTTGAAAAAGCGCCCCTCGCGGATGTCTATGCCCAGCGCCACGTTCTTGAGGTAGCGCCTGTCGCCTATCAGCGTGGCGAACTGCGGGATCAGCGCTATGGGCAGGTTGTCCACGCAGTAAAACCCCAGGTCCTCGAAAGACTTGAGGGCCTGGCTCTTGCCGGCGCCGGACATGCCCGTGATTATGAATATTTTTCCGCTCTTTGCCATTACTTTTTGCCCATCTCCCGGATAAGGCTCTCGTTGAATTTTTTGGCCACGAAGTAGCCCTGGTTCTTAAGGCGCTGGTTAAGCGAAGCCACCTCTATCAGCACGGCCAGGTTGCGGCCGGGCGTGACCGGCAGCCGCAGCGACGGCACGGGGACCTCGAGGATGTTGACCTCGGCCTGCGCGAGGCCGGTGCGGTCGTAGTTGCCCAGCGAACCGGAGGCCACGCTCTCCAGCTTCACGTGCATCTCTATGAGCGACTGGTCCATGATGGAGCCGATGCCGAACAGCAGCTCCACGTCTATGATGCCGAGGCCGCGGACTTCCATGTAATGCTTGATGTTCTTGGGCGAGTTGCCCACCAGCATGTAGCCGATGCGGCGCTTCACTTCCACCACGTCGTCGGCGATGAGGATATGGCCGCGCTTCAGCAGTTCCAGCGCGCACTCCGACTTGCCCACGCCCGAGTCTCCCTGGATGAGCACGCCCAGGCCGTAGACGTTGACCAGCACGCCGTGCACGTAGGTGGTGGCGGCCAGCTGGTCGTCGAGGAACGTGGTGATCTCGCGGATGAAGGCGGATGTGTCCTCGGTGGTGCACAACAGCGGGATACCCGCCTTGGAGCACGCCTGCCTGATGACCGGCAGGGGCTTAACCCCGCCGGTCACTATAACGCACGGGATATCCGGCGCGGCGAACATTTTCTGCAGGTTCGCCGACACCCGCCGGGAATCTTCTTTCTGACAATAGGCGTATTCGCCCTGCCCTATGATCTGTATGCGTTCCGAACGGAACTGCTCCATGTGCCCGGCGATGGCGAGGCCCGGCCGGTTGATCTCGCTCACCGTGATCTGCCGGCTCATGTGCCTGGCGCCGGAAACGGGCTTAAGACCCAGGATCTTGCCCCGGGACTTAAGCAGTTCCCTTACCGTCAGGGACTTGCCCTGTTTTTTCGGCTGCTGGGACATGGGAGGCGCCGTTTACTTCTTCACCGGCTGCAGCAGCCCGTAGGTGCTGTCCAGCCGCTTGAAGACCACCTGCAGCTGCTTGCTGCCGCGGTCCTGGAACATCCAGAAGTTGTAGCCGATCTTTTCCATCTCGATGACGGCCTCTTCCTTGTTCATGGGCTTGAGCGGGACGTCTTTTACCACGGAGAAGCGGATCTCGGGGCCCACCAGGGTGGTGAACTCGTCCAGGCCCACGGTCTCGGCGGCGTGATGGTCGGTGAAGCGCTCCTTGTACTTCTTTATCTGCGCTTCCATCTTGTCCATGGCCTTGTCTATGGCGGCATACATCTCGTCGGACTCGGCGGCGGCCTTCATGGTCTGGTGACCGGCGTGCACTACCACTTCGGCGGCGTGGATCTTCTTTTCCACGGAAACTATCGCCTGGGCCCAGACTATGTTGTCCAGGTACTCGTGCAGTTTTTCGAATTTGGTCTCGATGAAGTCCTTCATGGGCTTCGTCATCTTTATCTTGCGGGCCACTATATGTATCCTCATGGTATCCTCCGTGCTGTATAAAACAGGACCGGCCCGGCTCGCGCGCCGGGGGACCTATTATTTATATTTTATCATAAAAAGGGGTCAGGTCTTGATTTTTAGCATCCCCGGATATCCCACGGCAAAGCACCCAGGCGGGCTCGGATTTAATGCTAAAAATCAAGACCTGACCCCATTTTGCTATCATTTTGCTATGCGGCTGGAGGTTAAGGGGCTGATAAAGATCTTTCCGGCGCCGCCCTTGTCGGGCGGGGCACCCCTGCACGCCCTGGACGGGGCCGACCTGGACGCCGACACTGGCGTTACCGGCATCGGCGGGGCGAACGGCTCAGGCAAAACCACTCTTTTTCGCACATTGGCTGGCATACTGGAGGCGGACTCCGGCATGATCCTGGCCGGCGGCGAAGCCGCAGGACCGGAGCGCCTGCGCGAACTCGCCGCCTACTGCCCCTCCAATCCGCGTTCCTTCTATTTCAGGCTGACGGCCGCCGAAAACCTCAGGTTCTTCGGCGCGCTGGCCGGGCTCTCCGCCGCCGAGGCGGCGGAAAGGGCCGGCAAACTGGCCCCCCGCCTGGGGCTGGCCCCCGCCGACCTGGGGCGCCGCTTCGACCGGCTTTCCGAGGGCAACATGCAGAAGGTGTCGCTGATACGCGCATTCTCGCGCCGCACGCCGCTGCTGCTGCTGGACGAACCTTTCCGCGGGCTGGACGGCGTGGCCTGCCGCGGCCTGCTGGAACTTATAGAAGAAGCCGCGCGCGGCGCCACGGTCCTGCTCACCAGCCACAGCCGGGAGCTCCTCAACGCCGCGGCGGAGCGCCAGCTGCGCATAGACCAGGGGCGCATGCCCCCGGGAGGCCCGCAATGACCGCAGCCGGCGTAATAGCCGCCTTCATCCGGCGCGATTTCCTGGCCGAGCGCAGCTACCGGCTGTCCTTCGCGCTGGGTGCCTTGGCCACGCTGGCCAACCTGGCCGTCTTCTATTTCATCGGGGAACTTTTCGGCGGGGCCATGGCGCCCGGGCTGGAACCTTACAAGGCCGCTTACTTCCCCTACGTCTTCACCGCGCTGGCTTTCTTCGGCTATATAGGCACCGGCGCCGGCTCTTACGCCGGGCGGCTGCGCCAGGAGCAGACGCAGGGCACGCTGGAGGCGGTGCTGTCCACGCCGCTGGGCGTACCGCGCCTGCTGGCCGCCATGTCGGCGTGGAACTTCCTGTTCGCCACTTTCGAACTGAGCGTCTACGCGCTGGCCGGCGCCTTCATCTTCAAGCTGCGCCTGCCCGCGGCCAACTGGCCGGCGGCCGCGCTGGTCTTCGTCCTGTCGGCGGCCTGCTTTGCGGCGCTGGGCATACTCTCGTCGTGTTTTGTGATGCTGTTCAAGCGCGGCAACCCGCTGGCGTGGGTGCTGAATAATTTCGAAGGGCTGTTGGGCGGGGTCTACTTCCCGGTGGCCGTGCTGCCGGCCTGGCTCTTGGGCGTTTCAAAACTGCTGCCCGTCACTTACGCCGTACGCGCTTTCCAGCTGGCGGTGCACGGCGGGGCCGGCCCGGCAAAGATAAAAGGCGACCTGCTCGCGCTGGCCGCCTTCGATCTGGTCCTTATCCCCGCCGCCGTCTGGCTGTTCGGCCTGGCCGTTAACCGGGCCCGGCGCACCGGCACGCTCGGGGAATACTAAAACTTCACTTCTTAACCGCCACCGCGTAATACTGCGCGGCCTGGACCGCCGCGGAATAGTTAAGAGAAACTTCGTCTTCACCGGCAAGGGAAAGTCCCGCCTCGCGCCAGACGTCGCCGACGCGGTAGAACAGCGCCGGGGCGCGGCCGCCGAGCGCGTCCTTTTCTATCTTAAAATCCAGGGCAGCGTCGCCCTGCACCATGCCGGGCAGCGGGGGCAACTCGAACGCCCTGAGCACCTCCGCACCCTCCGGGAAACCTCCGGAGAGGGACGGCGGCAGCGCGCCATCCGCCACGCGCAGCCCGGCGTCCACCGGCCCGCGCACCAGCGTCTTGAAAGTCAGCGCCCTCAGCCAGCCGGACGCGGCCGAAGCTTTAACCTCATATTTCACGCCGCGGCCGGAAATGGTAAGCGTGCGCGCCTCCACCCGGAACTCCGTGCGCCGCGCGTTCTCCAGCGCGGGCGCGGCCGTTCTGGCCTTACGCCGTTCCGCCTGCTGCGCCCCGCCGAAACGGAAATTTATGGAGAACCGGTGGGAGTTGCCAAGGTCTCCGAACGGCGTGAAAGCGTAATCGAAAGAAAGCCGGTCGAAGGCCACGCCCGCGCCGGCCGAAAAACCGCTCCACGGGCCCAGCTCGTTGCCGTAGGCGCGGTAGCGGTAGGCGGTGCGCAGCGTCATGCGCTGCGTCAGCCTGTACTCCACGCCCAGCGCGAACGAAGGGTAGTTATCCACCGGCTTATCTGCTTCCAGCGCCAGCAGCACGCCGGAACCGGGCAGCGCCCGGCTTACGCCGGCTTTAAAAACCAGCGGCAGGTCGTAGCGCCTGTCGGTGAACTTGATGCCGGGCCCCAGGTTCTGCACAACCAGGCCGGCGGTGTAGGCGCCGCCGTTCCAGTCGAACTCGCGCAGCACGCCCAGGTCCAGCGCCGCCGAAGAACCGGACTTGGTATCTATGCTCTGCCTGATAACTTTTACCGCGGCGCCCAGCGATGTCTGCGCGGAATAGCGCCAGCCGTAGGCGGCGGAGAAGGCCAGGTCATAGGCGCCGAATTTCCCCTCCACCGGAGAGATCGGGTTCACAGGGTCCGCCTCGTAGAGGCCGCTGCGCCGCTCCATGTCCTTTGGCGTATAGAAATAATCCAACCCCAGACCATAAACGCCGCGCCGCGGCCGCCCGGCGAACGGGATCTTAAGCCCGGAGGCCGGAGCCGTATAATACAGGAATTCCTGGCCAAGGCCCTGGAAATAATTATTATGGAAGAACCCGATGTTCTTTTCCCCCTCCAGCGCGGCCAGGCCGGCCGGGTTCCAATAAACGGAGTACGGGTCTCCGGGCACGGCGGTGAACGCGCCGCCCAGCGCCACGGCGCGCGCGCCCACACCCAGCTTAAGGAAAGCGGCGGAGGTGGTGCCGGCGGAAGGGTGGATCCTGGCGGCGCCGGCCGGCGCCGCGCACAGGCAGGCCAACAGCGCCGCCAGCGCCAATCCCGCCCTCATCTTCTGTCTTTGCATATATTCCTCAATGTATCACGGCCATCCGCTTTACCACCGACTTGGAGCCGGAGGCGCTGACGGCCTGCAGCCGGTACTGGTACACGCCGCTGGCTATCTTGCCCATGTTCCAGGTTATCTCCGAAGCCAGGCCGGCGGGGCAGTTCGCTTTTTCCAGCCGCGCCAGTTTCTGCCCGGCGACGTCATAGACGTCTATGGAGACGTAAGACTTCTCGGAGACACGGAACTTGAAGGTCACGGCGCCGCCCGTGGCCGGGTTGGGATAGGTATACACCTCGTCGGCGGCGAACAGCGCGCCGGACGGCACGAATTCCATGATGGTGAAGACGGAGAAGTGCGAGACCTCCGAGGTCACTTTTTTAGCGGCTGCGTCCACGGCGGAGGTATTGAGCAGTTTCCAGGCGCCGCCATCCAGCGTGTACATGCGCAGGTTCTCCAGGGTCATGCCCGCCACGTCCGCGTCTGCATAAGGCAGCGTCACCAGCGCCGGCTTCAGCAGTTTCGTCGTCGCGCCCCTGAACTTCACCTCGTAGACTATATTCGTCGGATTGGCGCCGGTATTGGCCTTGACCGAGAAGAGCGGCCTGTAAGAGACCGGGTCGAGGCGGTTCATCATTATATTGTCGTTCTGGGAGGCCGCGCCGCCTGGCACGTCCACGCGCGCGCCGTCAGCCAGCCGCACCGAGCTGCCCTGTGCCGCGTCGAAGAACCGCCAGTTATTGGCCGACACTCCGGAGCCCTCATTGGAGAGCGGGGAACCGAAAGTGCTGTTATAAGCCGCGACCGAGTAGTAGAAGCGGACGTTCTCCACGGCGGCGGTATCCGTATACACCGCAGTGCCGGCGCCCACTGAGGCATACGGCGCCGAGGAGGCGTAAGCCCCGCCCTGCACGCGCTTGTAGATCTTGTAGCCGTATACGGCGGAACTGCCGGGCGCGTCCGCAGTGGACAACGTCCAGGCCAAGTCGAGCGAACCGCCGCCGTCTCCGGGCGTGTCCTGCACCAGCAGCTCCGAGGCGGGCGGCGGGGCGGCCGTATCCGGCAGCGCGTAGGCGCTGGTCATATTGGACAGCCCGCTCGGGTTATCCACCGGGTCGTAGGCTTTCAGAGCGAAATAGTAAGTGACGCCGCCGAACAGGCCCGTAAAACTCTCCTCCTCCGGGGTGCCCGCGGGGCCGTCCACGGTGCGGGTGCTTTTCACAAGGGCCGCCCCGTTATCGAAATCCGTCCACGCAGAAGCGTCGTTGTAGGCGGCCTGCGTGGTATAGCGCAGCTTATACATCCCGGCGCTGCCCAGAGACCCGTCGTTGCCGGTGGCCGTCCAGTAAAGACTGACCATGCCGGGGTCGGGGCCAGGCACAGCCCTCAGGTCGGATACGGCATCGGGTCCGGTCACGTCGCCGGTATTATTTACCGAAAAAGCCGAGGCCGGCGCCGCGTCGGCCGACTCCGAATAGCCGTCGAAAGCGCGGGCGGTATACGTGTAGGTAGTGCCGGTGACAGCGGTCGTATCGTTATAGGAAAGGGTCCCGGCGGAGGTCTGCGCCAGCAGCGCGTAGCCGGCGCCGCCGTCGCGGTACAGCCGGTAGGCGGTCACGGCGGCCGACGGGGAAGCGGTCCAGGCCAGCGCGATGCGGTTACCATTATCGCCCGGCACGTCCGCCGCGGCGAGCCCGGAAGGCGGCGCAGGCGCATGGTTGACGCGCACGCGCACGGAAGAAGTGTTCTCCGAGGGCGGAGAGGGCGCCTCAAGCACGGAGAGCCTCACCGTGTAAATGCCGTTCTGCAGGCCGGACGTATCCCAGTAAGCCACCGTGTCGCCATATATCTCGGCCGTCAGCGTTTCAGAGGATACCAGTGTCCAGGCAAAAGGAGTTTCCCCGGAGCCGTATTCCACGGCGTAGCCGGTCATATCGGGGTTGCGCAGCAGCGCGGTGACCGAGACGAGGCCGGTAACGATATCGCCTTCCAACGGCCCCTGCACGGCCGCGGCCTTCTCGGTCTTGTAGGCGTAAAGAGAGCCGCCCATGGTGGCCGCGTAAACCACGCCGTTGGACACCGCCGGGCTGGCGTAGACCGGCGTAGAGTAGTTGATATCCTGCGCCAGCGCGCCGGAGGTGCTGTAGGCCAGCAGGCTGCCGTCGGCCGTGCCAAAATAAAGGTTCCCGCCGGCCGCGGCCGGGGCCGAAAGAGTGCCGAAAGCGGAAGCGGCCGTCCCGACCGTGGGAGAGCTGGGCCAGACATAGGAGAAGGAACTCCTGTTGAACGCGTACAGCGAGTTGGAGTAGACGGACGGGGCCGTAAGGAAACCGGCCGCGAAATATATCATGTCACGGGAAACCGCGGGAGCGGTCATTTCCGACCAGGCGTCGGTGGCCTCCAGAGCCCCGGTCACGGAATCCTGCACGCCGGTCTGCGCGTTGAACGCCGACAGTTTATTCTCGTCCTTGCCGGGCAGGGCGTAGACGGTGCCGCTGGAAACGGCCACGGCCCCGGCGCCGAAAGCGCCAACCGTAGGATAATCCCAGCGCTGCGCCAGCGTACCGCTTTCCAGGGCGTAAAGCTTGCCGTCCACGGAACCGAAGAACACGCCCCCCTGGTAATAGGCCGGCGCGGCGTCCACCGCCTGCCCCACCTGGAACTCCCCCAGCTGCGCTCCGGTGAGCGCGTCAAAAGCCTTCAGCTTCTTGCCCGGCACCCCGGTCCCGACGAATATTTTCCCCTCGGCCGCCAGCGGCGCCGACACGGAGGCGGAGCCCAGCGCGGCTTTCCAGATAAAGCCGCCCGTAAACCGGTTCAACGCGTAAAGGTAACCGTCGGCGCAGGAGAAATAGACCGCCCCGTCGTGGACGGCCGGAGAGGAATCCACCCTGTCCCCGGCGAGGGTACGCCACAGCATAGCCCCGGTATTGGCGTCCACCGCGTAGAAATAATTGTCCCTGGCGCCGAAATAGACCACACCGCCCACGACCGCAGGGCTGGACACTATGCCCCCGCCGGCGTCGAACCGCCAGAGCTCGGTGAGCGGAGGGGAGGCCTGCTCGTCCGAATAACCGGTGCGCGCGGGATTGCCACGGAACATGGGCCAGTCCGCCGCGGCCGCGGCCCCGGCCAGCGCGCAGAGCGCGGCTGGCAAAAGCCACGCCCGCCAGGAGCCTCGCCGGGCCAGGTACGCCTTTTTTTCAGCCGCCGCCTCTTTCTCCATAAAGGTCTCTCCCGCCAACCGCGCTTACGGCCCCACGTATAGCGAATAGGTCCTGCCGTCCCCTGAACCCACGATAACGGAGTTCGTCTCCGCGTCGTAGACCGGGTTGGAACGCACCGGCGCGCCGGTGGCCACCGGCCAGCCCTGACGCAGCGTCCCATCGGAGACTTTCACGCCGTACACAAAACCGTCGTCGCAACCGAAATAGACGTAATCGGCGCCGGCGCCGGAAGATCCGGCCGGCACGGGGACCGGGATGGTCTTTATAGGCCCGCCGGCCTGGAAGGTCCACAGGGGGGCGACCCCGCCGCCAGCCGCAGCGTCCACCTTGTGCAGGCGGCCAAGGTCGTCGCCGAAGTAGATGACGCCGGCCCAGAGGAACGGAGAACTGTTGATGGCGGCGCCGGCGCTGTAGTCGGTCCAGCCGCCGGGGGTAACGGTAAGGTTGCCCGAACTGCGGGCATAGAGCTTGCCGTCGGTGGAGGTGATATAGAGGTTGTTGGTGGCGAAATTGCGCGCGGAGTCCAGCACCGGGGCGGTCCGGATGGGCCCGCCGGTCTGGAAACTGGTGTTCACGCCGCCGTCGGAAGTGCGCACACTGACCACCTTCCCGTCCTCCAGCCCGGCCCAGGCGGTATTCACGGTGTCGCGGTCGTCCACCGACAAGGCGGAGGTTATGGGCCCGGTAATGCCGGAAGCATACGTCCACCCGGCGCAGTCCTGGCCGTCCGAGGTGTTGAGACAGTAGGTGCGGTTGTTGACGGCCCCGAGGAAGATCTTGGTCCCGGAGATCATGATATCCGAACGCAGCTGCACGCCCAGCGAGCGCTTCCACTGCTGGTAGCCGGAGGACTCCAGGTCCTTCACCTTATAGACGTCTCCGGCGTCGTCGGCAAAATAGACGTAAACCGCCCCGCCTTCCTCCTGCGGTTCGGACGGGCTAGTATTTATGGCGGACAGCGGCGACGTGGGGAAAGTCCATTTTATGGTGCCGGTGGAGTAGACCGCCCGCAGCGTGCCGTCGGCAGACCCGATGTACGCGCAAGAACTGACCAGGGCGCCGTAATACAGGGAGACGGCGGTGTCTACCGGCGCGCTGGAAGGCAGCACGTACGGCCAGCCCGACCCCGCGGGCGCCCCCGCCGGGGCTATCACGGCGACCGAGGAAGCGTCCAACTGCGCCGGGGAAGAGAACGCCTGCGGCACGTCGGTGGGGCCGTCGCGCAGCGCCGTCCCGGCCTGCCCGTCGAAACTGACGCGGAAGCTGTTGGGCGCGTACGCGCTGGCGTTCCTGGTAGCCTCGAATACCAGGTAGAAGGTCTGCGTGGAGCCCGCTATGACCGAGGCCGAAGCGGCGTCAGGAGCCGTCACGGTCATGGTAGAGCCGCCCTGGGCGTCCAGCACTATGGAGCCCCGGGGAACGTAAGCCAGCGTGCTGACGTCGATAGCCGGCTCATAGATCCCGGCTACCCCCGACGTGGATTCCCGCACCAGCATAACGGCGTTGAAGAGATTATTGGCCTCCTGCTGCAGCAACGGCCCGCTCAGGTCGTACTTCATCAGCCTGAAAGTCACGGTCCCCAGTTCTACCGGGCTGAAGCCGGCGGGACCGTTGTTGCCCAGCAGCACGCGCAGGGCGGCGCCGCGCGTCCCGTCGTTAAGCCTGGTCAGGGTGGTGGAGGCCGCGGAGACCGAGTGGATGCTGGCGTCGTAAGTGACCGTGCCGAGAATTATCTGCGGCGCGGAGGCCGAGCCGGTGTCCGAGTTCAGCGTAAGCCGGTAGGTGGCGCTGGAAACCAGCGGCCAGCCTTCCTGGTCCGGGAACGACAGCCCGAACTGCACGGTGGACTGCGGGAGCAGCGAAGAGAGGCTGAAGCCGATATCCTGCAGGCGGTAGAGGTGCGGGGAATGCGCGTCCGCGAGGCCGCCGGTGCGCTGCAGCACTATATTGTTGGCGCCGTAGGGGCTGGCGGCGGTGCCCAGCGCCAGGCGCAGCGGGAACCGGCGCGGCATTGCCTGCCCTTCGGCGGGGTAGGAGAGCAAGTTGGCAGGCGACGCCGTCCCGGCGCCGTTGTTGCGCGAAGCCAGCGTGGTGAAGGCGGAAGCGGCGAAGTCCGCCGAATCCACCCCGGTGTCCGCGCCCTCGGCAGGCTGCCTGGCTATGGAGTTGGCGGCGTTGGCAGGCGCGGCGTTGACATAGGAAGCGGGCTGCGCCTTATAGTCGTAGCGGGAGTAGTTGGCATCCGCCTGCCAGGTCAGCGTGTCAATGACCGAGCCGGTGGAGTTCTCCAGCGCCAGGAAGTCGCCGCCGGCCGCCAGGCCCTGCGCGCCGAAGACGTCGAAGAAGGTCTTGCCGTCGTCGCTAAGAGAGGAGAAATCCACCGCGAGGTAATTGCGAGGGTAGATCTTCTTTGTGAAGCGGAAGACCTGGCCGCCCGCCGAAGCCGCCGCGTTGCGCAGCGCGTAGCCCGATAGCGTCTGCGTGGAGGTCTGCGAACCGTTGTAGAGCTCTATAAACTGCCTGCCGTTGCCGGAGTGGGACACCTCGTTGATCTTCACCAGCTCCGTGGAAACGGCGTTGGAATACCCCTTGGTAGGCGTCGGGTCTATTTCGAAGTAAGGGCTGCCGTCCGCGATCCTGGCGAAGGACTGCCCGGCGGAGAGCGACGGCCACTGCGCCTCGTCCACCAGCCGGCCGCCGTTATCGGCCAGTTCCACGTGGTAGGAAAGCCCGCCGTTAAGGTCCATGCCAAGCCCGGTGATAGTGAAAGTGGACCATGCGTTGATAAAAGAGCCGGCCGGGCCGGTCCACACCGTATTGGGCGTGCCGCCCAGGTCCACGGAATTCTCGATGTAGTTCAGTTTCCAGCCCACCAGCGACGGCGTGCTGGCGGTGTTATTATAGAGTTCCACCCAGTCGTTGGCGGCGTCAGGTCCCGACGGGTAAACCTCATTTACATAGACCAGCGCTGGCACCATGACCTCCGGGTAAACGGCGTACTCGTTTATGGCCGAGTCGTCGCCTTTGACCAGGCGCAGGCAGTAAGCTGTACCGGGCGTCATGCCGTTGTCTTTCAGCGAGAAGTCCCAGATGCCGTCCCGGTTGCGGCTGATGGCGGAAACCGTATTGGTGGAGTTGTTAAGCTCCTCGTACGCCTCGGCCACGGTTACGTGGGCGCCGTGCTTGGGATCGCTGGCATTGACCGTCAACGCGGCATTGTCGGCCACCGACGCGTTATCTTTGTAGGCCAGCGTGGTGGCGGCCGTCACGTCCGCGTACGCGGCGGGAACGCCGTTGGCGGGCGCGTCGCAGGTGCCGTCGCCTTTATCCACGAACTGCAGTTTGAAACCCTGGCCGCTCAGCGGCAGGTCCACCTGGCCCACGTGCAGCAGGGCGCGCAGGCGGAAGGCGGAGCCGGCGGAGATCTGCGCCGCGGCGTCCTGCGCGGCCAGCGCCGCGCCCACGTTGGAGCTGTCGGTATTGTCGAAGAAGCGGTAGGCCGACTGGGAGAAAGTGGTGCTAGGAGGCGCCGGCCAGTACACAAAGCTGGCCCCGCCCACCGCCGAAGAAGAAAGGGTGGTTTCCAGCGCCGCTCCGCCGTCGGAGTTGCCCCAGGCGAAACCGGCCGTGGAGGTCATTACCAGCCGCTTGGAGAAGAGCCGGCCGGCCCCGGAAGCCCCGTCGGTGACCGTAAAGATCATCCTGTCCTTGTTCACAGGGTCCTGCTGGACGTCGTAGCGCACCTGCGGGTTGGCAAAGGCCGGCGTGGGAGTGGCGTCGGTTTGCGTGGCAAAGATGCCGGCGTTGCCGGTGAGCCAGCCGATGTTGGTGGTGGCGGCGTCGTTGTAAGTTACGACGCTCCTGGTGTTGGCGCCGGAGGTCAGCCAGCCGGCGGCCACCAGTTTGGTGCCGGCCAGCGGCGTGGCGGCGGTAGTGTCGGCATTGGCGGAACTGACCCATACACTGCCGGACCAGTAACCGGCCTGCAGGTCGGAACCGGAATTACCGATGGAGGCGAACACCATTTCGTTGCTGTTGGGATTTGCGGCCAGCGCCAGGTTGGTAGCGTCGTCGGCGAAAGTGGGCGGCGTGGTGACCGAACCCCAGGTGTGCAGCGGGGCGCCGCCGCTCCAGATGGCGCGGGCGTAGCGGACGCCGTTGGTGCCGTTGGCCCCGGTCGAGTTGGCCCAGACCGTCATGATATTGCCGGAAAGCGACTCGTATTGCACGGCGAAGTCTTCCACGTCGTGGAATCCGGCGGTGGCGCCCACTTTCTCCAGGGTGGTCTCCAGCGCGGCAGCGGGCTCGTTCTCCCACGCGGTCCCGGTCCAGACCATGGCCGACAGCGCCGAATTAGCGTCGGCCCAGATGGCCGCGATGTCGCTGTAGGCGGTACGGGGATCGGAATCCATCTTGACCCACTGCACCACGCCCGAGGTGCGGGCCGGGTCCAGGTCGGCATGGGCGGACCAGGCGGAAGCGCCGCAATCGGAGGAACCGGGCTTGGTGCGGTAGCCGAGCTCGTTCGTGGTACCCTGGTTTTGGGAATACAGCACCAGCACGTCCCCGGTATTGGTCTCGTAGGCGATGTCGAAGCGGCGGGTGGTCTCGTTGCCGCCCACGGTCTGCGTCCAATCCTCGCTCCAGTTGGTGCCGTCGGTACAGAGCACATGCAGTGTGCCGTTTTTGACGTAGCCGGCCACGGCCTCCTGCTTGCTGGTGAGCGGGTTGGTACGCACAACGAACAGCGAACCCGGCGCTCCGGACACCGCGGGAGCCACCGCGCCGAAAGCGTTGGTGGCAGCGTAATAGTTGCGGAACTGCGGCATGGAGTTGCCGGCCTGGCCGTAGAGCAGCACGCCGTCTCCGGCGGAATGGATGATGGGCAGGGCCTTGGTCTTGACGCTGCCCAGGTTCACCCAGTCGCTGAAATTACCGTTGTTGTAATTGGTCCTTACGCGGAAGTAGTAATAGGTATCCACGTTCAGCCCCGAGAAGGTGAAGCCCGGCCCGGCGGCCGGAGTGGTGGATTGGGTGACCTGGTCGGTGGCCCCGGAATTGAAATTATAGGCGGATGAAACCTGCACGGTGTAGGCCGTGGGACCGAGAGCGTTGCCATTGGCGCCCCAGCTCACGCCGAACTCGCTGAAGCCGACGGCACTGAAAGTGGAGACGGCCGAGACCGGTTCGTTAGCCAGGGTGGAGGTGGCCGGGTACGCCGCCCAGGCGCTTGTTTCGCCGCGGCCGTGGGCACGCACGAACAGGTAGTAGGTGGTGTTAAGGGCCAAAGCCGGGCTGTAGATATAGGCAAACCCTTCACCGCCTGAAACGGTTTCCGAAGAGGCGTACACCGGGGAGGGTACCGCGCCCGGGCTTACGGATGCGGCCAGCGTATAACCGGTAGCGCCGGCCGAAAGCGCCCAGGACGCGGATATCGAAGAAGTGAACACGTTAGTGATAGGCAGCGGGCCGGGCGCCGGCAAGCCCAGCGTGCGGGTAGAGCCCAGCGTGGTCCACGCGCTTGCCACACCGTCGTTATTCACCGCGCGCGCCCTGAAGTAGTAATCCGAGGAGAAGGTAAGCCCGGTGAAAGCATACGAATAACCCGCCGCCGGGATAGTGGCCGCGGTGACGGCGTCCGCGGCGCCGGCGTTGAAGTCGGAGGCGGTGGAAACATTGACCGTGTAGAGCGTCCCCGCCGGGTTGGCGCCGGGCGCCCAGGCCGCGGTAAAGCCGGTATCCGTAACAGCGCTGAACGTGGAAGCCGCGCTCAGCGGCTGCGCCGCCAGCGTGGAGGTGCCGGCGGCGGCAGTATAGTCCGTGTACTGCCCGTTCTTGCCGAAGCCGGCCGCGCGGAAATAGTACGGCATGTTAGCCGCCAGGCCGCCGGAGCTCAGGAAGAGGTTATAGGTAACGGAAGACGTCACCACGGCGCCCGAGGGATCCAGCGGGTCCGGCGCGGTGGACGCCAGCACGGTGTAGCGGGTGCCGGGGCTGGCGTTGCCATTGGCGCCCCAGCTGAACCTTATCGAGCCGGTAGAAAGACCCGTAAAAGCGGCGGCGGACGGCGGGAAAGCCAGCGGCGTGGCCGTGGCGAGCGCCGCGGTATAGGCGGTGTAATAGCTGTTGTTGCCGTAGGCGGCCACGCGGAAGTAATAAGAAGTGTCCGGCCCCAGACCGGCCGTGCTCAGGCTGAGGCTATAGGTGACCGAAGAACTCACCACCTCGCCGGCGGGGTTAAGGGGGTCCGTGGCCGAAGACACCAGGACGCGGTAGCGGGTGCGCGCCGGGTTGCCGTTGGCCGTCCAGGAGAACTGCGCCGAATTTACGTCCACCGCGGCGAAACCGGCCGCCGACGGCGCGGCCGCCCAGGTGACGGTGGCCTGCGGCAGCGTGTAGGCCGTTACGCCGCCGCCCTTGCCCAGGCCGGCCACGCGGAAGTAGTAGGTGGCGTTGGGCGACAGCCCGGCGGTGGTGAGGGACACATTGTAAGTATCGGAAGCCACGGACACGGCGCCGGCGGGGCTGAGCGGGTTGGGAGCCGTGGAAGAATACACGCGGTAGAGCGTGACCCCGGCCGGGTTGCCGTTGGCGCTCCAGTTGAAATCGGCAGCCACGGTGCCGACGTTGGTAAAGTTCACGAACAGCGGCGCGGCAGCCAGCGGCGTGTAGGCCACGGGGTAGTCCGACCAGACGCTGGAAGCGCCCGGCCCGTTAGCCCGGACAAAGAGATAGTAAGAAGAATCGGCGGTCAGGCCTTCCAGGGAAGCGGTCAGGACGTTGCCGCCAACCGGCCAGCTGGACGCGGTTATGGTGAACGGCGGTTTATATGGATCGGGCGAAGCGGCCAGCGTGTAGCCGGTGGCGCCGCCCACCAGCGTCCAGGCAGCCGTCATGGAGGACGGGAACACCCCGGTCACCGCGGAAGCCACCGGCGCGCCGAGCGAGCCGATGCCCAGGGTTTTTGTGGAAACAGCGGCCGAGTAAGCCGTGGCCACGGAATTATTATTAAAGGCGGCCGCGCGGAAATAATAGTCGGAGTTCGGCGTGAGCCCCGCGGTGGACAGGTAGGCGTTATAGGTATCGGAGGAGGTCACCGCCGCTCCGAGCGGCGCCAGCGGGTCCGCCGCCGTGGAAGCATACACCCGGTAGAGCGTGCGGTCCGGGTTGCCGCCGGCGGACCAGTCGGTCCGGATAGTGTAGGAACTGATGCCGGAAAAATCGAACAGCGAGGGCTGCGCCGCCAGCGTCGAGGTACCGGCCGCAGCGGAGTAAGCGGTAAACACGCCGTTGTTGTTAACGCCCGCCACGCGGAAATAATAAGTGGTGTTCGGCGCCAGGCCGGCCGTGCTCAGCGCCACGGAGTAGGTGTCGGAAGAAACCACGCGCGCCCCGGCCGGCGCCAGCGGGTCCGGCGCGGTGGACGAATAGACCCGGTAAAGAGTGGTGTTGGCGGCGTTGCCGTTGGCGCTCCAGTTGAACTGGACGGCGGAGGAGGCCAGGCCGCTGAAGTTCACGAAGGCGGGAGCGTAAGCCAGCAGCGTGGAGGTGCCCAGCGCCGAACTATAGGAGGTGGCGGCGCCGGCGCGGTTAAAAGCCGCCACGCGGAAATAATAGGTGGTATTAGCCGCCAGCCCGGCGGAACTCAGGAAAGAGTTGTAAGTATTGGACGAAACTACCGTCGCCCCCGCCGGGACCAACGGGTCCGCCGCCGTGGACGAGTACACCCGGTAGAGCGTGCCGCCCGGATTTCCGTTGGAGCTCCAGTTGAACTGCGCCGCGGCCGCCCCCACGCCGGTAAAGCCCGAAGGCAGCGGGGCGTTGGCCAGAGTAACGCTGCCAGCCACCGCGGAATAGGCCGAGAACACGCCGTTGTTGTTGAGCGCGGCCGCCCGGAAATAATAAGTGGTGTTGACCGCCAACCCCGAGGTACTGAGCGCCAGTTCGTAAGTATCGGAAGAGGTTACCACGGCCCCCGCGGGATTCGCCGGATCCGCCGCGGTGGAAACCAGTACGCGGAACAGTGTGCCGGGCACCGGGTTGCCGCCTGAGGTCCACCCGAACTGCATGGCGCCAGAGTCCACGCCGGTGAAGGCGGAGAAGGCGGGAATACCGGCCAGGGTAGAGGTGCCGCCGGCGGCGGTGTACCCCGTCTCCACGCCGTTGTTATTGACTCCGGCCACGCTGAAATAATAAGTGCTGTTTGGCGACAGGCCGGCGGAGTCGATATAGACGTTGTAAGTTTCAGCCACGGCCACCGCGGCCCCGCCGGGCGACCTCGGGTCCGGCGCTGTGGACGAATAGACCCGGTAAAGAGTGGTGTTGGCGGCGTTGCCGTTGGCGCTCCAGCCAAAGCGCAGGGAGTTCTCCCCCATATTGGAGAAGGCGGGCGCGGCGGGCGGGAACGCCAGCAGCGTGGAGGTGCCCTGCGCGGCGGTGTAGGCGGTTTGCACGCCATCCTTATTAACGCCGGTCACGCGGAAATAATAGGTGGTGTTGGCCGCCAGCCCGGCCGAACTGTAATTAAGCGAATAAGTCAGCCCCGAAGTGGCGGCCGCGGCGCCCGGGTTAAGCGGGTCCGGCGCGGTGGAGACGGCCACCCGGTAAAGCGTGGTGTTAGGGGCGTTGCCGTTGGCGTTCCAATTGAACTGCAGCGAGCCCGGGGCCACGGCGGAGAAATTAACGAAGGCCGGCGGGAATTCCAGCAGCGTGTGCGTACCGGGGTAGGCGGCCCAGCCGCTGGAGCCGCCCCAGCCGTTGGTGCGGGCAAAGAGGTAATACTTCGTGTCCGGTTCCAGCACGGGCGCATTCACGTAGGCGGAGGCGGCTATAGTATCACTGGAAGAATAGATGGCGGATGGAGGGTTTTCGGCAGCCAGAGCGGCAGCCAGCGTATAACCGGTAGCGCCTTCCACCAGTCCCCAGCCGGCGGCCACTGAACGCGGCTGTACGTCCAGGATCCCGGCAGAAGGGTCGGGCCGGGCCGGGGACAGCGCTTCGCTGGTCTGTATCCAGGAGTCGCCGCTGGCGGCGGCGGTGGGGCCATCCAGCGTCATGGTAACGGTACGGCCGCTGCCCATCGTCACACCGGCACCGTCGTCTATATAAAGCGTAATCGCCAGCCGGTCGCCGTTGTTGAGCGCCGTCGCGGTGGGCGTGCTGAACCAGGTATAGGCCGCCAGCGTGGTGCCGAGTTCCGACCTGGCCAGAATGACCGGGGCTATGGTGGAGATCACGTTCCCATAAGTGTCGGTGCGGGCCACATGGCCGGTTATGGTGGCGTTAGCCGCCGTAGCGGACTCCCTGGTCCACAGGTTGAAAGTGATCTTGCCGGCTATGGTCACGGCGTCCAGCGGATAGGTGTACCAGGTCACCACCGCGCCGCCGGCGGACGCTGTGAACTGCGTGGCGTAAGTAGGCGGAGTGACCGCCCCGGCCACGGTGTTCTTGGTATATGTAACGGCCGCGCCGCCGCGGGCAGGCAGCAGCAACCTGGAATTAGCCCCGATGGATGCCACGGTAGTACGCAGGTACAGCTTGGTATCCGGAGAATTTAGGGTCACTGTAGACTGCGGCGCGGTGTAGGCGGTGAAAGCCCCGCCGTTATTCACGGCAGCCACCCGGAAATAGTAAGTGGTCTGGGACGCCAGCCCCGCCACCTGCAGGTAACTATCGGTGACGTCCGCGGAAGCCACCGGCGCGCCTGAGGGGGCCAGCGGGTCCGGCGCGGTGGAATAAAGCACGTTAAAGAGCGTTTGAGGGGCGGGGTTGGCGCTGGTCCAGTTGAACTTTACAGTGGAGCCGGTGATGTTGGCAAAGCCGGCAAATACCGGCAGGTCGGCCAGCGTGGACATCTCCTGTGTGGCCGTATAGGCCGTGGCCACACCGTTGTGGTTGAGCGCGGCCACGCCGAAATAATAAGTGGTGTTGGCCGTCAGCCCGGCGGAAGTGAGGCTGAGGCTGTAGGTGTCGGAAGAGCTCACCGGCGCGCCGGCGGTGTTCAGTGGGTCTGCGGCGGTGGACACCAGCACGCGGAACAACGTGCCGGGGTACGGGTTGCCGTTGGCGGCCCAGCTGAACTGCGCGCTGGTGACGAAGATGCCGGGGAACGCTGGCGAAGCCGGAGGATAAGCCGCGAGCGTGGAGGTGCCGGCCGCGGCGCTGTAGGCGCTGGACACGCCGTTGCTATTGATAGCCGCCGCACGGAAGTAATAGGTGGTATTGGCCGCCAGCCCGGCCGTGCTCAGGAAAGCATTATACGTGTCGGAGGAAGTAACCCTGGCTCCGGACGGGTTTAGCGGATCCTGGGCGGTGGACACTTTCACCCGGAACAGCGTGCCGGGGTACGGGTTACCCGCCGTGTCCCAGTTGAACTGCATCGCCGCCGCCGCAACATCAGAGAAGGCCGCGGCCACCGGCTGGGCGGCCAGCGTGGAGGTGGACTGGGCGGCCGCGTAAGAAGTCAGTACGCCGTTCTTGTTCACTCCGGCCACGCGGAAATAGTAGGTGGTATTGGCCGCCAGCCCGGCGGAAGCGAGGCTGAGGCTATAGGTATCTGAAGAAGTGACCTCCGCCCCGGCGGGGGCCAGCGGGTCCGCCGCCGTGGAGACAAGCACCCTGAACAGCGTGCCTGGATAAGCGTTGCCGTTGGCGGTCCAGTTGAACTGCAGCGAAGAAACGGCCGTATTGGTGAAACTAAGGAAAGCCGGCGTATTGCCCAGCAGCGTAGCGGTGCCCAGGGCCGCCGTATAATTGGTGGGCTCGACCTCCCGGTTAAGGCCGGCCACGCGGAAATAATAGGTGGTATCCGCGGCCAGGCCGGAGGAACTTAAACTAAGGTTATAGGTATCGGAGGAGGTGACCAGGGCGCCGGCCGGGCTCAGCGGGTTAGGAGCCGTGGACACCAGTACCCTGAACAGCGTGCCGGGATACCGATTGCCGTTGGCGCTCCAGCTGAACTGTATGGCACCGGACCCTACTCCGGAGAAACCTGAAGCCGCGGGGGCATAGAGCCGCGCCCTGCCGGCGGCGCCGTTAGATACGTAGCTCCAGCCATCCCAGTCAGCACGCGCCTTTACGGCCACGTAATATGTGGTGCCGCCCTCCAGGCCGTTGAGGGTAAGCTGTTCCAGGGTCCCGTAGGGAGACGGCGCCGGCACTGCGGCGTAATCCGTGGCGGAACGGTCCAGCAGGAACTGCGCCTCGCTAAGGTGGGGCGCCTGCGCGACCAGGCTGGAAAGGCGCACCTCGTAGGCGGCCGCCTGGCCGGTGAAGCCGTCGCCTTTAGGCGCCGTCCACTTCAGCAGCAGGCTGCCTTCGGCCGCACCGGTGGAGGCCGACACGTCCAGCACGGTCTCCGGCCAAGCGGCCAGGCCGGCGAAACCCGGCTGAAGGATGTGGCTGGCTGAAGTATAGGCGGTCTGCCCCGGCTCGTCCACTACGGTGGTCAGGTAATTGCCGGCGGAAGCCGCCGCGTCGCTGCCGCCGCCGTCCGCCGCGGCGGGCAGAACGGTATTGGAGGCGCCGGAGAAGGAACCGGCGCTTGCCGGCGCCGCCGCCAGCAGGGCGCAGAAAAGGGCGCGGACCAGCCTGCCGGCCGGCCTCTCCAGGGAATATTTTCCCAACGCGCCTTTCATGCTTCCTCTTTTAACCTTTCAGCGGCTCAGAACCCGCTAATTCCAGTTGCCCACATTTGTAACCGCATTTCCGCCTACCGGGATAAGTTTAAAGTAACTGCCCGCAAGGATGGTGGGCGTGCCGCCGGGAGCCGCCGAGTACTGGAATTGCGGGATGAACGTGCCGGCCGTTCCCACGCGCAGCACGCCGCGCAGCACGATGATGGTATACTCCGCGGCCGTGTTGACAGAGCCGGTTACCGCCAAGGCGGTAGCCGCCGTGCCATAAATGGACCTGGTCACCGCGGTGAGGGCGGCGCTGGCGGAAGTGGAAGCCTGCACCGAATAGGCGATGCTGTTAAGCGCGGCCGTACCCCCGAACAGCACGGATGTGGTGTGCGCCGTGGTGCCGGCCGTGCGGCTCATAAGGTACTGGCCCTCGAAGAAGTACGTGGAGGCCGCCAGCGTTATGGCGCCGTTGGCCGGAATATTAAAGACCTTCTGCGCCGCGTTACCATTGGTGCCGGTATAATTGGCGCTCAGGGCCATGAGGTGTACAACGCTCATAACAGCATCGTTAGACGCGTTCGGCGTGGCGTAAAAGGCGTTGCCATCGTATTCTACCGCGCCGGCAGCTGGCGTGGTCAACGTCGTACCTCCCGAGGTGGTCATCACCAACGGCGCCGCCACGGCCGTGCCGGCCGGCAGCGTCTGCGTGCCTGTAAAGGTGTTGGCCCCGAGTATGGCGGCCGTGCCGGCGATCTTGGCCGGGGGCAGGGCGCCGTCCGTAACGGCGCCGCTATACACGGAGGAAACCGCCAGGGAAGAAGCCACCACCTGCGCGCCCAGGTCGCCCACACCGATGTTGGCCGCGGGCACGGATGAGGCCACCACCAGGGCCCCCAGCGTACCGGCCGTCACGTTGCCGGCCGCCACGGCGGCAGCCGTAACGCCGGTCAGCGACGCGCCGCTGATAGCCGGCAGCGCGCCGCTCAGCTTGGAAGAAGTCATCCCCACGATGGCATTATCCTGCACCGAATTGACCGCGTGCGAAGAAGCCACCACCTGCGCGCCAAGCAAGCCAACCCCGACGTTGGCCGCGGGCACGGATGAGGCCACCACCAGGGCCCCCAGCGTACCGGCCGTCACGTTGCCAGCCGCCACGGCGGCAGCCGTAACGCCGGTCAGCGACGCGCCGCTGATAGCCGGCAGCGCGCCGCTCAGCTTGGAAGAAGTCATCCCAACTATGGAATTATCTTG
>JACRER010000057.1 GCA_016234365.1 Elusimicrobiota bacterium | reverse complement strand
GCAACGGTAAGCGTGGAGCCCGCCAGCGTAAGCTGCCCGGTCATGGTGTCGCCGGCCTTGGCCACCTTGGTGTTGTCCGCGCCGCTCATGGCCGGGTACAGCACGCCCGTGGCCGTCATGCTGGCCACCACCAGGCCGGTGCTGTCACGCCAGATTTGCGCGTAAACGTTGGCCGCCGTGCCGGTGGAAACTATGTCCAGCGCCGCCTGCGGCACGCGCGTGCTGATGCCGATGGTTTTGGCGGAAAGGTCGCCGTAAATCACTCCGCCGATGTTCAACTCGTTCGAGGCGGACGGCGCGGAAGCGTCCTGATCGTAACCGATGATGACATTGCGCGCGCCTGTGATAAGCGCGTCACCAGCCTGAAAGCCGAGCAGGATATTGTCCGAACCGGTGCTAAGGCCGTAACCGGCCCGGTAGCCCATTAGCGTGGAACTGGAGAACGAGTAAGTGTCTACTCCGTAACCTGCTTCATAGCCGAATACGGCATTTGCCCACCCCGTCTGGTTGTTGAGAGTTGAATACGCCCCGAAACCAGAATTGTTCCAGCCAGTGCCGTTCTTCCACCCCGCATTATAGCCCAGAAAAGAGTTCTGGCGTCCAGTAGTGTTGTTTTTTCCGGCACCATAACCTACAAAGGAGTTGTTCCACCCCGTGGTGTTGAGGCGGCCCGCATCAGCACCCAGAAAAGTGTTATACCCCCCGGTGGCGGAGAAGCCGGCATAAGCGCCGAAAAATGAATTATAACTCGCGTTGGCATTGCTGCCAACATACGCGCCTAAAAATGAATTGTACCCTCCCCCGACATTTGAGTTCCCCGCGCTCTGCCCTGCGAAAACATTATAGTCGCCTTGATTGATCCGCCCGGAGTTTGGGCCAATCCCCAGGCTTTCAATCCCCCCCAATATCGCCAGCACCGTGCTGCCGTTTATCTGGTAGCGCGCGGCGGTGATACTGCCGAAGGCGGCTATAGTACTGGCTGAGATATTCCCGCCTACGGTCAGCGAGGAACCGCTGATGGTTAATTGCCCGGTCATGGTATCGCCGGCCTTGGCCACTTTGGTGTTATCGGTAGCGGGGACAGCGGGATACAGCACACCGGTGGCGGTCATGGAGGCTACGACAGTGCCGTTGGAAGCGCGCCAGATCTGGGCATACTGGGTTATCAGCGTGCCGGTGGAGACTATATCCAAAGCGGCTTGCGGTACGCGGGTACTGATGCCGACGGTTTTATCGGACAGATTGCCGTACAACACGCCGCCGATGTTAAGTTCGTTGCTGGCGCCTGGCGCGGAACTGTCTTTGTTGTAGCCGATAATTATGTTTCCCGTGCCGGTAGTTACGGTATAGCCGGCTTTGAAGCCCAGCAGGATGTTGTCGGAACCGCTTGTGATCTTATTGCCCGCCTGATAGCCCATTATGGTGGAACTGGAGAAAGAACCCGACCCCGCTCCGCCATTGTAACCGCCAGCCTCGCCGCCCAGTATGGTGTTTGCCGAGCCTGTTTGAGTGTAATACCCGGCAGCGTAGCCCACGAAAGAGTTATTGTTCCCCGTGGTGTTGTTGCGCCCCACATTATCGCCCAGCAATGAATTGTTGTTCCCGGTAGTGTTGTTGACTCCCGCGGAGGAACCTACAAAGGCGTTGCTGAACCCGGTGGTGTGGGAGTAGCCAGCATTGGAACCAATGAAAGTGTTATTCCCGCCACTGGAGGTGATCCTGCCGGCATTGTAGCCGAAAAAAGAGTTGTAATCCTGTGTGCTAAGCCGCCCTGCGTCAACACCCACGCCTAAACTCCCGGTCCCCGGCAGCACCGCCAGCACCGTGCTGCCGTTTATCTGGTAGCGCGCGGCCGTGATGTCGCTGGAGGAATAAATTGCGTAGTTCCCCATCTTCAACTGCGTGGTGGCCGTATGGTTGCCCAGGTTGTCGCCGGCCGCGGTTCCCCAGGTGGCCAAACCGGCCGCATCCGAGGTCAGCACTTTGCCCGCGCCGGGCGCGCCGCCGGTGATCTTGATCTGGCCGGCCACCTCCAGTTTGGCCCCTGAACTGACAGTTCCGATCCCGACATCGCCGCCGCTGAACAGATAACCGCCCTGGAAGCGGGCCCCGAACCGGTCGGCGGCGCTGACTTCAAAAACCACGCCCTGGGAATCCGACAGGGCAAACGCACCCTGCGCAGTAGCGCTGGACAGGCGCCCCGCCGCGAACGAGTAGTCCCCCATGGCCGTGTTATGCGACCCGCCGGGCACGACGGACCTCATGCCGCCGGCAGTATTGTACTCTCCGCCGCCGACCACCGCATGCCGGGCGCCGGCCACGTTGTGTTCACCGCCGCCAACCGTCGCATAATAATCCCCGCTGGCCGTGTTGTAATATCCGCCACCTATGGTCGCCCAATAAGTGCCGCTCGCAATGTTGCTCTGCCCGCCGCCAACGGAAGCCTGCAAGCCGCTGGCCGTGTTATATGCTCCGCCGCTTACCACGGCTTCCTGCCCGCTGGCCGTGTTGCGTGAACCGCCCAGCACGGCGGAATACATACCGCTCGCCACCTGGGAAGCGTTTTCCCTGGCCGTCTGCAGGTCTACCGCGCCCATGCCGCGCGGTCCGCCGGCTGCGGGGGAGCCGGATGGCGGATGGCCGAGCCCGGTGGTCTGTATGGCCCCGCCGGTGGAGATAAATATCCCGCTGGCCCCGGAGTAAACGCTGGTGCTGATCCGCAACCCATCGCCCAGCATCGTTATGGCGGAGATATTAACAACAGGGAAGGCCGCCATGTTCAGCGTCTGCGTGGCCACGTGCGTGCCCAGGCTGTCGCCGGCGGCGCCCGCGGGCAGGCCGGCCGCGCCGGAAACGTCCGCATACAGCCTGCCCTGCGAAGTCATGCTGGCCACCACCACGCCGCTGCCGTCGCGCCAGATCTGCGCGTAAACGTTGGCCGCCGTGCCGGTGCTCACCACGTCCAATGCGGCCCGCTGGACGAGTATGTTCACGCCAACGGTCCTGTTCACCAGGTCTCCGTAAAGCAAACCGCCGATATTCAGTTCACCCCAGACACCCGGGCTGGAAGTGTCCTGATTGTAGCCAACTACGATATTGCGTCCGCCCGTAGTTATGGAATCCCCGGCCTGCCAGCCTACCAGGATATTATCCCCGCCTGAAGTCAGGCCGTAACCGGCGCGGTAGCCCACCGCGGTGTTACTGGAGAACGAGAATGTGTCCACGCCGTAACCGGCCTGGGCCCCGAGCAGGGTGTTGGCGCTCCCGTTGCGCGGCGTCTTCCCGGCCTCCGCCCCCAGGTAGGCGTTGTAACTGCCGGACAGGTTATTGAGTCCCGACAACGCCCCTACAAGGGAGTTGTTCCCCCCGGCGGTTCTGAAACCCGAAGACGCGCCCAGGAATGAATTGAGGTCGCCTGTACTGAGGCGTCCCGCATCCGCTCCGATATAAGTGCAGGAACTTCCGGACACGTTGCTGAAACCGGCTTTGAACCCCAGGAATGAGTTATACCCCCCGGTGGTGTTGATGGGGCCGGCGTTGTAACCGACAAACGTGTTACTGGCGTCGAGGTTGCCGCTCCCGGCGCCAGGCCCCACCAGCAGACTGCCCCCCAGGACCTTGAGCACCGCGGCACCGCCTATCTGGTAAGACGCCGAAGTGACCGCGCTGGTGGTATTGACGCCGTAGGCGCCCAGCTGCAAAGTGGTGGTGGCCACGTGGCTGCCCAGGTTGTCGCCGAGCGCGCCGGCGCTGGTCCACTGGAGAGAACCCGCGGAGCTTTTGCCGAGCAGCTGCCCCGCGGCCCCGTCGTTAATAAAGAGCTTGTCCGCGGCGGTAAAGGTGGAGTCCCCGACGAAATAGGCCCCTGAAGAAACGGAAAGCGCGCCGTTTATGGCCACGTTGCCGGGGGCTATTACGGCGCCGGCATAGGCGGCCTGGGTGGCGCCGAAGACCGTGAACCCCTTTATCTTGACGTCGGGGTCCAAAGCCGTGCCGTCGACGCCGTAAACGCCGAGGTCGTCCGCCGAGCCAAGCTCCGTCTGGGCCTGCGCCCCCCCGGGAGAACCGGCGGCAAAAAGCGCGGCAAGCCCAAGCGCAAGCAGCGCCAGGGGAACGCTAGAGTTAATAAATGCCCGGTTTTCACCCATCCAGATATTCGCGGCCGCCAACACGACCGGTCCACAGCCCCGCGCGCCGCTTGCACGCGTCTCCTCTCATCCCCGCATACGCGAGTGTACTTTAAAGCGCGCAACGCGCCATGAGGCTATAGTCCCAATAGGATTGCCCTGTTTGCCCAGGAACGGCGCGGGGACCAGCCGCTTGCGCATAGTTCACCACATGCTCACCACAAGGGAATCCGACCCGTCGGCCGGCCGGCTTGCCAACACCCTCGCGAATTGTTAGCATGTACTTGCGAAACATCGCAACCATAGTAAAACGGGAGGTTGCCATGACGGGAAAAAAGGGCCAGAAATTGCTCTACGAACTGCACGCGCAAGTCTGCTCCGTGCTCTCCAACGCCAAGCGCCTTGAGATCATCGACCTGCTGCGCTCCGGAGAAAAAACAGCCGGCGACCTCACAAGGGAAATGGAAATCCCCAAACCCAACGTCTCCCAGCAGCTGACCATCCTGCGGGAAAAGGGGATACTGGTGTCGCGGCGCGAGGGCACTCGCATCTACTACCGCCTGTCCTTCCCCAAAATGCTCAAAGCTTACGATCTGTTAAGGCAGGTCCTTATCGAGCGTTTACGTGAGCAGGGAAACGTGGCGGTCCGGATAGGAGGAAAAACACATGCGTAAACTCCGTGACTTTTCACCCGCGGTACGAATTCTAAGCGGACATAACTTAAGGAGCGCATAATATGAAAAACCTGTTCATACTCAACGAACAGCCCTACGGTGGTGAAAAGAGCTATAACGGCCTGCGGCTGGCCGTTTCCCTGGGAAAGAGCCAGGCCGAGCAGATACGCGTGTTCCTTATGGGCGATGGCGCGCCCTGCGGCGTTAAAAACCAGAAAACCCCGCAAGGCTACTACAACATTGAGCACATGCTGAAACTCGTGGGCAAGCAGGGCGGCGAGATAAGCGTCTGCGGCTCCTGCATGGACGCCCGCGGCATAGCCGATGATATGCTGGCCGAAGGCGCCAGGCGCGGCACCATGGCCATCCTTACCGAATGGACCGCCTGGGCCGACAAGATACTGGTATTCTGATCTGCTCCGCGCGGATCGCGGGCTGGGCCTCATGGAGTGAACGCCGTATGGACTATTTGGCAGGCCATGGGGAACACGCCGCTCACTAGCCAACCATCACGCGATTACTTATAATGGTACCCGTGGGACAGGATCGAGGAGGCAGCACAATGGGGACACCTTTTTCGGACACGCTTACCCGGTTACGAACCGAGGCCGGTTTCAAAACCGCGTACGCTTTTTTTCACAAGAACGGCGGCAGGGAACTGTTCCGGGTCTCGTTCCGGCATTACCTGCTCTTCGAGCATGGCCGGAGGCTGCCCGCCTTTGAGAACATCGGCTACTATATCTTCGCGCTGCGCCTCACCCACATGAGCGCGCCGGCGGTCGAGCTGACCACCGCCTGGCTCAGGACTTCGCTGGGAGAGCCCGCTTTCGCCCATTTTCTCAAACCCCTGTTCCTCTGCCAGCCGCAGCCCGTCCCCGGAGCGCTGCACAAGGCCTTGCAGACGTCTCTGACGGGGGATAAATATCATCTCACGCCGCGCCAGATGCAGGCCATCTCCACGGACAGCGGAACCTACCTGTGCTGGATGCTCCTTTCAAACGACACCGCCGGCCAATCGCCGGCGGAACTGGCCAAGAGCGCCGGCCTTGCCCCCGCAGACCTCCAGAAAGCGCTGGCCGCCCTGGCCAAGGCAGGCGTTCTCCGGCGCAAGGGAGGGATCTACAGGTGTCCCATGGCCGGCAAGATGATAGAATACCCGCACGGCAACACCTCCCCCGTGGCCTACAAGAAGTTAAGCGAACTGCGCAGCGGGCTCATGGCCTCCGGGCAGCAGATCTACATACGCCGCGGCATGCTGCGCGCATCGCTGCAGCAACTGGCCAACGTCATCCCGCTGCTGGGGCTCAACGTATCCACCGCGCAGGTTTATTCCATATACGAGAAACGCAAAGATTCCGCCCTTTTCGGGGTGGAATGCAGGGTGGTAAAGATAAGGGATTTCTGAACCGGCGGGGGAGCGCAATATGAAAATACTCGTGGTTGACGACGATAAGGATATGCTCCAGCTTACCACAAGGATGGTGACGTATTGCAGCCACGAACCGGTCCCCCTTATGGACAGCGCCGGGGCGCTCAAAGTCATAAACGACGAACGCATACAGGTGGTGATCAGCGACTGGGTAATGCCGGGGCTCAGCGGCCTGGACCTGGTGCGGGCTTTGCGCGCCGACCCCGTCAAGCGGCCTTACGTGTATTTCATGGTCCTGACCGGGACAAGGCTGGGAAACCTCAATTTCATGGAGGCCATGGACGCCGGGGCCGACGATTACATGGAAAAACCGGTCAACAAGGATCTTCTAAGGGTCCGCCTGCGCGTGGCGGAGAGAATGCTTAAACTCGGCACGGAAGTGACTACTCTTGAAGGGCTGGTGCCGGTCTGCTCCCATTGCAGACGGGTGCGCCGCGACGACCAGGCGTATGAAAGCCTGGAGCTGTACATTTCAAAGAACTCCTCTTTCCGCTTCTCCCATGGCATCTGCCCCTCCTGCATGGAAAGGTATTATTCAAAATATAAATAGATATGGAATCATCAAAAATATCGCTGTTCTCTTTGCTGGGCGTACGGAAACTCTCCGACAAGGCGTTCCTCCTGTTATCGCTGTTCCTCACGGTTTCCCTGGCCGGCCTCATGCTCAGCGTGCAGGCGGCGCTGAGCATAAGGAACATCTCTCCCGCCGTGGACACCGCGGGCAGGCAGCGTATGCTGACGCAAAGGATGCTGTCCAGGGCTTACCTGGCCTCCACCGACCCGGCGCACGCCGTGCTGGAGGGGCTGCAAAGCCTCGCGGAGTTCGAGACGGCGCTGGCCGCGCTCCGCGACGGCGGCACGGCCGGCGGGCTGCGGCTCTCCCCCGCCCCGCGCGGGGTCCGCGGACAGTTCAATGCGCTCGAGGCCCGCTGGGCCCCTTTCCGGCGGGACCTGGAATGGCTGCTCGGGAACACGGAAATGAGCTCCTCTCCCGTATTCAAACGGCGCCTCGCGGAACTCGAGCTGGAGTCGGAACCGCTGCTGGCCGCGGCCCAGGACGTGGTAACGGCCCTGCGCCTGCACTCGCAGAAGCGGTTGAACACCGCCGTTCTGCTGCTGCTCGCGCTGGCGGCGGCCTGCGCGGCCGTCTTTTTTCTGGCTTCCCGCGCCCTGCGCCGCGCCCTGCTGGCCCCGCTGGAGGAACTGACCGCGGCTGCGGACAATTTCCGCAAAGACGGCTTCCGGGCGCCGCCGGCGGGCGGCCGGGACGACGAACTGGGCGCGCTGTGGCGCTCTTTCGGGGAGATGTACGGCGACATAACCAAGGACCGCAACGCGCAGAAGATCACCTCCGACCTGCTGGCCCTCTCCGTCCGCAACGACACGGTGGACGTTTTCATGGAGAAGGCGCTTGACGCGGTGCTGGCCGCGCCGTGGCTTACGGTGAAGCCCAAAGGGGCCATTTTCCTGGCGGATAATTATTCAAAGGCCCTCTCGATGAAAACGCAGCGCGGGCTGCACGCCTCGCTGAAGAAGACCTGCGCGGAAGTGCCTTTCGGCCACTGCCTCTGCGGCAGGGCGGCGGAAAGCGGCGAACTCGTCTTCGCGGAGAACCTGGACGACCGCCACGAGAACGCGTACGCGGACATAGCGCCGCACGGCCACTATTGCGTGCCGCTCAGGACCGGCGGCAGCCTGGTGGGCGTCATGACGCTTTATCTGGAGGCCGGCCACACCTATAGCCCGGAGGAGACCACCCAGCTAGAGAACATCGGCGGCCTGCTGGCCGAAGTGATAGAGAAGAAGCGCACCCAGAGCAAAAGCCTGGAGATGACGGAGATAATCCGCCAGGCCTCCGAGGCCGTCTTCATAACCGGGATCGACGGCAGGATCACCTACGTCAACGACGCCTTCGAAAAGACCACCGGCTTCTCCGCGCGGGAAGCCATCGGGCAGAAACCCAACCTGCTCAAAAGCGGGGAGCACCCCGCGGAATATTACGCGGAAATGTGGACGAGCATGCAGAAAGGCGTCCCCTGGACCGGGCGCATAGTCAACAAGCGCAAGGACGGAGCCTTTTACACGGTGCAGGCCAACATCTTCCCCCTCAAGGACGCCGCAGGCGGGGTTACGGCGTACGTGGCCATCCAGGAGGACGTTTCGGCCCTGACGGACATTGAAGAACAACTCCGGCAATCCCAGAAAATGGAGGCGGTGGGAAGGCTGGCCGGAGGAGTGGCGCACGATTTCAACAATATCCTCATGGCCATAGACGGCCACGCCAGGTTCATCGCGCCGGCCCTTGGCGGCGACACGCAGGCGCAAGCCGACCTGGCGGAAATCCGGAAATCCGTGGACAGGGCCACGTCGCTTACGCGCCAGCTGCTGGCCTTCAGCCGCAAGCAGCGGGCCGCGTTCCAGCCGCTGGACCTGCGGCGGCACCTGCTGGAAAGCGAAAAGATGCTGCGCAGGCTTATAGGGGAAAATATCACGCTGGGCATCTCCGCAGGCGAGGCCGGAATCATAAAGGCGGACCCTGGGCAGCTGGACCAGATCCTGGTGAACCTGCTGGTCAACGCCAGGGACGCCATGCCCGACGGGGGCGGCCTGGAGATAAAGGTGCTCAGGCATGAACTGGCGCTGCCCGTGCCCACGCTCTTCGGCGTCATGCCGCGCGGAGGCTACGCGGTGCTCTCCGTGCGCGACAGCGGCCACGGCATGGACGGCGCCACGATGAAGAATATCTTCGACCCTTTCTTCACCACCAAGCCCAAGGGGAAAGGCACCGGCCTGGGGCTGTCCATAGTGTACGGGATAATCAAGCATCACGGGGCCTACCTTACCGTGGCGAGCCAGCCGGGGAAAGGGGCCGCCTTCACCGCCTATTTCCCGGTCCTGTGCGGCGCGCAGGAGAAGCCGGACACGGCCACGCCCCAGGGGGCCGCCGCGGCCGCCGTTCCACCCGGGCTCACGGTATTCCTGGCGGAAGACGACCCTTCGGTAATGGCTTCGGTGACGCGGATGCTGCGCGAGTTTTGCGCCGAAGTAAAAGCGTTCCCGGACCCCGTGAAACTGCTGACGTTCGCGGCGGAGTACCAGGAGCGGATAGACCTTCTGATAACCGACATAGTCATGCCGGGCATGGACGGCTTTGCGCTGGCGGAGCGGCTGGCCGCCAAGAAGCCGGGAACCGCCGTGATTTATATGTCCGGCTACACGGACCCGGACATCTTCAGGGGACGGCTTGAAAAGCCGGGGATCTTGTTCCTGCAAAAGCCCTTCGGGGCGGAACTGCTGGCGCAAGCCATGGCAAAAGCGCTGGCGGGGAGAGTGAAATGAAAAAAAGCATGAGGACGTTCCTGACGCTGATACTGGGCATCTTCGCGGCGGAAACCGCGATCATGCTCTTCACCGGAGAATTCGACACCGGCTCCCGGCTGCTCAACGCGCTGTTCGACAGCCTGCTGCTTACCGTGGCCTTC
>JACRER010000005.1 GCA_016234365.1 Elusimicrobiota bacterium | reverse complement strand
CTTCGGAATACTTCAGTAGTACGGCGGAAGGCGGGATGGAAGGAGAAAGCAATGCCTCGCGGGCGGAACCAAGGTTTTTGTCAGAGGAAGCGGAAAAACCCGGGGACGGGAGAAGGCAGACACAAAGAAGCAGCCCGGAAATCCTCATTATCCCCTTTACCCCGATGCAATGTTCAACAAGGATAATGGTACGAAATATCGGAAAAGGCCCGCAAGAATGCGGTCACTTCACGAATTTGCGTTCCAGGTATTCCACCAGCAGGGGGAACAGGACGAAGAGGGGCACCAGGCAGCAGACCAGCAGCACCGGGCCGCCGGCGCGGCGCAGGGCGGCGTCCAGGCCGGTGGCGTAAGTAATGCCCACCGCCAGCAGGACGCCTATCATCCTGTTGCTGCGTTTAACTTCGGAAAGCCTCACTTGCCTTTTCCTTCCAGGTCCAGCATGAAGGCGTATTCCAGCGCCTTCAGCTTCAGCGCCTCGAACCGGCCTGACTTGCCGCCGTGCCCGGTGTCCATATCGGTCTTGAGGAGCACCAGGTTTTTGTCCGTCTTCATGGCGCGCAGTTTGGCCACCCACTTGGCGGGCTCCCAGTACTGCACCTGCGAATCGTTGAGCCCCGTGGTCACCAGCATGTTGGGGTAGGCTTTCTTCTCCACGTTGTCGTACGGGGAATACGACAGCATATAGTCGTAGTATTCCTTTACTCCGGGGTTGCCCCACTCGTCGTACTCGCCGGTGGTCAGCGGGATATCCGGGTCCAGCATGGTGGTCACCACATCCACGAACGGCACCGCCGCGATGAGGCCCTTATACAGGCCCGCCGGCGCCATGTTGGCTATCGCGCCCATCAGGAGCCCGCCGGCCGAACCGCCCTCGGCGTAAATATGGCCGGGCGAGGTGTAGCCGCGGTCCACCAGGTACTGCGTGGCGTCTATGAAGTCGTAGAACGTGTTCTTTTTCTTGAGCAGCTTGCCGTCCTCGTACCAGCGGCGCCCCATCTCCGAGCCGCCGCGGATATGGGGGATGGCGCAGATGAAACCGCGGTCCAGCAGCGACAGGCGCGCGGAGCTGAAGTACGGGTCCGTGCTGTAGCCGTAGGAACCGTAGGAATAGACGTAGACGGGGTTCTTGCCGCTGGCCAGGTCCAGGTCCTTGCGGTAGACTATGGAGACCGGCACCATCTCGCCGTCTCGCGCGGCGAACCAGAGGCGCTCCTCGGCGTAATCCTCGGCCTTGAAGCCGCCCAGTACTTCCTGCCGCTTCATCAGCGTTTTGGCGCCGGTCTTCAGGTCCACGTCGTAGACCGACACCGGGGTGGTGAGCGATTCGTAAGTGACGCGCAGCGTATCCGTTCTGTACTCGAAATTCTCGCCGAGGTCTGTCATGTAGGCCGGCTCGTCGAAGGTTATCCAAGATTCCTTACCGTCCTTCCTGTTAAAAAGGTGGAAGCGGCCCAGCCCGTCCTTGCGCTCCTTAAGCACCAGCCAGTCCTCGAAGACGTCGATGTATTCCACCAGCGTATCCTCGCGGTGGGGGACCAGGTCGGTCCAGGCCGCCTTGCCGGTGGCTCCGGGTTTGCAGACGGAAACCTTGAAGTTCCTGGCGCCGGAGTTGTTGAGCACATAGAACCGGTCGCCGCCGTCCTCTATGTCGTACTCCAGTTTGGGCTGGCGCGCCTGGAAAACCCTGGGCGCGGCCGCCGGGGCGTCGGCGTCCAGCAGCAGGTACTCCGTGGACAGCGTGGAGCCGGAACGGATGAAGATATACTTATCGGTGTTGGATTTGGAGACGGAGATCTCAAATGTCTCGTCGGGCTCGTAATAAACCTCGGTATCCCTGAGGCGGCTCAGCTGGTGCGCGAAAACGCGCTCCCAGCGCAGCGTCTCCGGGTTCTGTCTCACGTAGAACAAGGTGTTGTTGTCGTTGGCCCAGGCCATGTCCCCGGCGGTCTTCTCTATCTTATCGGAGTAAAGTTTGCCGGTGCCGAGGTCCTTGAAGTACACGTCGTAGAACCTGCGCCCGCCGGTGTCCATGGCGTAGGCTATCATCTTGTGGTCGGGGCGGATGGAGGGAAAGGGGACCGAGCAGAAAGACCTGCCCTTGGCCAGCTCGTTCACGTCCAGCAGGACCTCCTCGGGGGCGGAGAGCGACCCTTTTTTGCGCGCGTAGACCGGGTACTCACGGCCCTTATGGAAGGTCTTGTAATAGTAGTACGGCCCGTACTTGAAGGGCACGCTGGCGTCGTCCTGCTTTATGCGCCCCTTCATTTCCTCGAAGACCTTCTCCTGTAAAGGCGCGATGCGCCCCAGTTCGGCGTCGGCGTAGGCGTTCTCCGCTTTAAGGTAACCCAGGACCTCCGGATTTTTGCGGTCCTTGAGCCAGTAGTAATCGTCCACGCGGACCTGGCCGTGCTTCTCCATCCTGTACGGGATCTTTTTAGCCGCCGGCGGCTGGACCGCGCCGGAATTAACGCTTAACGCCATAAGCAAAGGCAGGACCGCCGCAAAGATCTTCTTCATCGCGTCTCCTCATAAGGTGAACCGTTTCGGGAAAGCCGTCAGATGCCCATGCGGGCCAGCGTCATGCAGAGCTCGTTCACCACCGCGACCAGCTGCGGGTGGGAAACCTCGAAGCCCTTTACCGCGTAGGAAATGCCCGAGATGGACAGGTTGCGCAGCTGCACGCTGGAATTGGCGCGCGTGACCTCGTGCGCGGCGGCCTCGGTGAAATAACCGATGCTGCGCGCCTCTTCCACGCGGGACTCGGGGAGCGCGGCCAGTTCGGCCTTCAGTTTGCCCAGCAACGCCACCAGTTCGGCCTTCTCCGCCGAACCTCCGGCCTGTATTTTGGCGATGGCCGCTTCTATCTTGGAAAGTGTGTCTTTTATCACGGTGCCTCCGGTGTAAGCCTCAAAACTACCAAATCCGCCCGGGCCTGTCAATCGCGCTTTATAGCCGGGCGCCATTATGCTAACCTTTCCTTATGAAGGCGGGAAAAGCGGAACTCATCTGCACCGGCTCCGAGCTGCTGGAGGGGAAACTCAATCTCTATCCGCCGCTCTTCCACGCGCGCCTGGCCCCCCTTGGTTTCCTGCTGGCGCGCGAACAGTCCTGCGGAGACAAACTTGCCGACATAGCCGACGCCATCAAAGCGGCCCTCTCCCGCGCAGACCTTGTACTGGTCTGCGGCGGCCTGGGTCCCACCTTCGACGACCTTACGCGGCAGGCGGCGGCAAAAGCGCTGGGCCTGCGCCTGGTCCGCTCCAAGGCATGCGCGCAGATCCTTTCCATCAACTACAAACTCGAGAAACTGCCGCCCAACATGGCGGACCAGGCGATACTGGTCGAAGGCGCCAAAGCCCTGGAGAACGCCAACGGCACCGCTTTCGGCGAAGTGCTGGTAAAAGGGCGCAAACTACTGGCGCTGCTGCCGGGCCCTCGCGGCGAGTGGGAGCCCATGTTCGAAAGCTTCCTCGCCGCGGAGATAAGCGCTTTTTTCCGCCGGGCGCCGCTGACGCAGATAAAGCTGCGGCTGGCCGGGCTGGGCGAACCGCAAGCCGAAGCGCTGCTGCGGCCGGCGCGGCGGCGCTTCCCCGGACTGAGCCACACCATACTCGCGGGCGCCGGCATAGTGGATTTCATAATTACCGGCGACAACTCGCGCGGCGCCGTAACGCGCGCGGGCGCGGCCTGCCGCCGGCTGGCCGGTGAAAAGTTTTACGGCGAAGGGGACCTGACCCTGGCCGCGGCGGCGGGGGAAAAACTTAAAGCGCGCGGCCGCATCGTGGCCGGCGCGGAATCCTGTACCGGCGGCCTGGTCTCCAAACTCATCACGGACGTCCCCGGCAGTTCAGCATGGTTCCTTGGGGGCGTCACGGCCTACTCCAACTCCGCCAAGGTGAGATTTCTCGGAGTAAAGGCCTCCACCCTTAAAAAGAACGGCGCCGTGTCGCAGGAATGCGCGGGGGAGATGGCCGCCGGCACTCGCAAGGCTTTCCGCTCCGATTACGCCTTCTCCGTTACCGGCATAGCCGGGCCGGACGGCGGCACCCCGGAGAAGCCAGCAGGACTGGTCTATTTCGGGCTCGCCGGGCCGCGCAAGCTCGCCACCTTCCGGCGGCAGTTCCGCGGCGGCCGGGAAACGGTGCGGGCGCGGGCGGCCGCCTTTATTTTGGACGAGCTCAGAAAAATAATAAAATAACTGGACTTGCCCAGCGGCAAACCGCTTTTAAGGAGAACATCATGAAACGAACCCTGCTCATCATCGCGGCCGCGACCCTTTCCCTGGCCGCCTGCTCGAAAAAAGCGGAAACTCCGGCGCCGGCGGGCGAAACCGTTACCTACTTTAAACTGCCGCTGGCCGCGGGCGGCGGCGACCTGGACCTGGCCGCCTACGCCGGCAAGCCGGTCATGCTCATGTTCTTTACCGAAACCTGCCCGTACTGCCGCAAGGCCGGCCCGGCCGTGGAAAAGCTGAACAAGACCTTCGGTCCCAAGGGCCTTAACGTCATGGGCATCTGCATCCAGGACGACGCGCAGGCCGCGCTCAACTTCGGCAAGTCGCTGGGCATAACTTTCCCGTTGGCGTACAACGGGCGGCCGGTCTACAAGGCTTACAAGGCGCAGGGCGTCCCCTATATCTACCTGCTGGACAAGACCCACAAGATCTACAACGTCTGGGAAGGCTATGACGAGTCTTACGACCCCGAGATGGTAAAAGCAATAACCGCCCTGCTGGCGAAAAAATAAGCCGAGTCGCACGGAGGCAAAATGTCCGTAGCAATACAGAAAGGCACCATTCTCGTCCACAGGGTCTTCGACATCGGAGGCGAAATAACCCTTGCCCGGGCCGAGCAACTGCTCAGTTCGGACAGCGGCCCGCGCCTTAAATTCGCCACCAATACCCGAAAGGCCGTAATAATCAAGGAATCACCGCTGCGCGTGGACCTGGGCGAGGAAAAGCTCGACCTGCCCGGCGGGACCCTGCCGATACGCATCTTCGCCCGCCTCTGGAACTACGGCGTTATCTCGGTCACCCTGGAAATAGCCATGCCCGCCGGCACTACCTGGGAGAAGCTCGTTAAATTGGCGTCGGAGCTGGAAAAATCCGAGGAAGTGGACCTGATAGCGGTTTCCCGCAAGGACGCCCTGAAAAAGCGCATAATGCCGGCCGTCACAAATCCGGCGGAATGGGAAATTTTCGAGGACTACATCACCTACATCGTGGAAAAAGCGGATGGCATGGAGAACCCCCGGGAATTCATAAAAAAGGTGGACGTGGCGGCGCTCATCCTGGCCGAGGACAAGGAACGCCTCAGCGAGGAATCGCGCAACTTTATCCTTGAGAGCGCCACCCAGTACTCCAACTCGGACCTGGCCATCATAGACTGGAACTCGGCCCTGCTGCTGGAGCCCGACGGGGAGCGCGACGTGGCGGACGTAATAGAGTTCTCTCTGACGCACCTGCTGGAATTCCGCTACTACGACGAGATGCTGGGGCGCAAGCTGGAAGAGCTCTACGACACCATGGAGCAGAAGCGCGAAAGCGTGGCCAATATTTTCAAGAACTTCTACGCGGACATCGCCGAGGATTCCAGCCTCAAGTACATGGAATTCTCGGAATTCCTGGGCCGCGTGGAGAACTCGCTCAAAACCGTGGGAGACCCGTACCTGGCCGTTGTCTTCCGGGCCTCGGCGCTGGAGTTCCATTTCGACGACTGGCGCAAAAGCATCTCCCGCAAGATGGACACCCTGGCGCAGATAAGCCAGATCCTCCACGGCGAGGTCAACACCCGCCGCAGCCACTGGCTGGAAATAATAGTGATAGTCCTGATCGCTATAGAGGTGATCCCGTTCCTCTACATCATGCTGAGGGACGGCAAGGCCGGGTAACCGCCGGCCTGCCTACTCGCCCAGAGCCCTGATAGCCGCGGCTATCGAGGCTTTGGCATTACCGCTCACGCTCCCGCTTGAGCGGTATTTCATTTTCAGGAAATTAAGAGGCGTACCGTTGAGCTTGACGCGGAAGTCGAGATGAGGCCCGCTGGAAAGCCCCGAACTTCCGACGTTGCCTATCAGGTCGCCCTGCGCCACCCGGCGCCCTTTGCGCGCCCCTTTGGCGATGCGCGACAGGTGACCATAGGTACTTTCATAACCGGAACCATGCCGCAGTATCACCAGGCGGCCGTTGGCGCCTTTCCAGCCGGAATAAATGACCGTACCATCGGCCACCGCGGAAACGGGAGTGCCCGCCGGAGCCGCGTAGTCTATGCCCTGGTGCGGGCGGAAGATCTTCAGCACCGGGTGGAAGCGGTGGTTGGTGAAATAGGAGGAAATGCGGCGGTAATGCAGCGGCGCGCGCAAGAACATGCTGCGCAGGGAATCGCCCTGTTCGTCGTAGTAGCCGCCGGCGTAAGCGGCGGCCGTTTTGCGGCCGGTCTCCGTGCCGTCGTAATACGCGGCCGCCACGCTCTGGGACACGGCCCTGCCGGACGGGTCGCTGCCGTAGTTCCAGGCCACGGCCCAGCGGTCCCCGTCGCGCACTTCGGTCAGGAAATCCACGGACCAGGAAAAAATATCGGCGTAATCAAGAATGACCGCGGGGGGGACCCCGGCGGCGCTCATGGATTCCCAGAGCGAGGAGGTTATCTCCCCGGAGGCCTTGGCCGAAGAGGACTTTATTTCGGCCTGGCGCACGGAAACCGAATAGCCTCCCGAGGAAGGGAGGACGTAATAATCGCGCAGGTCGCGCTTTACCGAAAGGGAAAGAAGGGCGCCCGAAGTGGAGAAAGAAACGGAATAGGAGTCCTGCGGGCGCAGGCGGCGCAGGTCCAGCTTGCCGCGCAGCGCTTGCGATACCCGGTAACGTTCCGAGTCGCCCAGGCCCTCCGCCTTAAGGGCCGCGTCCAGGCTGGAGGTAAAAGTGCCGGTGGAAACACGCAGCACCTCGGGACCCTCGGGGAGGAACCGGGTTGCCGCGCGCGTATGGATAAGGACGGAAACGGCGACCACCGCCGCCGCGCAGAGCCCGGCGGCCAGGTAGAAGCGGGCCGTCCTTTCCTTTAAGAAGCCCATTCGTTCAGCAGTAGAGGAACTCGTCCACCAGGTGCTTTATATCCTCTTCCTTGCCGAAGAGGCGCTCGCTGAGATTCTGGTCGTCGTAAGACTTCAGGCGCTTAACCAGGCCGTCTATCAGCTGCGGGGTGAACACACCCTTGGCCTCGAAGATGGAACGGTGCTTGAGAAGCGTCTCGGCCGACTCCCAGCAGGAAGCTGGCAGTTTGGGCAGCTTGGAGAGCAGCGCGGCATGTTCCTTGTGATAGATGTTCTTGTCGACGAAGAATTTATCCGCGTAGGCGAGCGCGTCCTTACGCTCAAAGCCGCGGCGCGCGGCCACGCAGAGCCCGGCCATCAGCAGGTGCAGCGCGGCTGAACCGTCGGCGGAGCGGAACTCCACGGTCTGCGCCGGTTCCACGGCAGGCACGGCGGAGCCGGGGTTGGCGTCCTTTATCATGCCGGAAGCGTTGGTCCAGCCCAGCGGTATGCGCACCAGGGAGGAGCGGTTGCGGTAAGCCCAGCAGACGTTGATGGGCGCTTCCTGGTGCGGCACCAGGCGGAAGTAGGACGTGGGCACGGTATTGCCGAAGGCGGTCATGGGCGCGGCCAGTTCCATGTAGCCGGCTATCAGCCGGCGGGCCGGCGCCGACAGCGCGCCCTTCTCCAGCATGATGTTGCGCCCGTTCTTGTGCAGGCAGGTGTGCACGTGCAGGCCGGAACCGGCGTGGCCTATGGAGATCTTGGGCGCGAAGGAAATGACGACGCCGTACTTGTGGCCGATGGCGGACAGCATCCACTTGGCCACGGCAAGCTGGTCGGCGGCCTCGGAGGCAGGCACCGGCAGGAATTCTATTTCCTGCTGCGTCATCTCGGAATCCTCGGCGCGGATAAGGCCCACCTCGCTGTGGCCGTACTTTATGCGCCCGCCGGCCTCGGCGATGGCGGCCATGGCCTCCGTGCGCAGCGCCTCCCATTTGGCGAAGGGCTGGGCTTCATGGTAGCCCTTCTGCGCGGCCGCCGGGTACAGCGGGGTGCGCGGGGCTATTACGTAGTACTCCAGTTCACCCAGCGCGTGGAATTCGCTGCCGGAGACCTTGGTGAACTCGGCCTCGGCCCGGCGCAGCACTTCCGCGGGCGCGCTCTGGAACGGCTTGCCGTCGGGAGTGTAGAACGAGCAGAGAATATCGATGGCGGGGACCTGGGAGAACGGGTTAACGAACGCGGTGCGGTAGCGCGGCACCACGTACAGGTCGCTCGATCCCGCGTCTATGCTCTTGAACAGGCTGGAACCGTCCACGCGCTCCCCGGCGGAAAGGATGCGGTCCAGGTAGCGTTCGTCGTTGATTATGAAATTCAGGGTCTTCAGGCGGCCGTCGCCCGCGACGTAGCGGAAGTTGACCATCTTCACGCCGTTGGCCTTGATGTATTTCACAAGGTCCGGGCGGGTAAAGTCGCGGGGCTCCTTGTTAAGGAAAGCTGCTATCCGGTTGGCGTATATTCTATTAGGATTCATAAGATGATAATAACAAATTTTTTTCGCCGTAGAATATTTGAAGGCAGGCCTTTTTTTTGATATCGTTTCAAGGCACAAATGCACGGGAAGGGGAGAAAGAACAGAAAAATGAAGACCATAGCAGCGGCCATATCGATCTTTTTCGCCTGCGTTCCGGCGCGGGCAGCTTCCGAATTCCACGCCTCCAACGAATTCTCCGTTGTGAGCAACCAGATAAAAGGCGCCGGCAAGGCAGCTTCCTCGCTGACCAAGGGCCTTAATTACCTGGAAGTCCTCAACGTCTACGGCAACGGCGCCAGGGGCGAGTGGACCTACAACTATACCGCCGGCGGTAAAGCCACCGACGACCTGCGCAACGACGCCAAAAAGCTCTCCCTGACCAACGTGCAGGGCCGCGCTACGAACAACGTCCACACGCTGACCGCGGGCGACGTGTTCGAATTCTTCTCCCAGTATTCGCTGGCCACCTCGCTGAAGGGCGGCTCTTACAGGTTCTTCAAGGACGGGTCAAAGCTGCCGGAAGTCACCGGCGTCTTCGGCTGGGCCTACCCCCGCTGGGATTCCGTCTGGAAAGACCCGGTGACGCGCACCGTAGACCGCCAGGCCGCCGGCCTGCGGGTCAAGGAAAATTTCAGCGGCGATCTCTGGGCCGGCCTCAGCGCCGTTTCCGCCAAGGACACCGGCCGGCTCAACGCCACCGACGCCCTCTACGACGCGAAGAACTACACCGCGGACTTCAGTTACCTGCCGATGCCCGGCCTTACGCTGGGCGGGGAATACTCCAAGGCCGACTCGCTGCAGTCTCCTTCGGCCGGCGCCGCCAAGGTTTCCGCCAACGGCACCGCGGCCCGTCTTGAGCTCACGGGCGACGCCGACCCGAGCCGCGTAACGCTCGAATACGAGAACGTGGAGCCCGACTTTTTCTCCGCGCTGGGCTCGGCCAGCCCCGACCGCCGCAAAATAAAGACCAAGTGGCGCTACAAGTACTCCAGCCAGGTCACCGTCACCTCCGGCCTGCTCTGGTACCGCAACAACCTCGACGGCAATACCGCGGCCGGCACCACGCGCAACTGGAAGCCGGAAGTTTCCGCCGCCATCAAGAAGCCTTTCGCATCCAGGCCCTACTCCTTCGCCGACCTCTCCTACAAGTTCGACCGCAAGTACGGCGCAGGGCAAAGCGGCGCGGACCATTATCTTAACGCCAACTACCGCGACCGCTTCGGCGAGCTGGACTCAGACACCAACCTTGGCTATACGCTCTACCGGACGAAGGCGGCGGTGCGCGACGCGCGCGAGGTAAACTTCAACACCTCGCTGAGCTCCCGCCACCAGCTGGGCGCCGTGGCGCTCAAGCCGGCCGTGAACCTTGGCACCTGGTACTCCAAGGACGAACTGGCCGACACCACCGACAAGCTCTACGAGTACTCGCTGAGCCTGGGGTGCGAGGCGCCCGACGCCAGCCTGACAAGCGATCTGCGCCTTGGGCAGAATATGCTGCGCAAGTCCGCCGCCGGTTCCGTGGATTCCGACAAGTTCTTCGCAGCGCTCAGCGCCTATTGGCGCCCCGCTCTGCTGGCAAAGCTGAAAGAGTCCACCCTCTTCCTTCGCGCCGGCTACAACGCCTACTCGTTCACCACCACGGCCAACAACTTCCGCGAGAAAAGCGTGACGGTGGGCCTGAACACGGCTTTCTAAGGTAATAAAGGGGAATTATCATGAAAAAACTTCTTATCCTGGCGGCGGCACTGCTGATCTCGGCCGGAGCGGCCGACGCTAAATGGTGGGTCTTCGGCAAGTCCAAGGCCGACGTCGGGCTCAAATACCTGTACGTCAACAAGATCCCCGCCGACGAGACCGGGCCCAAGATGAAACTGTTCAGGGAAATGCTGCCCTCCGACGGGCTGGTACGGATCACCGGCAAGCCCGCCGGGACGCAGACCGGCGCCATCAGGATAACCCTGGACAACAAGGGCACCTGGCAGGACGTAAAGTTCGCGGACAACGGCGCTTTTGAGTACTCCTTCAAGCCGGAGGCCGGCAAGACCTACACCATGCTGGTAGAGGTCACCGACACCGCCGGCAAGACCAACAACGTGGAGGACACCCGCAAGGAGATAACCCTTTCGGAAGAGAATATCCAGGCCAAGGTGCGCGAGACCCTGGACGGGATGTTCGACGCCTACAATAAGGAAGACCTCCGGAAGTTCATGGGCTACGTCGGAGAGAATTTCGCCGCCGACAAGGACATCCTGGAACGCGCGGTAAAGCGGGATTTCGACGCGCTCAGCTCCATCAACCTGCGCTATACCCTCAACAACATCGCGGCGGGCGCGCAGGGCCGCGTTTTCGCGGCGGTCACGTTCAACCGCATGGTCTTCGTCAACAAGACGGGCGCCTCCAGCACGGACACCGGCTCCACCGAGTTCGTCTTCGACTCGAAAGAGGGCAGGCTTTCGCTGTTCAGCATGAAGTCTCCGCTCATGTTCGGCCTGTCCGACGCGGAGAACGTGGCCACCGGCGAAGTGCTGGGCAACACCGGCAGCAACCTGACAATAGACGAGACCGGCAGCCTGCGCGGCGGCACGCTAGTGACCGTAACCTGCCCCGACAGCAGCTTCCCGGCGTATAACTTCCCCAACGCGGCCGACAGCTGCGGGCCAGGCGGAGGGGCCAACATCTGGTTCTACGACAATTCCATGCCCGCCAACGTCATCGGCATGTCGGTCAACGCCAAGGCGTTCAACAAAACCCTGTCGTCGCTCACCGCGGCGGAAGTAAGGAACACCGCTGGCTACGCCGGCGGAGCGCTCGCGGACTCCGGGGCCGGCTACTCCTACTGCTTCGACGTCTCCAGCGAGTTCTACTGCCTGGAGCTGGTTTCCGGCAGGCCCACCACCACAGGGGAAACGGTAACTTTCCGCACCAAAAAGTTCTAATACCACACAGGCCGGCGGCGCAGGGAGGATCCGCGCCGCCGTCTTATACGGGGATCTAGCATGAAACACTTTCTCTTTTCCTTGTTGCTGCTGGGCGGCGCCCTGCCGGCCTGCGCCGGAGGCCCCAAGACCTACGGTGAAGCCCAGAACGACCTGGGCTGGCTTTCACACGACGCGGCGGCCTACCGAAAGGTCATGACCAAAGCCATAAAGGAACAGGCCTCCAACCTGGAAGTAATGAACCGGCTTACCAAGACCAAGATAAAAGTGGAAGAAATGATACAGCGCGACAACGCCGTGAAAGCGTGCAAAGCGGTAGAGTACGGTCTGACAGCGGCCACGCTGGGCGCCGGCGGTATAGCGCTCGCCACGGAAGCCGGGGTGAGCGTCCTGGCCAAAGAGGGGATGAAGAGAGCCGGCAAATACATCGGCAAGGGAGTCCTGACGGAGGCCGGAAAAGAGGCCGCGGGAGTGCCCGGTTACAGCGACGCGGTAAAGGCCGGCACTTTTGTTTTCAACAAAGTGGACGAGAACGAGCTTAGCGGCCAGCTCTCCAAGGACAACATCGACGTCCTGCTTAAGGCCAAGAACCTCCTGGAGGACGAGTCCGACGGCAGGACGCTCCGGGAAAAGCTCCCAGAACTGCGCCAGATGGTCTTCGACATGCAGGACAAACTGGACAAGACGGCGGTAGAGATAAAGGCGGCCGACCAGAACATCCAGAACGTCCTCGGCCAGGCCGCGCCGCTGCTGGCCCTCGCCGCGAAACTCAAGGAAGAAGAGAAGAAGAGCGGGGAGAAAGCCGCGGACCTGGCAAAAAAAACCCAGCCCGCCGGGCTGGTGAATACCGAGATCTCCAAACCCGCGGCGGTGCCGCCGCCCGCCGCCGGGCCGAAGGACACGCCGCAAGAGGCGCGCCTCAAAATGCAGGCCGCCATAGACAAGTACGTCGCCGGCCTGAGGTCCGGGATAAACGCCGAGCAGAAAGCCGCGGAAGCGGCGTGGGCTTCGGTAACGAAGCCGGAAACGAGCGGCACCCGGTATTTCGTAGCCGACGAGATAGAAGACCTCTTCGCTTCCCTGACCAACCTTGAGGACAGCCTCGGGGGGACGCGCACCTACGGCAATATGCAGAGCGTGGAGCAATCCGCCGACGCCATGGCCAGGCGGATAGGCAAGCTCAGGGCCCAGCTTGAGAGCCAGCGGAGCGACATAAGATCCAGGATCGAGCCGATCATGACCAACCTCTCCGGCTATGCGGCGCAATGGCGCTCGGTTTACAACACCTACAAACCCCAGGGGTATTACGTGAGCGAGCCGGACAACGTAAAAGGCATGACCGCCTGGACCACCTATTACGAGAACCCGCTGAAATACGCGGAAGGCTACCTGAAAGCGACCGACGGGCTGGAAGCCAGGTTCCGGGGCGTGCAGAACAACGCCGCCGGGCAGAAGGACGCCATCTACACGGAGGCCAGCGAACTGATGGCCTCGTACCTGGCCAAGGCGCAGGCGTTCAAGGATTACAAACCGCAGGTCACGGGCCAGCTGGAAAAGATAACGGCCGCGGCCGCAAAAAAGAACGAGGTGCTCAACGCGCTGCCCAACGACTTCGTTAACGAATTCGCCTACGACGGCAAGTACGACCTGAAAGACCTGGAGGCTAAGGTAGCGGCCGCGAGGCCCGCCTTCTCCGAACTCTCCAAGCTCTACGCCGGCGGCACCGTGCTGGCCCAGGACCTGGCCGCCAGGGCCGCGGAACTTTCACGGCTGGCCTCCAGCCCGCTACGGGACGAAGCCGGCTACATAGCTTATTCGGCGGAGAATAAGGCGCACAAAGCGGCGATGGCCGCCATCCTGAAAAGATCGGAAGAGTACTCTTCCTACAGCCTCAGCGCCGACGGCTGGTATGACGGAAGCGAGACGGCCGCCAACCTGATGTTCGGCGCCGAGGAAGCCTTGAAGTACCTCAAGGGACAGAGCGACAAGCTGGCCGCCGCCTACGGCAAGGCCGCCACGGGAGTAAAAGCCAACGCCGCCAGGGACCTCACCTATCTTGAAACCCTCGACGCCGTAAAATACGGCGAAGAGATGCAGAAGCTCTTTGAACCGTCCCAGCGGGCGGAGGAAGAAAAGAACGCGATAATTGGTGAAGTGAAAAAAGCGGCGCTCTTCGGGTCCCCCGGACTGCTGGAGCGGACCGGCTTCTGGACGGTGCAGGCCGGCGCCAAACGCGACGAACTGGAAAAAGCCACGGCGGCTTTCTGGGGAAGCGCCAAAGGCAAAGCCCTGAGCGAAGCCAGGCGCGTCAAAGAGCTGGGCGACGCCCAAAACAAAAGAGACCCCGGCCTGGCCATCGTCAAAAAGATGTACGAGGATTTCGCCAAAGCCTACGAGAGCCGCAACGCGGCCAGGGTCATGTCTTTCATCTCGGACAGCTGGTCGGCGGGGGACGGCACGGCCGCTTCCGACCTGGACGAACAGTTCCGCAACATCTTCAGGGTCTATGACGAGATTACGGTCGCCATCACCGGCCTCAACATTGTGAACGACGGCCCCGGCCGCTACACGGCCGCCTACGACATGGACATCCGCAGCCGGATCTACAAGAAGAACATAAAGCGGGAAGAAAAGTCCTCCGTCTACGAGCACGTAGCGGTGGAGGGGGGAGCGGCCCGCATAACCAAGACCGAGTCCGGCGGCTATTGGGACATCAAATAAACCATAGAGAACAGTCTTTTTTCGGCGAAGGCCCCCCGGCGGCGGGGGGCCTTCCGTTGACGATATATGGATATAATTAATATAATGAACGAAAGGTATAAAACCAAACAAAGAGAGAAAACAAATGGCATTAACCAAGAACAAGATCAGAGAAATAGCGGAGAAATTCTCCCCTAAACCCAACGATACCGGCTCCACCTCGGTGCAGGTCGCACTGGTAACCGAGCGCATACAGTATCTTTCCAAGCACAGCCTTTCCAGCCCCAAGGACAACGCGTGCAAACGCGGCCTGGCCAAGCTGGTCTCGCAGCGCAAGCGCCTTCTCAGCTACCTCGAAGCTAACAACCGCGAGGAGTACAAGAAGGTAATTAAAGCCTTAGGCTTAAGGAAATAATAAATGACAAATTACCCTAAACCGCTCCGCCTGGAAGAACAGGTGGGGGATAAGTCCATTTCGTTCGAGACCGGCGCCATCGCCAAGCAGTCCGGCGGCGCCGTGATCATCCGCATCGGGGACACCATGGTGCTGTCCACCGCTGTGCAGGCCAACAAGCCCAAGGACACCCCGCCCCAGTTCGTGCCGCTCAGCTGCGACTACAAAGAGCGCACCTACGCGGCCGGCAAGATCCCCGGCGGCTTCTTCAAACGCGAGGGCAAAGCCCGCGAGAAAGAAGTTCTCGCCTCCCGCCTGACGGACCGCGCCGTGCGCCCCCTGTTCCCGGATTACTTCAACACCGAGACGCAGGTGGTCAACATGGTGATGTCCTACGACGGCATCAACGACGCCGACGTGGTGTCCATCAACTCGGCCTCCGCGGCCCTGATGATCTCCGACATCCCGTGGAACGGCCCCGTGGCCGCGGTGCGCGTGGGCAAGCTCGACGGCAAGTTCATCATGAACCCCACCAACGAGCAGCGCCTGACCTCCGAAATGGAAATGGTCATCTGCGGCACGCAGAACGGCATCCTGATGGTGGAAGGTGGGGCACACGAACTCCCCAACGCCGACCTGATCGGCGCCATGGAAGCCGCCAAGCCCGAACTTGAAAAGCTCTGCAAGCTGCAGATCAAGATGAAGGAGCAGGTGGGCAAAGCCAAGACCCCTATCGCTACTCCCGAGATAAAGCCTGAACTCAAGGCCGACGTGGAGAACATGGTGAAGGCCGAAGTGGAGAGGATCCTCTCTTCCAAGCCCGAGAAGAAAGCCATGGAAAAGGCCCTGGAAGAGATCCGGGTTAAAGCCTACACCGCGATGGTGGAAAAGTACCCCGCCGACGCGACGGCTTCCTACCAGGCCAAGACCGTGTTCGAAGACGTGCTCTACACCATCTGGCGCCGCATCACGCTGGACACCAAGATCCGCACCGACGGCCGCAAGACCGAAGAGGTCCGCGAGATCAACATCGACCCGGGCTTCCTGCCCCGCACCCACGGCTCGGCCGTGTTCACCCGCGGCCAGACCCAGGCCCTCGTGGTGGCCACCCTCGGCACCTCCGACGACAAGCAGATGCTCGACGCCCTTGAAGGCAAGACCTTCGACCGCTTCATGCTCCACTACAACTTCCCGAGCTACTCGGTAGGCGAAGTGAAGCCAGACAGGGGTCCCGGCCGCCGCGAAATAGGCCATGGCCACCTCGCCAAGCGCGCGCTGCTGCCGCTGCTGCCCCCGGAAGAAACCTTCCCCTACACCATCCGCCTCGTGTCCGACATCCTGGAGTCCAACGGCTCCTCGTCGATGGCCACCGTGTGCGGCGGTTCTCTCGCGATGTTCAACGCCGGCGTGTCCCTGAAGGCAGCCTGCTCCGGCATAGCGATGGGCCTGGTGACCGACGGCTCCAAGTTTGCCGTGCTGTCCGACATCGCCGGCCTGGAAGACCACTACGGCGACATGGACTTCAAGATCACCGGCACGCGCAAAGGCGTGACCGCGCTGCAGATGGACGTGAAGCTCGCCACCGGCATCCCCATGAACATCATGAAGGAAGCCATCGAGCAGGCCACCCGCGGCCGCCTTCACATCCTCGACATCATGGAGCATGCCGTGCCGGCGCCCAACGCCGACATCTCCGAGTTCGCTCCCCGCATCGTGAAGCTGATGATCCCCCGCGACAAGATAGGCGCCTTCATAGGGCCCGGCGGCAAGAACATCCGCGGCATCCAGGAGCGCACCGGCGCCGAGATCGCCGTCGAGGACGATGGTTCAGTGTTCATCTCGAGCTGCGACAAGGCCAGCCTGGACGCGGCGAAAATGTTCGTGGAGCAGTTCTCCATGGAAGTCGAGGTCGGCAAGGTCTACAAGGGCCACGTCGTCTCGATCGTGGACTTCGGCGCCTTCGTCGAAGTGCTGCCCGGCAAGGAAGGCCTCCTGCACATCTCGGAAATAGACACCAAGCGCGTCAACAGGGTTGAAGACGTGCTGAAGATGGGCCAGGAAGTCGAAGTTAAATGCGTCGAGGTGAACGCCGGCAAATACCGGCTGTCCCGCCGCGTGCTCCTGCAGCAGCCGCAGCAGCCGCCCGTAAAGAAGTAAGCTATACCCGGCCCCCGCGCGAACCGCGGGGGCCGGGATATAAAACACCCCGCGGAGGCAACTTAATGAAGAAAACCGCAAAGCCCCAGTCAGAGAACGCGTTCGACCAGGTGCAGAAGTTCTACCAGTTCATGAACTCCAACAAGCTGGAGGTCATAGAATTTTCCAAGGACAGCACCTACATAAAGCTGGTACGCAAGCACAACAACGCCGTGCACCAGATCCCCGTTTTCGCGCCGTCGGCGCACGCCCCGGCCGGCAAAGCCGCCCCGGCCGCCCACCAGGCCCCGGTCCACGCCGGGGAAACGATCAAAGCCCCGATGTCCGGCATCTTCTACCGCGCGCCGAGCCCGTCCAGCCCGCCGTACGTCCGCGAGGGCGATTCGGTGAAGGAAGGTCAGGTGATCTGCGTGATAGAGGCCATGAAGGTCTTCAACGAGATCAAGGCCGAATTCAACTGCGTCATCGAAAAAGTGACCGCGGAGAACGGCAAGCCCGTAGAACCCAACGCCGACCTGTTCAATATAAAGAGGTAGCATGCAGGACGCCGCCAAGTTCACCGATACGCTGGCGCAGACCGCCGGGAACCTCCTTGAGACGCTCAAGGCGGCCGGCGGCGACGCCTCCTCCTGGGACCTCAAGCTCAAGCTCCACCTGTCCAGCTCCGCGCTCTACCTGGCGCTGGGCTGGCTGGCCGCGCAGGGCAAGGTCTCGCTCTACCCCAAGGAACTCAATTTCCGGGTAGTGCTCAACGATAAACAGTAAAGCGCCACCGGGCGCAGCCACAATGCGCGACTTCTCAAAGAACCGAGCTTCCTCTCAGGGGAAGAAAAAGACCTCCGCCCTTTCCTATGCGCTGTACTGGGCGGGGGCCTTCGCTTTCAACGTCTGGCTGATCTGGGCCCTGATGAGCCCCGGGTCGCGCGGCGTGGTGGGCGACACCGTCGCCACGGCGCTGACCAACTTCCTCGGCCACACGGCTTACTTATTTCCTTTCATTTTTCTCTACGGGCTCATAGCCCTGCTGGTAAACCTGGGCAAGCCCAACAAGGGCGTGCTTACGCTGACCGCAGGCACGCTGATGGTGCTGGGCTCCATGTCGGCGGTCATAGAACTCCTCAGCGCCCGCTTCGGGCCCTGGGTCGACGCCGGCGGCTGGCTCGGCTACGCCCTGGGGCAGCTGCTCTCGCGCATGTTCGGCGCGGTAGGCGCAGGCCTCTTCTCGGCCGTGGTCTTCTTCGCCGGCGTGCAGGTGCTCTTCAAGATCTCCTGGCGCAAGGTTTTCAAGTACGCCACGTCCACGGCCATGGACGACTACCGCCACTGGCTTTCCGCCCGCCGCGAACTTTCCGCCCGGCTCAAATTGATCTCCGATAAGGAAAAGGCCGAAGGCCCCGCCTACGACGCCAAGCCCATCCCGGAGCCGCCGCCGGTGATACGCAGCGAGGAGAAGCCCAAGGAAGCAAAGCCCGTCCCTGCACCGGAGATAAAGGTGGTCAGGACCGCGGCGGAGCAACCTGCCGCCGCCGTGCAGCCCAAACCGGCCGCCAAACCCGCGGCCCAGGCCAAACCGGCCGACGACAAGGAAAAGCTCACCGACCCCTATTTCAAGAACTTCAAACTGCCCGGCACCGACCTGCTGGAGCCGCCCGCCAAGCAGGTGGCCATAGGCCCCGACGACGCCGAGATCAACGCCGCGCGGGTGCAGTTGGAGACCACCTTCAAGAGCTTCAAGGTCGACGTGCAGGTTTCCGGCGTCTACCCCGGCCCGGTCATCACCCGCTACGAGGTCACCCCGGCCTCCGGTGTAAAGATCAGTTCCATAGTCTCGCTTTCCAACGACGTGGCGCTCGCCATGAAGTCCGCCGGCGCCATCCGCGTGATAGCGCCCATTCCGGGCAAGTCCGCCATCGGCTTCGAGATTCCCAACAATACCCGCGCCAAGGTGGGCCTGCGCGAACTGCTGGAAAGCTCCACGTTCAACGAGGCCCGCTCGCCGCTGACGTTCGTGCTGGGCCGCTACGCCGAGGGCAAGGTGGCCATAGCGAACCTCGAGTCGATGCCGCACCTGCTGGTGGCCGGCGCCACCGCCAGCGGCAAGAGCGTATTCATGCAATCGCTCATCCTGTCGCTCATGTTCCGCAACAAGCCCGATGAGGTCAAATTCCTGTTCATAGACCCCAAGCGCCTGGAACTGACGTTCTACGAGGACATTCCTTATTTATACGACCCCAAGGAAACGCCGGACCGCGTTTCCGTGATCACGGACCCCAAGGACGCCTCCAAGTCCCTGGTGGCGCTGACGCGCGTGATGGAGAAGCGCTACAAGAAGTTCGAGAAAGCGCGCGTAAAGAACATCGCTTCCTACAACAAGTGGGCGCTCGAGAACGGCGCTCCGCAGGAATATTACATCATCGTCGTCATAGACGAGCTGGCCGACCTGATGCTGCAGACGCGCAACGTGGTGGAGGACGCCATCCAGCGCCTGGCGCAGATGGCGCGCGCCGTGGGCATCCACCTGGTGCTCGCCACCCAGCGCCCGTCGGTGGACGTGATCACCGGAGTCATCAAGGCCAACCTGCCTTCGCGCGTGGCGCTGCAAGTCACCTCCAAGACCGATTCCCGCGTCATCCTGGACTGCCCCGGCGCCGAGGCGCTGATAGGCAAGGGGGACCTGCTGTACCTCGCCATCGACGCGCAGAAGCCGTCCCGTATCCAGGGCGCCTACGTGGGCGAGGACGAGATCCGCAAGGTGGCCGACTGCGTAAAGGCGCAGGCCAGGCCCAACTACCAGCCGCTGACCGAGGATGAAGAGACCGCCGGCACCGGCAAAGGCAGTTCCTCCGAAGAGATGATAGCCGCGCTGAAACTGGTGCTGGAGCGCCGCCGCGTTTCGCAGGACCTGCTGAAGGCGCACTTCGGCTCCTCCGCCAGGGCCACCAACATTCTTAGCATCCTCGAAATGAACGGGTTCATACACAAGCCGGAAGGTTCCAACCGCTGGGAGATCTTCTTCGACAAGATGGAGAATCACCTGAAGTCCCTGGCGACCGCGGCCCAGCAGCCCCAGGGCGCGGAAGAGCCGGCCGGCGAGGAGTTCTCGCGAAATGAATAAGGTATTTACCGCCGTACTGCTTCTCGCTTTGACCGCTGGCGCGCACGCCCAGCAGAAGTTGGCTCCAAAAAAACAGCCGGCCAAAGCAAAAAAACCGGCGGCCGTCGCCGTCTCAACCCGGACAGCCGCCGCCCCGGAAACCGCCAAACCCGAGGACCGGACCGCGGAAGTCATAGCCAAACTGAAAGCCTGGGACGACAAACTGGAGACCCTCAAGGCGGACTTCTCCCAGGAAGTTAATTTCAAGGAAGCGGGCCTCAAGCAGAACATCGACGGCAACCTGCGCTACGTCAAACCCAACCTGCTGCGCATCGAGCACGTGAAGCCCGCCCGGCAGCTGGTAGTGACGGACAAGGCCGACATCTGGATCTACAAGCCCGAAGACAAGCAGGCCGTGCGCACCGGCTGGCAAGCATGGCGCAAGACGCAGGACCAGAACTTCTCCGGTATCCTGGACTTCGGCGGCTACGCCGCGCTTACCGCCCGCAACAACGCGGCCGTAAGCGGGGGGAAGGACGGGGCCCCCGTCAAAATAACCTTCACGCCGCGCTCCGGCGCAGCGTACTCCCTGGCCCTTACGCTGGACCAGGACTATTTCCCGACGGAAGCCGAGCTCACGGTGGACAATACCGTCATCCGCACCCGCATGACCTCCGTGGAGCGCAACGCGCCCGTGGACCGGGAACTCTTCAAGTTCTCTCCGCCCAAAGGCGTGGAAGTTCTGACTTTCAAAAACTGACCGATGACACTAGCAAACCGCATCACCATGGCCCGGATGGGCCTCAGCCTGATAATTTTCGCGCTGATAATTTCCAAGACCCTCTGGTCCGAGGTAGCGGCCCTGGTGCTCCTGACCGTGGCGAGCATTTCGGACGGTATAGACGGCGCCATAGCCCGACGCACCAAAACCACCACCCCGTTCGGCGCGGTGGCTGACCCCTTCGCCGACAAGATCCTGATCATGTCCGTTTTCCTGGCCTTCGCCTCGCTGCGGGAACTCGCCGTCCCTATCTGGGCGGTCTTCATTATCCTCCTGCGGGAATTGACCATCTCCACCTTGCGCGTCCTGTCGGCCCTGCACGGCGACGTGATGAAAGCCGAAGCCGCCGGCAAGGTGAAGACCACCATCCAGCTCATCTCGGCTTTCACTATCCTGACGCTGCTGACGCTCCACCTCTGGGCCAAAGCCGAGCCGCTGCCCGTCTTCCTGGCCTGGGCGCCCCAGCTGGCCAAGCCCGTAACCTGGTGGCTCACCGTAATAACCGCCTTCTTCACGCTGATCAGCGGCGGCATTTATCTCTACAACCACCGCGCCCTGCTCTACAAATCCTGGAGCGAACGCGGACACTGACCGCCGCATGCGCGCGAAAGACTTCATCGTAAGGTTCCTGGCGAGCGGCGGCTTCGTAAGCTACGTCCCGGCCCGCCTGACAGGCTTCAAAAAATTCACCGGCTCCGGCATGGCCGGCACCCTGGTCGCGCTGGCCCTGGTACCTTTCCTGCCGGAAGACAAGACCCTTTTCGCGGCCTTCTGCCTGGGCTTTTTTCCGTTCTCCATCTGGATCGCCGGGCTCGCTTCCGCGTCCTACGGCACCCATGACGACCCGCGCATAGTTATCGACGAGATCATCGGCTACTGGACCGCGCTGCTGTTCCTGGAGCGCACCCCGTTCAACCTGGCGGCCGCCTTCGTGCTGTTCCGCGCGCTGGACACGCTCAAGCCCTGGCCCATAAAGAAACTGGAAACCGCCTGCGCCGGGGGTTTTGGTATAATTATAGACGACGTGCTTGCCGGCGCCGAGGCGAACCTCCTCGCGCGGTTAGCCGCTAAAATTTTCCTATGAAGACCCTCCTGCGCGCCCTGCTCCCGCTCCTCCTCGCCGCCCCGTTGCGCGCCCAGATGATACAGGTCATCCCGGCCGTCAGCACCGCCGCTCCGGAAGGGCTCCTGCTTTCCACCGCCATGCCCGCGCCCGCCGCCAAGGCCGGCCCGTCCAGGGCGGCCGCCTACGAGATCGGGGACGTGCCGCTCAGCGGCATCGTGCTGATGCCCACCGCCTACCGCGGCAAGGGCCGCAATTCCATAGGCCTGGGGCTGGACTTCAACGCCGCGTATTACATCGGCCGCCTCTACGGCAAGAACAACTACGCCTGGACCGTGGAAAAGAAGAACTACCTCGACCGCGTCGGACTTTGGTTTTTATCGGCGGATTCCAAGATGCAGGTACAGACCGAAGGCTCCTGGCGACCGGCCATGGCCGCCGGCGTGCAGGGCATCCTGAAGTTCCGCGACGGCGCGCAGCCCTCGCTGAACCAGCCCACCGTCTCCACCAAGATAGATTCCAAGAACACCGACAGTTACGCCAACGCCTACGTGGCCCTCACCAAGCGGCTGCACCCCAAGTTCTTCGTGAACGCCGGCTACTCCGACGGAGACATGCCCAAGGTCATCTACGGCCTCTCGGAATTCCTGTCCAAGGAAGCCATCAACCTTACGAAGAACAACCCCACCAACGCGGAGCTGCAGATCCCCACCGGCATGCTCTTCGGCGGCTTCATGTGGCTGCCCAAAAAGAATTCACCGATAGGCCTGGAAGTCATGATCCCGCAGGGCGCGCCGCAGAGCCCCAAGCTCTTCAACCTGCACCTTGGCACCCTGCTCAAACTCAATTTCGAACTTTCCTACCTTACCTTCAAGGGCGGCTGGGACCTGATGGGCATGTTCCAGTTCCGCTACAACTACCTGCCTAAATAGCTCTCCCGCCGGGACAAAAGAAAAGAGCCGCTTGCAGCGGCTCTTGTTCTTTTACGCCGGGGGCCGGCCGCGTCAGCGCCCGCGCATCTGCGCCAGGTAGGCGGCCGCGCGGGAGTGGCCGGGGTTAAGGCGCACCGTCTGCTCCAGCTCATAGCGCACCCGCGCCCAGTCCCGGTTCCAGTAAAGGATGGCCAGGTTGTAGTGCGCGTCGGCCATGGCCGGATTGGCGGCGAGCGCCGCGGAGTAGGCGCGCTCGGCGCCGGCCCGGTCGCCGGTCTTTTCAAGCGTCACCCCGTAATTCAGCCAGGCGTAGGCGCTGGCGGCGGTAAGCCCCTGCTTCAGCGACGGGAGGGAGTGGTACTCCAGGCTCAGCTCCAGCAGCCGGTCGTAAACCCGGACGGAAGCCAGGAAACAGGCCTTGGCCGCCGGCCAGTCCGAGCGCGATGAATGGTAGAACCCTTCGTAGAGGGGGGCGTCGGGGATCTCCCCGTCGAAGACCGCCGCCAGCCGCAGCCTGAACACGTCGAGCGGAGTAAGCGAGCCGGAGCGGGCGGCGGCGCTGCCCACCAGGGCCTGGGCGTAGGAGGTCCCCAGGTCCCGGTCGAAGAAGTCCCTGTACGGCCTGCCGAGCCGGCCGTAGGAATAGAAGGCCCACGGGTCCGGCCCGGCCGGGGCCGCGGCGGGAAAGATCTCGCTTACCAGGCCGCGGGCGGCGGCGGGGGTTTTACCGGGCAGTTCCACGTCCATAGTGGCGTAGAGGCGCCCGGGATTGGCGTCCCGGAATTCCTTCCAGTCCGTTTCGGTCCCGGAATTTAGGTTTCGCAGCGCCAGCGACGGGTTATAGCGGGCCTTGGAAGCTTTATACCAGCCGGCTCCGCTAAGCCCCTGGGCCACCACCTGCACGTCGGGCCGCAGCTTCTTTACCGCCTGCAGGTACCACAGGGAGAAAAGCTGCACGTCCTTCTTGGCCACCAGCACGGAGCCGGGCGGGACGCCGCGCAGCACGTCCGAAGCGTAATCTTGCGCGACGAACAGGTTGCGGCGGTTGGTGCCGTAAGCGTTGGCCAAGAAGACCAGGCCCGCCGCGGCCAGAGCGGCCAGCAGCACGCCTGGCGCCGCCTTGGGATACGCGCGAGCCGCCCAGCAAAGCCCGGCCGCCGCCCAGAAAGCCACGGCCAGGTCCGGCAGCAGGTAGTAGGGCTCGACGATAGCGAGCGCGTGCGGGTTGGGCGGCATATTAGCCAGGAACAGGAAAACCGGACCGGGGAAGATGAGCAGGGCGGCGAAAGCCAGGAAGCGGCCGCGGTTGGCGCGCCACTCCGCCCAAGCCCCGACCGCCGCGAAGGCCAGCGCCACGCTGAAGTTGCGGGCCAGGTGCGCGGCGTAATACTTGAGGTTAGGCCAGAAGAGCTCCCCTGTGGAATAGTTAAGCGAGATCAGGTCCAGCGTGGAGCCGTAACTCTTGCGCGTGATCACGGCGAAGAAAGCCGCGGCCCCGGCCGGGTGGCTCCAGTCGAACAGCGGCCAGCCCGACGAGCGGAAGGGCAGGTAAAGGTAGAGGGAGAAGCCGAGAGTAAAAAAACCTATGGCCTTCAGCAGCCCGCCCCAGCCGCCGGCCATGAGGCGCGGCCGCAGCAAAAGCAGCAGCGCCGGCGCGCAGAGCAGCAGGTCCATGCGGTTGGCCATGCCCAGCCCCAGCAAAAACGCCGTCAGGAACACCGCGCAGCGCCAGGGAGCCGAAGCCGCCAGCAGCAGCAGGGCGGCCAGCAGGAAATGCAGCGCGTACATTTCCGGCACGGCCCCGACGGTGCGCAGGGTAAAGTTAAAGGCCAGGCACAGCGCCGCGAAGAAGGCGGCCGGGCCCGGAAAGACCGACGCCGCCAGGCGCCAGAAAACAAGAACGCCGGCGAACGCGGCGGCGGCCGAGAACAGGTTCAACAGCCAGGCGGGGTTGCCGAGCGGCAGCAAAGAGAAAAGTTTGGCCGAGATTATGTAGAGCGGGTAGCCGGGCTGGTGCGCCACGCCCAGCGTCCACGCCGCGCTGGCCATTTCCCCGGCGTCGCGGTAAGGGGGGAGGCCCGGCGGCAGCGTGCAAACGTAGAGCGGCAGCAGCACGGCGGCCAGCAGTACTGCGTAAACGTACTCGGCGGAAAACCTGCGCTCTTGCGGCGCGGCGGGACCTTCCATATGGATTTATTTTATAACTTATTTCGCGCGCCGTGAACCCGCGGTTTTTTTTACCAGGGCCGCGGCCTCTGCGGCCCGGTCCGGGGCCAGCCCGGCCAGGCGCTTCAGGTCTTTAGCGGCCCCGGCCGCGTCGCCGGCCTCCGCCCGCAGCCGAGCCCGCAACGCGTACGCGTCCGCCGCCCCGGGCGCCAGCGCGGCGGCCCGGTCCGCGGCGGCCAGGCCGCGGTCCAATTCCCCGACGCGGTGCATAGCGGTGCCAAGGAGCAGGTAATAACTGGCGTAAGAGGAGATCTCCTTCCAGTCCATGGCCGCGGCCAGGTCCCAGGCCTCGCAGGAAAAATCGCCTTCGGCCGCGCAAGAAGCGGCCCGGTCGAGGTAATACGGCGCGCGGCCGCCGCTCAGGCGGATGGCGGCGGAAAAGTCCTTGATGGCCCGCTTGTGCTGGCCGCGCGCGGCGTAACTGCGCCCGAGGCGCCAGAGGGCGGCATGGCTGCCCGGCTTGAGCGCCAGCACCTTCAGGCCGGCGGCCTCGGCGCCGGCCTGGTCTCCCAGCCCGGCCAGGCAGAGCAGCGAATACTCCCAACCCTCGGCGGAGGCCGGCTCCAGGCGCGAGACGGCGGCGGCGTCCTGCGCGCAGGCGGCATAATCGCCCAGGGCGTAGCGGGCCTCGGCGCGCGCCAGGTAACCGTCGGAATACATGGGGTCGTAGACTAGCGCCTTGGACGCCAGATCGGCCTGCATGCGCCAGTCGCCGTACAGGCGCCCGTGCACCAGCCCTTTGAGCAGGTGGGAAACCTCCTGGGCGTAACCCAGCGAAATGGCCCGGTCAGCGTCGCGCAGGGCGGCGGCGCCTTCGGCGGCCTCGTAGTTAAGCCGCGCCCGGTAGTAATAGAGCAGGGCGTCGTTGGGGTGGGCCAGGATGCGCTCGTCGAGGAACGCCAGCGCTTTGCCGTACCCGCCGCGGGAAAGCTCCTCTATGAAGGCCCAGGTAACGCTTTCGCTGCGGGCGGTCTCCGAACGCTTCAGCGTGGAAAGGACTACGGCCAGCAGGAGGGCCGCGGCGGCCCCTGCCAGCAGTATTATCCTGACGTTCCTTGTCATGTTTTCCGGGAAAATAAGGCAGGGCTGCCTTTTGGGGGGTAGGGTGAGGGAGGCAGCCCTGACATATTCATTCTAACACCCCGTTTGACACTTGTCAAGCCCCAATGTAACTTAAGTCACACACCAAAAGGGCGGGGCCCCGCGCCGCCCCCCGGCGGCACGAGGCCCCTTCTGTCGGTACGCCTCCCTTACCCTTACCCAAAACTATTCCTGCGGTCCGGCCCAGGATTCTATGCGCGCCACTATATCCTGGAACTTGAAAGGCTTGACGTAGTACGCGTCCGCGCCGGCGGCCAGTATCTTGTTCTTGATGTCTTCCGAATCGTAACCGGTCACCGCTATGACCAGCGTGCGCTTGTTGCTGGCCTTGATGATCTCGCAGACCTTGAAACCGTTGATGTCCGGCAGCATTATGTCCAGGATCACCACATCGGGCTTCTCGCTGCCCACCAGCGACCCCGCCTGGAAGCCGTCCGGAGCCGAAAAGATCTCCCACTTCTTGCGGAAGGTCCGGAAGAAGCGCTCCATCAGCTTGAGGAATTTCTCGTCGTCCTCCACTATCAGCACTTTCTTTGAGGCCGCCATACGCTTACATAGCTCCTTTGGCGCGGGGATCTTGTTCTCCCGGAGGAAATCCTCCAGGTCCTCCGCTTTTATCCGCCTGTGTCCGCCAAGGGTATTGAAGGCTTTGAGCTTGCCCGCGTCCACCCAGTTGGCCACGGTCCCCGGCGACAATTCCAGCATTTTCGCAACTTCAAAGGTACTGAAGATCTTCTGTCTCATGATGCTTTCCTGTTGTTGTGGTTTTTGCGACTTTTAACGTCTTTGATATTATAGCAGAAATTAAAATTTTAGCAAGGCCTGCGCGCGGTAAAGTTCAAAACCGGCGGCCTTGCTTACCCGTTGCGTTTATATATATTATGTTTTATAATTAATTTGACCTAAAGAAGCGCGACGAGCCGGCGGCCGGCAGTCAACGGATTTCGGGGGAAACTTGCAGGGAAAGAAAGTACTGGTAGTGGACGACGACCCCAACGTGGGGTTGCTCGTTTCCGCCGTCCTGAAAAAATACAACTACGCCGTAACCACCCTCTACCACGGGGACGAGGTGCTGGTTTTCCTGCGCGAAAATAAACCGGACCTCATCCTGCTGGACCTGCGCATGCCGGGCATAGACGGTTACGCCCTGTGCAAGAAGATCCGCGAGGCGCCGGACACGCGGGACATCCCCGTAGTGATCCTCAGCGGCGTCTCGGAAGTGGACGCCCGCGTGGACACCATAGAACTGGGCGCCGACGATTTCATCACCAAACCTTTCGACGTGCGCGAACTGCGCGCGCGCATCAACCGCATCCTTAAACGCAAGAGCGCCGACACCGCGCTGAACCCGCTGACCCGCCTGCCCGGCAACCCGGCCATAGAAGAAGACGTTATGCGCCGCGTGGCGGACAACGAGCCCTTCGCTTTCTGCTACGTGGACGCGGACAACTTCAAGGCCTACAACGACGTCTACGGCTACGCCAAGGGCGACGACGTTATAAAGCGCATCGCGCTGCTGCTTACCGACAAGGCCCGCGAAACGGCGGGGGAGAACTACTTTGTTGGACACGTGGGAGGCGACGACTTCGTCTTTGTTACCGTGCCCGAACTGGCCGAACAGACCGCCAAAGCCATAACCGAAGAGTTCGACCGCATCATCCCCGAATTCTACAACGAGGTGGACCGCAAGCGCGGCTTCATCACCACTATGGACCGCAAGAACAAGACGCGGGATTTCCCGATCATGTCGCTGACCGTGGCCATAGTGGCACCCCGCAACCAGCAGCGGCATTACGCCAAGATAGTGGAAAGCGCCGCCGAACTCAAGCACTACGCCAAGGAACTGGCCGAGCGGCACGGCAGCATCTTCGTGAGGGACAGGCGCCTATGACAGAAGCGCAGGGACCGGAAGGGACCATTTTTGCCGGTTGCACCATAATCGCCAAGATAGGCCAGGGCGGCATGGGCACGGTCTACAAGGCCAAACACGACGCCCTGGATAAACTGGTCTGCGTGAAGCTGCTCTCCCCAGAGCTGGCCAAAGACCAGCGCAATATAGAATTTTTCCTGCGCGAAGCTCGTTCGGCGGCCAAGCTGGAACATCCCAACATAGTCCATATCTACAACTTCGGCCAGGAGAACGGCACCTACTTCATCATCATGTCCTACGTGGAAGGCAAGAGCCTGCAGGACCTGGTGACCGAACGCGGCCCGCTGCCGGTCCTGGAAGCGTCCGAGATCCTGATAGGCATACTCGACGGCCTGGCTCACGCCCATTCTAAATCCGTCATTCACCGCGATATAAAACCCGCCAACATCCTGATCGGCACGGACGGCATCCCGCGCATAGTGGACTTCGGCCTGGCGCGCAGCATCAGCGAGGAGAAGCAGCTTACCATGGCCGGCGAGATGGTGGGCACCGCCTACTTCATGTCGCCCGAGCAGGGCCTGGCGTCCCCTGTGGACCACCGCGCCGACCTCTACGCGGTAGGCGCAACCTTCTTTTACATCATGACCGGCAAGTACCCGTTCGAGGGCAAGACCTCCGTGGAAGTGATCCACAAACACATCGGCAACCCCGTCCCCAACATCGTCCTGTACCGCCCCGACGTACCGCTCTGGGCCGCCCGGATCATAGAGCGCCTGATGAGCAAGAAGCCGCAAGAGCGCTACCAGAGCGCGGCGGAAGTGATAGCGTTAATAAACAAGTACAAGAATCCCGACGAGAACCCCGACAACGCTTCCGCGGAAAAAACCTTCGACCTGCCGGAAGTCACGGCCCGCATGCGCACGGACGCCCCGCAGCCCACGGCCTCCCTGGACCGCGCCGACCCGGTGGTCTCCGACCGCAGCATCTCCGCCCGCCAGAAGGCGCCCGTGGCGCCCCCGCCGCCGGTCTTTAAAACGCTGTCCGGACAGGCTGCCCCGGCACCGGAGCAGCCCCCGCAGCCCAGGCTGCAGCTGGACGCCCTGCACTACGGCATAAAGGCCGCCATCCACCTGGCGCTCACAATGACCGCCACCGGCCTGTTCATACTGGCCGGGGCCTCCGGAGCCGTCTCAGGATCGCTCTCCTCGCCCATCAATTCCAACCCGGCGGCGTTCTTCATACTGACCGGCATCGGCGCGGCCCTCTACGCCTGGGCGCTGTTCCAGAAGCCCCGCAAGTTCACGGGGGCCTACGCGCTGTTCATCCTTGCGGCGGCCCTCGCGGCCTACGCCGGCGGCGCCTACATCCCCGCGCCGGAGGGGGCGGACACCGTTTCCAAAGGTTTCCTGGCCCTCAAGATAGGCCTGGGAAACATTTTCTCGTCGGCGAACACCATAGTATACGCCATAATCCTCTACCTGGCGGCCTCCAAAGCCGTGAACCGTGAGAACTGGATACTCAAGGGCCTGGGCGTGGCGGCCTACCTGGGCGGCCTGGCGCTGACCTACGCCTATTTCAAGGCCGGCGCCGCGGTATCCCCGGAAAAGACCTGGCTGGCCGCCGGCGGCGCGCTGGCCCTGATAGGCCTGCTGGCGGCGCTGGTGCAGAAAGAACGGGCGGTGCTCTTCAGCCCGCCGACATTTTTCCTGGCGGCCAACATAACCATGTTCGCCATGTTCACCAACCCGCAGGTGGAAGCCATCGCCGCGGAGAAGGGCCGCGCCGAGGAGTTGAAGGCCGCGCAGCAGAACCGCGTGAACGCCTACAACTACCGCAAGCTGGTCATGGAAATGCAGGCCGAGGCCCTCTACGACGAGCAAGGCAACGCCATAGAGCGCAAGCCGCCGCCGCCCCCCGCCGAGATAAAGGCGCCCGACGCCGGCCGGCTTAAGAACCTGGCCCGCCTGGAATATTACAAAGCGCTGGCCGTGCGCATACGCGGGGCGCTGGCCGAATCCGCCGGCATCATCTTCATAGCTTTCTTCCTGGCCCTCATGGCCAACGCCTGCTTCATAGAGGAACTGCTCGCCGGGTATTTTACGGAGGAACCGCTCTAGCGGAGGAGACACGTGAGAAAATTCATCTTTTCGGACATCCTGTGGGGCCTGGCGCTGGCGCTGGCCGCCTTGTTCTTCTACTTCACCGGCACCGGCCTGGAAACGGCCGAGCTCAAGTTCTACGACTTCCGCGCCCGCATGAGCGCCGACGCGCCGGTAAAGGGCGACGTGGCGGTGATAGAGATCAACGACGAAAGCATCTCCAAGATAGGCCGCTGGCCCTGGTCCCGCTCCAAGATAGCCGACATGCTGGTCTGGCTCTCCTCGGCGCCGGCCAAGCCGTCCGTGATAGGCCTCAACATCCTTTTCTCCGAACCGGAAAAGAACAGCGGCGCCGACATGGCGGAACTGCTTAAGACGCGCTACACCGAACTGGTGGCCGCCAAAAAGATAAAGGAAACGGGCAAAGAGTCGGAATTCCTGAAGGTGATAGAGTCCGAAAAGCGCGCCACCGACAACGACGCCAAACTGGCCAAGGCCTGCGCCGACGCCGGCAACGTGGTATTGCCGCTCTACTTCGCCACCGGCGCCCCGGTATCCAAAATAAAACCCGAGCCCGAGTGGCTCAAACGCCTGGCGCCGGCCATCTCCCATTCGGCGGCACCTTCGGAACCCTCCGTGGAAGGCACCGACATGACGCTGCCGCTTGACGTGCTGGCCTCTTCCGCGGCCGGCGTGGGCCACGTCAACGTTTTCAGCGACATAGACGGCTCCGTGCGCAAGGAATACCCGTATATCCCGTACGGCCAGAATTTTTACCCGTCGTTCGCGGCCGAACTGGTGCGCGTAAGCCTGGGCCTGGCGCCGGACAAAGTTACGCTGGCTCCCGGCGCTTCGGCCGCCTTCGGCAAAAGCACCATGCCGCTGGACGCCGCTTCCTCCGCGCTCATCGCCTTCAACAAGAGCAAGACCTTTAAATACTACTCCTTCTACGACGTCATCAACGGCAAGATAGTGCCGGAGGCGTTCAAGGACAAGATAGTGCTCATAGGCCTCACCGCGCAGGGCGTGGGCTCGCTTTACGTGACGCCCACGGACAGCGCCATGACCACCGTGGATTTTACCGCCAACGTGGTGGACAATATCCTGGCGGGCCGCTTTATAGCCCGGCCCGAATGGGCTTTCCCGGTGGAACTGGGGCTGATAATCATAGCGGGCCTGTTCACCGCTTTCGTGCTGCCGCGCCTCAAGGCAGGCATGGGCGCCGTGCTCGCAGGCACCATGTTCGCCGCCCTCGTGGGGGCAGGCATCTTCCTCTTCACTTCCAAAGGCCTGTGGCTCAAGATCATGTACCCGGCCACAGTACTGCTGGTGGGCTACGTCTTCGTTATCACCAAGCGCTTCTTCCTGACCGAAAAGAAGAAGGAACTGATAGAGGTCTCGCAGATAGAGACCAACAAGATGCTGGGGCTCTCCTTCCAGGGCCAGGGCATGCTGGACCTGGCTTTCGAGAAGTTCCGCCTGTGCCCCATCGACGACAACATGAAGGACACGCTTTACAACCTGGCGCTGGACTTCGAGCGCAAGCGCCAGTACAACAAGGCCGTGGCCGTGTACGAACATATCGGCAACGTGGACGGCGACTTCAAGGACATCAAGAGCAAGGTGGACGTGCTTAAAAAGGCCGCGGACGGCGCCGTGTTCGGCGGCGTGGGCGGCAAGGCCGGCGGCGGCGGCGACGCCACCATGATGATGGCCGGCTCCTCGGCCACGCCCATGCTGGGCCGCTACGAGATAAAGAAAGAGCTGGGCAAAGGCGCCATGGGCATCGTTTACCTGGGCGTGGACCCCAAGATCAACCGCACCGTGGCCATAAAGACCATGCGCTTCGAGGAAGGCCTGGAAGAAAAGGCCATGAAGGAACTGAAGGACCGCTTCTTCCGCGAGGCCCAGGCCGCGGGCAACCTTACCCACCCGCACATAGTAAAGATCTACGACGCCGGCGAAGAGCAGGACATAGCCTACATAGCCATGGAACTGCTGAAGGGCGACGACCTGAAGAAGTGGACCACCAAGGAAACCCTGCTGCCCGTCGACAAAGTGCTGGGCTACGTGGCCGACGCCGCCGACGCGCTGGGCTACGCCCACAAGAACGGCATAGTACACCGCGACATCAAACCCGCCAACATCATGCTTCTGGAAGACGGCAACATCCGCGTGGCGGACTTTGGCATAGCGCGCATAACGGAATCTTCCAAGACGGCCACCGGCACCGTGCTGGGCACGCCGTACTACATGAGCCCCGAACAGATAGCCGGCAAGAAAGTGGACGGCCGCGCGGACCTGTTCTCCCTGGGCGTGACACTGTACGAACTGCTTACCGGCGAGAAGCCGTGGAAGGGAGGGGAATCCATTGGGACGCTGCTGTTCCAGATCACCAGCGACCCCTACCCGGACCCGCTGACGGTACGCAAGGACCTGCCGCCGGCCATCCTGGCCGTCATAGACAAGGCCCTCAAAAAGAATCCCGAAGAACGCTTCCAGACCGGCATGGAGATGGCGGAAGCCCTGCGCGCCGTGCAGGCCGGCAAGACCCCGGATATAAAGACGGCCCCGGCGGCCGCCGCCGCCGCTCCCGCGCCGGTCCCTAAACCCGCACCCGCAGCGCCTGCCGCCCAGCCCAAGCCGGCCCCTGCCCCTAAACCGGCGGCGGCACCCATACCTGCGGCAAAGCCGGCTCCCGCTCCGGCGCCCGCACCCGCAGCCCTGCCCAAACCCGCGGCCGCGGCCCCGGCGCTGGAGCCCAAGCCCATGGCCTCCCTGAAACCCGCAGCGGCCCCCTTGACCCCGGCTGGCATAGAGCTGGCCCCGCGCGCAGGCCTGGAAATGACCCTCAACGTCAAACCGGCGGCGGCACCCGCACCGGCGCCCGCTCCGGCTCCCGCACCCTTGGCCGCACCCAAACCTGCAGCCCAGCCCGCACCGGCCACGGCCCCGGCGCCGGCCCCCAAGCCCGCACCGCTCTCCGCCGCTAACGGCGGGGACTTTGAAAAAACACTGCCTCTGATCTACCCCGAAGAGGATAAGAAATGAACCTGAAACTGACATTCGCGGCCCTTTCCGACAAGGGCAAGGTCCGCCAGAACAACGAGGACAACTACCTCATAGAGCCCGGTCTGGAACTGGCCATGGTGGCCGACGGCATGGGCGGACACAAATCCGGCGAGGTGGCCAGCCAGCTGGCGGTAAAGGTGACCAAGGACAAATTCGAGTCCATGCACAGCACCGGCATGAAGCCCGCGCCGTATAACGACAAATTCTCCCTGGAATCCAACCAGCTCGGCTTCGCCGTGCAGCTGGCAAACTCCGTCATCTACGAGGCCGGCAACGCCGGGCCCGAGAACAAGGGCATGGGCACCACGCTTTCCGCGGCGCTCCTGAACAAGAACCGCCTCTGCATAGCGCACATCGGCGATTCCCGCATCTACCTTTACCGCGGCGGCATCATGCAGCAGCTCACCGAAGACCACTCGCTGGTAATGGACCACGTCCGCAAGGGCCTGCTCACCAAGGAACAGGCCGAAACCTCGCCGCTGCAGAACATCCTTACCCGCGCGCTGGGCGCCCAAAAGGCCCCTGCCGTGGACCTGGTGGAAGTGGCGCTGGAGGAAGGGGACCGCCTGCTGCTCTGCACCGACGGGCTCTTTAAAGCCGTAAAGGAAGCCGCCCTGACGGAAATCATGAAAGCCAACCCGGACGACCAGAAGGCCTGCGAAGCGCTGGTCACCACAGCCAACGCCAACGGCGGCCCGGACAACGTCACCGTGGCGATAGGCACGACGAGCAAAAAAACGTTCAAAGAAAACCTAAAGGACATGTTCAAAAAATCATATGCCTAAACTGATGATCAAATTTGAAGCCGCCTTCATAAAGGAGGTGAAGCTGGACAAGCCCGCGTTCACGCTGGGCCGCAAGCCCGACAACGACATAGCGCTGGATAACGCCGCCGTCTCCGGCCACCACTGCAAGTTCTACGAGTCCGGCGGCACCTGGTTCGTGGAGGACCTGAATTCCACCAACGGTACGTTCGTGAACGGCAAGAAGACGCTGAAGGCCGGCCTTAAGCAGGGCGACAGCGTAACCATCGTAAAATACTCCCTGCTGTTCACCGACGAGAGCGCCGCCGCCAAGGCCGACGCGCCGCTGCCGCAGCAGAAGGCCAAGACCGCGCAGGGCAACATAGAGGTGATGGAGAACCCCGCCGACGAGCGCAAGGAATTCGAACTCACCGCGTTGTCCACCTATATAGGCAAGTCCGCCCAGGCCAGCATCCCGTACAAGGCGGGGGGGCTGTTTGGCGGCGGGCCGGAACTGGCCGCCGTGATAACCATGCGCCCCGAAGGCTATTACCTGAACCCCATAAAGGAAGGCTACGCCAAATACAACGGCGGGCCGCTTAACGAGAAGGTGATGCTTAAGGACGACGACGTGATAGAAGTGGGCAGCACCCGCTTCCGCTTCTTCCTTAAGAAATAAGGAAAACGCGCGGAGGAAAGCCGGGCCAAGCGCCCGGCTTTTCTTTTTTAGCAGTCTTGCCCTAAGAGTGCTTGACATGTTTTCTGCCGTTTGCTAAAATTAGCAATAAGGAAGTTGAAGTGCTAAATTTGACGCCCCGCTCCCGCGGGACAAGATTAAAAGAAACACAGGAGGCAGTAATATGGCAGACACCGCTACCAAGATAAAGATACAGCCCCTTGGCGACAGGATCATAGTTAAAGTATCCGAGCCCAAGGAAATAAAGAAGAGCGGGATCATTATCCCCGAGACCGCCAAAGAAAAGCCGCAGGAAGGCCTTGTAGTGGCCACCGGCAAAGGCAAGACCGAGGACGGCAAGCTGGTCCCCATGGAAATAAAGACCGGCGACACAGTGCTCTACGGAAAATACTCCGGCACCGAAATAAAGATCAACGACGAAGAATACCTCATAATGACCGAGAGCGACGTGCTCGGCATAGTGCGGTAATATATAAGGAGGATAAATAATATGGCTAAACAGATAATTTATTCGGAAGAAGGCAGGATGCGCTTGAAGGCCGGCGTAGACAAGCTGGCCAACGCGGTTAAGGTGACCCTGGGCCCCAAAGGCAAAGCCGTCATCCTCTCCAAGAAGTTCGGCAGCCCCACCATTATCGACGACGGCGTGACCATCGCCAAGGAGATAGAACTGGAAGATCATTTCGAGGATATGGGCGCCCAGCTGGTGCGCGAAGCCGCCTCCAAGACCAACGACGTGGCGGGCGACGGCACCACCACCGCCACCGTGCTCACGCAGGCCATCTACACCGAAGGCCTCAAGAACGTGACCGCCGGCGCCAACTCCACCTACCTTAAGAAAGGCATCGACAAAGCCGTCACCGCCATGGTGGAAGAGCTCAAGAAAATGGCCAAGCCCGTGAAGACCAAGGAAGAGAAGACCCAGATCGCCACCATCTCCGCCAACGACCGCGAAGTAGGCGAACTCATAGCCAACGCTATGGAAAAAGTGGGCCACGAAGGCGTGATCACCGTCGAAGAGGGCAAATCCTCCAAGACCGAGCTGGACGTGGTAGAGGGTATGCAGTTCGACCGCGGCTACGTGTCGCCTTACTTCGTGACCGACCCGGAACGGATGGAATGCGTGCTCGAAGACGCGGTGGTCCTTATCACCGACAAGAAAATATCCGCCATGAACGACCTGCTCCCCGTGCTGGAGAAGATCGTGCAGACCGGCAAGCAGTTCCTCATACTCGCTGAGGACCTGGAAGGCGAAGCCCTGGCCACCCTGGTGGTCAACAAGCTGCGCGGCACCATTAAGGGCGCGGCCGTTAAGGCCCCCGGCTTCGGCGACCGCCGCAAGGAAATGCTGGAAGACATCGCCATCCTCACCGGCGGCGAAGTGATCAGCGAAGAGCGCGGCATGAAGCTCGACAAGACCGACGTGAAGCAGCTGGGCCGCGCCAAGCGCATCGTCATCGACAAGGAGAACACCACCATCGTCGACGGCGGCGGCAACAAGACCGAGATAAAGAACCGCACTTCCCAGATCCGCAAGCAGATGGAAGACTCCACCTCGGACTACGACAAGGAAAAGCTGGAAGAGCGCCTGGCCAAGCTTTCCGGCGGCGTAGCCGTGATCCGCGTGGGCGCGGCCACCGAGACCGAGATGAAGGCCAAGAAGTCCAAGATCGAAGACGCCAAGAACGCCACCAAGGCGGGCGTGCAGGAAGGCCTGCTCCCCGGCGGCGGCGTGGCCCTGATCCGCGCGGCCAAGGTGCTCGAGAAGATGAAGGGCGCCAACGAGGACGAACAGACCGGCATCAACATCGTGAAGAAAGCCGTGTACGCCCCGCTGCGCATCATCGCCGAGAACGCCGGCATGGACGGCTCCATAGTGGTGGACAAGATAAAGAACTCCTCCAGCGAGATCGGCTTCGACGCAGACTCCCTGGAGTACGTGGACCTGCTGAAGGCCGGCATCGTGGACCCGTGCAAAGTCACTCGCACGGCCCTCGAGAACGCCGCCTCCATAGCGAGCACCCTGCTCAACACGGACTGCCTGGTGGCCGACCTCCCCGAAAAGAAGGCCCCCGCCATGGCCGGTATGCCCGGCGGCATGCCCCCCGGCGCCGACATGTACTAATCGGCGAAGGTAACCAACAAGAGCCCCTGGCCCCATGCCAGGGGCTCTTACTTTAAGAATTCAATCCCATGGCAAAAGTCGAAGAATTCATAACAAAGGAGCAATCATTCTTACGAAAATATCACACGATTGCACTATGGAATAAATTCAAGAACCATGCCGATAACCACTTTGAAAATGAATTTTGCTCCGGGGATTGGGACAAGTGCAATTCCCGTTATTGGGAACTCGCATTAGGATGTTGGCTTTTAGATGCAAATGCATATGTCCACCCTAACCGTGGAGACTCTGTAGATTTTAAAATTCGTATAGAAAATTCAGACATCGCCCTCGAAGCAATTTGCCCAACTTGCGGAGACAAAAATAACCGCATCCCACCCTGCCCCCCAGCCACGAACTCCGAAAAAATTACATCGTACAACGTCCCAGTGAAAGAAGTTCAATTAAGATGGCTTAGTGCTTTTCACAAAAAAAGTAAAAAAATTAAGGAGTATATCTCCAGCGGAAAAGTATTGGAGGGAGAATACACAATAATTGCCATAAATGGCTGTCAACTTGGGGTTTTCGGTTCAGAGGGGATATCACAATTCCATCCAGCACTTGAGTGTGTTTATGCACTTGGCCCGCAACAATTACTCATCGACCCAAGAAATACTAAAAATATCAAACACAGCATTCAGTACAGCCCACTTATAACGAACGCAAACGGAGCAGATATCCGAAAGGATGCCTTCCTTTCAAAAGATCATTCACATATAAGTGCATTATTGGTTTCAAATCGACATGCAAACGATCCTGATAGCGATATGATTCTAGTCCACAATATCAATGCGAAAAATCCTTTTCCCCATAAGAAACTCCCAGTAAATCAAGAATACTCTATTGAGAGAACTGAACAGGAATATACAATCAAGAAGTTATAAAAGCGATTAATGGAGGGGCGGCAGGGGCTTTGGTTCGAGAACCCATTTGGGAGGGGGGCCCCGCCCATAATTCCCCAAAGGGCGGGGGGAACCGCGCAACGGTTCCCAGCGGGTTCGAGGGCCAAAGCCCCTGCCGCCCGCAAAGCCGCGCCCGCTTAGGCGCACGAGGCGAATACGCCGGCTCCCCGGTCGCTAGAGGAGTCGCGGTATGGTGTTTTTGCGTGGCTTTGGAAATACAACAAATTTGTTGTATTTTGAAAAGAGCCCAAAAAGGGCAAGGGCAGAACCGCCGGGGAGACCCGGCGGTTTTGTTTTAGGGGTGGGGGTGGCGGAGCTGGATAAGGAGCGTGGCGTGCAGGACGGCGGCTATGCGGGCGAGGGTGTTGATGGTGAGGTTCTGGTTTCCGCACTCTATGCGGGAGATGACGGATTGGGTAGTCCCCACGGCTTTAGCAAGCTGCCCCTGCGTCATACGGGCCCTCTGCCTGGCTTTGGCTATCTGCAGCGCCAGACGCACCTCAATATCCGCTTTAGCGTAGGCCTCTGCCCAGCGGGGATCCTTCTCCGACTCGGCAAAGACCTCATCCAAGGAAATGCTTGCTTTATCTTTTCTCATATATCTTCCCAACCCCTGCGTAGAGTCCAGTCCAACATCGCCCTTTTAGCCCGCTCTATCTCTGCTTCAGGAACTGCCGCCGACTTTTTAAGGAAGGCATTGGTTACCACAACAAGTTCCCCGCGGAAGAAGTAGAGGAAGCGGTGCTGATGGTGCAATATTATTATCCGAAGCTCCCAGATACCATCCTTAAGATGCTTCGCATAATCCTCGGGCATCTCCGGCCCCAGCTCACCTAAGGCTTTAAAGAACTTCTTGGCCTTTGTCTGGTGATTGATATCCATTGCCCGGGCATAATCACAGGCCTGACATTTCCCGCTAATCGCCCTGTAAAAACGCACCCGAAATTTCGCCTTATTCATATTATAGCACATATGCTATATTTGTCAATAGCCGTGCCGCCCTCCGCCACCCGTCGGGTATAGCATAACAGACGACCCCGACAGCGTAGTGTCG